>NZ_JADPJF010000151.1:343323-370464 GCF_023073295.1 Bradyrhizobium sp. 23 | reverse complement strand
CCCGGCGCGCGGCATCGCAGCCGTCGCGCGAGCCGCCAATCGTGATGTGGTTGCCCTTGGAATCGACGACGACGCCAAGCCGCCGTTCGATCTGTGCCAGATGCTGGCCATAAGGGCCAACTAGCGCGGACGCGGCGCGGTTGTCGTCGAAATCGATGACGACCTGGGTCTCGGGCGGAACCTGCATGTCGCGGTCAAATTTGCGGCTGGGAGCGATGGAAGAAGACGAATCCGATGCGCTTTTGGGCAAGGGTTCAGGCTCCAGTGGCGATGGGCGATAAAGCGGGCTCGTGCGCCATGGCGAGCTCACCGAGGAAGCTGTAGCGTTCGAGACTGTCGATCCGGACCGGCAGGATCTGTCCGATGATGTCCGGGGAGGCCATCACATGCGCGGGCTGGAGGAAGGCGGTGCGGCCGACGATCTGGCCGTCCTTGCGGGCCGGGCGCTCGAACAGCACATCGACCGTTGAGCCAATCGCAGCCTTGTTGAAGGCCGATTGCTGGCTGTCGATCAGTTCCTGGAGCCGCTCCAATCGCTGGTCCATCTCGGAGGGGGACACCGTCTCCTGCATGTCCGCGGCCGGCGTTCCCGGCCGGGCGGAGTATTTGAACGAATATGCCGCAGCGTAGCCGATTTGCGTGACAAGCGCGAGGGTCGCGAGAAAATCTTGCTCGCTCTCGCCGGGGAAGCCGACGATAAAATCTGATGAGAAAGCAATGTCTTGGCGTGCGGACCGGAAACGGTCGACGACACGCCGATAATCATCGGCGGTATGTTTCCGGTTCATGGCAGCCAGAATCCGGTCCGAGCCCGACTGCACCGGCAGGTGCACGAACGGCATCAAGGCATGGAGATCGCGATGGGCTGCAATCAGACTGTCATCGACATCGCGCGGATGGCTGGTCGAATAACGCAGCCGCGCGACGCCCGGGAGCGCCGCGAGGTGCTCCAGCAGCCTGCCGAGCGGCCAGCTTTTTCCGTCCGGTCCCTCGCCGTGATAGGCGTTGACGTTCTGTCCGATCAGCGTGAGCTCGCGCACGCCGTTCTCGGTGAGCCGCTTCACGTCGTCGACGATCTTTGTCACCGGCCGCGAGACTTCCGAGCCACGCGTGTAAGGCACGACGCAGAAGGTGCAGAACTTGTCGCAGCCTTCCTGCACCGTGACGAAAGCGGAAATGCCGCGGGCGCGGATCGCGCCGGGCTTGGGCTGGGCCAGGAAGCCGAACTTGTCCTGAGCCGGGAATTCGGTCTCGATGGCGCGGCCTTCATTGCCGGCGCGCTTCAACAGCTGCGGCAAATGATGATAGCTCTGCGGTCCCACCACGACGTCGACCGCGGGTGCACGGCGCACGATCTCCTCGCCCTCGGCCTGTGCCACGCAGCCTGCGACCGCGATCTGCATGGTACGCCCGTCGCGCGCGGCGGCGTCCTTGGCGACGCGCAGGCGGCCGAGCTCCGAATAGACCTTTTCCGAGGCCTTCTCGCGGATATGGCAGGTGTTGAGGATGACGAGGTCGGCGTCATCAGCGCTGGCCGTCTCCACGAATCCTTCCGGGGCCAGCGTGTCCACCATGCGCTGGGCATCGTAGACGTTCATCTGGCAGCCATATGATTTGATGTGCAGCTTGCGCGGCGGCGTCATGGAATCCGGAATTGAGGTGGAGGACCGCCCTCAGATATAGGCTGGGGAGGCGAAAATCCAGCGATTGGCGCCCTTTGGGCTGTCATTCCGGGGCGAGCGCTGGCGGGAAGTGCGGAATCCCGCCAAAACCTCGGGATTCCGGGCGTGTGCGTGTCCCGGCAGCCGCCAGCTGCACTCAGAAAATACCCTGAATCAGCCCGCCAGGGTGTCCGCCGCGACCCGCCGGACCAGCTCCGGCAATTGCCGCATATCGTCGAACGTCAATCCGGCCCCGGCGGCCCGGAGCCTTTCAGCGTGGCCCGGCGGGCAATGGCTGCCACCGTGAAAGCCCAGCACGGTCATCCCGGCGGCATGCGCGCCGGTCACCCCGGGGACGCTGTCCTCGATCACGAGGCACCGCTCCGGCGCGACTTTCATCTGCGCGGCGGCGAACAGAAAAAGATCGGGCGCGGGCTTGCCGCGCGCGACCTGGCTCGCGGAAAAGATGTTCGGCGCAAGCAGATCGTAGAGACCGGCGCAGGTCAGGCCATGATGGATCTTCTCCGGCGTGCCGCTCGACGCAACGCATTTGGGCAAATCGATTGCGCCAATCGCTGCGGCCACATGGGTGATCGGCTGCAAATCGCTGGCATAAAATTGCAGCGTCGCAGCATTCACTTGGCTTTCGAGATCATCGGGAAGATTGCGGCCGATCTCCTGTTCGACCATTCGCCGTGCATCTTTCTCGGATACGCCGAGGAAGCGGACCAGCACCTGCTCCGATGTGATCGGATAGCCGTGCCTCGACAGCACATCTGCATGCGCGCGACAGGAGATCACCTCGCTGTCCACGAGCACGCCGTCGCAATCGAAGATGACGAGATCGATCGCCACTTAACTTGTGGGTTTGTCGTCGTCGAGCGGGACGCAATAGAGTTCGAGCCGATGATCGACCAGCTTGTAGCCGAGCTTGCGGGCGATCTCCGCCTGGAGCTTCTCGATCTCCTCGGAGGTGAACTCGATCACCTTGCCGTCGCGCAGGTTGATGAGGTGGTCGTGATGGCTGTCGCGCATCTGCTCGTAGCGCGCGCGGCCTTCGCGGAAATCATGGCGCTCGATGATGCCCGCATCTTCGAACAGCTTGACGGTCCGATACACGGTCGAGATCGAGATCTTGTCGTCGACCGCGACACAGCGGCGATATAGTTCCTCCACATCGGGATGATCGACCGCCTCCGCGAGCACGCGGGCGATGACACGACGCTGCTCGGTCATGCGCATGCCTGTGGCGGCACAGCGCGCCTCGATGCCGGACGCCTTGGAAGCGGGGGAAGGTTTAAGACCAGTCATGTGATGTCCGCCTGACGGGGCGCTTTCTGCCATCAATGTTACGACAAGTCACGTCGCATCAGAAGTGCGTT
Organism: Bradyrhizobium sp. 23; assembly: GCF_023073295.1. Lineage (NCBI taxonomy): Bacteria > Pseudomonadati > Pseudomonadota > Alphaproteobacteria > Hyphomicrobiales > Nitrobacteraceae > Bradyrhizobium > Bradyrhizobium sp. 23. The sequence continues at coordinate 367,421 of NZ_JADPJF010000151.1, read as the reverse complement.
CAATTGTTCCCCGTTCGGCTGCTTATAGTAGCGTTCGCGGCGTCCGACCACCATGAATCCGGCTCGGTCGTAGAGCCGCCGCGCCGGCTGGTTATTTTCCTCGACCTCAAGAAATATTGTGCGCACGCCGCGTCCTGCCAGGTGGCCGAGATGGGTCATCAGCAGCGTGCGAGAGAGGCCGCGGCCGCGATGGGCCTGATCGACCGCGATCGAGAGAATCTCTGCTTCGTCTGCGCCGATCCGCGACACCGCGAAGCCCACGGTCTTGCGGCCGAGCCGCAACCGGTGCACCAGCGTGTTGCGCTCGCTGAGCATGCTCTCGAACTCGCCTTCGCCCCAACCGCGCGCGAAGGAGGCGCCGTGGAGTTGCGCAAGCCGTGCGACGTCGCGCGCGACAGCCGGCTCGACGACGGCCGTACCGCCGCGCCACCATTCCGACAACCATTTCATCGTGAGCTTGCGGCTTGTGCTGCAAGCGGCAGTTGTGCGGGCGGCTTTGCGTCGGGCGCCCGCAGATAGAACGGCCGCGCCGGATTTGTCGCGGGATCGGCGGCGGCGCCAAGCCATGCGACCCAGCCGATGTCGGGCGCGGGCTGCGCGTCGACCGCGACCGGCTGCGGCATATCTTTCGGCCAGCGCTCGGCGAGGATCTTCGCGGCATTGCCGACCAGATGCGGCGCGCCGAATTGCGACGCCGCGATCGCCTCGTCGATGGGAGCGACGCCCGGCCGCACCAGCTGACTGCCGTCACCGGCCACGATCTGGAAATAGACGTGGTCGTGCCGCGCGTCGATCGCCGAGATCACCGGCGCCGCTCCGCTCTGGCCGACGACGGCGGCGGCATAGGCCGACAAGGTGGTCAGGCCGACGGCGGGCCGCTTCGCAGCAAGCGCAAGGCCGCGGGCGGCCGAAATGCCGACGCGCAGGCCGGTGAAACTTCCGGGGCCCATGGTGACCGCGATGCGCTCGAGCGCTGTGAAGGCGAGGTTGGCTGACTGCATCACGCGCGCGATCATCGGCATCAGCGCTTCGGCGTGGCCGCGCTTCATCAGAAGCTGCTCCTGCGCGAGGAGCTGGCCGGCATCGGTGTCGAGAACGGCAACCGCGCACGCTTCCAGCGCGGTATCGATGGCAAGGATCAGCATGGAACGATGGTAGCACCATCCGTCATGGAATGCTCGTCATCATGGCCGGGCTTGTCCCGGCCGTCCACGCCTTTGCGGCCCCAGCCTACATCGGCCGGACTTCGACCACGTCGGGGACGAAGTGCTTGAGCAGGTTCTGGATGCCGTGCTGGAGCGTCGCGGTCGATGACGGGCAGCCGGCGCAGGAGCCCTTCATGTTGAGATAGACGATACCATCCTTGAAGCCGCGGAAAGTGATGTCGCCGCCGTCATTGGCGACCGCTGGCCGCACGCGGGTCTCGATCAGATCCTTGATCATGTCGACCGTCTCGGCATCGGCTTCGTCAAAGAACTCGTCCTCTTCGTCGAGATCGACATCGCTCGCGGCCGCACCGTCGGCGAGCAGCGGCGCGCCGGACATGTAGTGCTCCATGATGGCGCCGAGGATCGCGGGCTTGAGCTGTTGCCATTCACCGTTCGCCTTGGTCACGGTGATGAAGTCCGAGCCGTAGAACACGCCGGTGACGCCGGGGACTTCGAACAGCTTTTCGGCGAGCGGCGAGCGTGCGGCCGATTCGCGGTTGGCAAATTCCATCGGTCCGCCGTCGACCACGACGCGGCCGGGAATGAACTTCAGCGTGGCGGGATTGGGGGTGGCTTCGGTTTGAATGAACATGGTTTTCTCCAGACGTCGCCGGTTCAAGGCCGGCGCGTGCTCTATCCACTAGCAGATGGCGACGGCGAACGCACGGTCAAGGGGTAAGCTGGCCGTTCACCTGTTATATCAGCGGGTTAGGGTACCCGCTTCTTCCCTCTGCCGGCTAACGGGGCGAGGCGAACGAGCAGCAGTCTAGGACAGCGAATCCACGCTCTGGTCGCTGAGCGCGCCGGAAATGACCGTCACCGGCACCGGGAACGTGCCCAGCGCGTGCGCGAGCAGCGCGACCAATGGCCCCGGGCCTTCCGCGCCCGGGTTCGCGGCGAGCACCAGCATGGCGATGTCGGGGTCCTCGTCGATCACCGCCAGCAGCTGTTCCATCGCAGCGCCTTCGCGGATCACCCGTTCCGGCGTGATCGCGGCGATGCCGTTGGCGCGGCCGGCGGCACGGTCGAGCGCGGCTTCGGCCGCCTCATGCGCTTCGGCGCGCATGATGTCGGCGACCCCCAGCCATTCCTGGCTCTGCTGTTCGGGCTCGATGATGCGGAGCATCACCACGCCGCCACCGGCCCGAATCGCCCAGCGGCTGGCGTAATAGACCGCGCGATCCCATTCGGCGGTGTCGTCGACGATGACGAGGCATTTGGGCTTGTGACCCGGCTCGAAGCAAAGTCGCTTGCTGGTCATGCATGTCCCGGAATGTCCACGCTGACATGCTGCCACACTCCGTCGTACTTGGGGAGAGCAGAAGCGAGCCGGCGCCGTGGCGTCGGCCGCGTTTTCGCGAACTTATTATCAGCGCCGACGGATGAAGCCCACGATGTCCTTCGAGAGCGTCATGGTCTCGTCGGCAATCGCGCGCGCGCGGTCGGCGCCATCGTTCAGGATCGCGTCGATATGGCCGGGGTCGGCGACGAGGCGCTTCATCTCGCCGGCAATCGGCGCGAGCTTCGTGACGCACAAATCCACCAGCGCGTTCTTGAAGCTGGAGAACTGGCCGCCGCCGAAATCCCTGAGCACGTCGGCCTTGGAGCGGCCGGAGAGCGCGGCGAAGATACCGACGAGATTGTCGGCCTCGGGACGCGCTTCCAGACCCTTCTCCTCGGTCGGCAGCGGCTCCGGGTCGGTCTTGGCCTTGCGGACCTTCTGCGCGATGGTGTCGGCGTCGTCGGTCAGATTGATGCGCGAATTATCCGACGCATCCGACTTCGACATCTTCTTGGTGCCGTCGCGCAAGCTCATCACGCGCGTCGCCGGGCCCGTGATCAAGGGTTCCGGCAGCGGGAAGAACAGGCCGTCATTGGCGCCGAGGTTGCGGATCGACTCAGCGAAGTCGTTGTTGAACTTCTGCGCGATGTCGCGCGACAGCTCGAGATGCTGCTTCTGGTCCTCGCCGACCGGCACGTGGGTGGCGCGGTAGAGCAGAATGTCAGCCGCCATCAGCACGGGATAGTCGAACAGACCGACGGAGGCGTTCTCGCGGTCCTTGCCGGCCTTCTCCTTGAACTGGGTCATACGGCCGAGCCAGCCCATGCGCGCGACGCAGTTGAAGATCCAGGCGAGCTCGGCGTGGCCCGAGACCTGGCTCTGGTTGAACACGATGTGCTTGCTCGGATCGATGCCGCTGGCGATGAACGCCGCGGTCACCTCGCGGGTGTTGCGCGCGAGCTCGACTGGTCCGCCCCAGACGTCCACGCCCTGCGTGATCGCGTGCATGTCGACGACGCAATAGATGCAGTTGTGGGTTTCCTGCATCTTCACGAAGTTGACGATTGCGCCGAGATAATTGCCGAGGTGCAGATTGCCCGTCGGCTGGACGCCCGAAAAAACCCGTTCAACGAATGGCATGGCAGCTTCCCTGCAAGATACGGGGCGTCGTTTCCAACAGCGGCGCTGCCCCGTCAAGGGAATTTCGCTGACTTCAGGCGCCGGGATCGGGCTGGGCGGGGCGCTTCAAGGCACCGGCCGCCTCGCGCCAGGACGCGACGCGGAGGATTTGCAGGAGCAAGCCATAGACGACGATTCCGGCGGCGATCTGTGATCCCAGCGCAATGAAGCGGATGAGCCCATGGGCCTGTGAAGGCAAGAGGCCCGCGGTCAGCCACAGCAGGCCGCCCATGGCGAGCGCGGCGAGCACGATTCGCGGCAGCCGCTTGCGGGCGGCGGCGTCGACCGAGAAGCCGAATTCACGCGTGCCTTTCCGGAGCAGCGAGATCGCACTGCTCCAGGCGCCGGCGGCAATGCTGGCGGCGATCCCGCTCGCGCCGAAGAAGTGACCGAGCAGGATCGCGAGCGCGACCGCGACCACGAACCCTTTCGCGGTCGCAAGCAGCGGCGTCATCGTGTCGCTGCGGGCAAAATAGGTCGGGGACAGCGCCTTGATCAGCACGTGCGCCGGCAGTCCCAGCGCCAGCCACATCAGGGCGCGCGCCGTGGTCGCGCTGTCCTCCGCGCCAAAGGCGCCGTGTTCAAACAGCAGCCGCACGATCGGCTCGGCCAGCACGATCAGGCCGAGCGTCGCCGGCAATGCCAGCCCGGTCGCGAGTTCCAGCGCACGCGATTCCGCATACGCAACCGCGTCACGGTGACCGCTCCTCACCGCGCGCGTCAGCTCCGGCACCAGCACCGTACCCATGGCGACGCCGACAATGCCAAGCGGCAGCTCGATCAAGCGGTTGGCGAAATAGAGCCAGGAGACCGCGGCCGGCGTGGCGGAGGCGATGATCGCGCCGGCAACCATCAGCCATTGCGGGCCGGAGCTCGCGATCATGCCCGGGATCGCCTTGGCGAAGAAGCCGCGCATGTCCTTGTCGAAGCTCACGCGCAACGGTGTCGCCAGACGCGCACTTCGCTGCGACAGCAGCATCAGGAGCTGCAACAGGCCGGCGATGCCGACGGAGGCCGCCAATATCCACGCGGCGACGGTCGCGTCGACGTGCCACAGCAGGAGTGTTGTGCTCGCAGCGATCAGGGCGATGTTGAACAGCAGCGGCGAGAACGCGGTGAGTGCAAAGCGACCCTGCGCGTTGAGCAGGCCCATCAGCACCGTGACGGGTCCCGCGAAGGCAAGATAAGGCAGCATCAGCCGCGCATTCTGGACGGCGAGATCGAGCGATGCGCTGCCGACGAAGCCCGGCGCGATGATCATGATGATCAGCCGCATCAGCAGTGCAATCACGATTGAGATTGCGATCAGGCCCGCGCTCACGGAGCTGAGCACGCGTCCCGCGAACGCCGCGGCAGCCGCCTCGCCGTCGCGGTCACGAACGCGCAGCCAGGCCGGGATCAGCGCCGCATTCAGGGCCCCCTCGCTGAGCAGGCGCCGCACCACATTGACGAGCTGAAATGCCGCCAGAAACGCGTCCGCCACGGCGCCGGTGCCGAGCAGCGCCGCGATCAGGGAATCGCGTGCAAAGCCCAGCAGCCGTGAAGCCAGTGTCCCCGTCGAGACGGTCAGGAAGGAGCGGATCATCGGAACTGCATAATACCGTTGCTTGCCCGCGAAGGGCCGGCCGTGATAGGCCGCGAGCCAGATTTCAGACCGACAGGAAGCGGATTTCCGCGGGTATCGCAATCCGCCAAACAGGATCAAGGTGAATGGCTGACGTGAAATATGACGTTCTCGGCATCGGCAACGCGCTGTTCGACGTGCTGGTCAAGACCGACGAAGCCTTTCTGGGCAAGCACGGCATGACCAAGGGCAGCATGTCCCTGATCGACGAGGCGCGGGCCGCCGCCATCTACAAGGACATGGGCCCGGCGACGGAAGTTTCCGGCGGTTCGGCCGCCAACACCATCGTCGGCATCGGCAGCCTCGGGGCGCGCGCCGCCTATGTCGGCAAGGTCAAGGACGACCAGATCGGGAAGCTCTACGTCCACGACATCCGCGCGGCCGGCGTCGCCTTCAACACGCCCGCGGCGAAGGACGGTCCTGCGACCGGCTGCTCCTACATCCTGGTGACTGACGACGGCGAGCGCACCATGAACACCTATCTCGGCGCCGCGCAGGACCTGTCGCCCGCCGACATCGACCCGGCCGAGATCGCCGCGGCCGGCATCGTCTACCTCGAGGGCTATCTCTGGGACCCCAAGAACGCCAAGGACGCCTTCGTCAAGGCGGCCAAGATCGCTCATGATGCCAAGCGCAAGGTGGCGCTGACGTTGTCGGATTCCTTCTGCGTCGATCGTTATCGCGACGAGTTCCTGGGGCTGATGCGCAACGGCACCGTCGATATCGTGTTCGCGAACGAGTCCGAGCTGCATTCGCTCTACCAGACCTCGGACTTCGACACCGCGCTCAAGCAGCTGCGCAACGACGTCAATCTCGGCGTGGTCACCCGCAGCGAGAAAGGCTGCGTGGTGGTGACGCCAACTGACGCAGTCGCAGCCCCGGCGTCTCCGATCGCGAAACTCGTGGACACCACCGGGGCCGGCGATCTCTTCGCCGCCGGCTTCCTGTTCGGTCTGGCGCGCAACCTGCCCCACAAGCAGTGCGGCGAACTCGGCGCGCTCGCGGCCGCCGAAGTGATCCAGCACATCGGCGCGCGTCCACAGGTGTCGCTGAAGGAGCTCGCCGGGCAGCGCGGGCTGACGTCTTAAGGTGGAATAGCCTCATCCTCGCTGTCATCGCCCGGCTTGGCCGGGCGATCCAGTACTCCGAGACGGTCGTGATTCAATCGAGAAGCTTCGGCGTACTGGATTCCCCGCCTTCGCGGGGAATGACAGCTGCGGCTCACGCCGTCTTCGCGGCTTTCAGTCCAAGCCGTTGCTCCACGTCGTCGCGCATCAGGAATTTCTGGACCTTTCCGGTCACGGTCATCGGAAACTCGTCGACGAATTCCACGTACCGCGGAATCTTGTTGTGGGCGATCTGGCCGTCGCAGAAGGTGCGCACCTCTTCCTTCGTCAGCGTCTCGCCGGGCCTGACGCGGATCCAGGCGCAGAGCTCCTCGCCGTAGCGGGTATCCGCAACGCCAAAGATCTGCACGTCCTGAATCTTGGGATGGCGGTAGAGAAATTCCTCGATCTCGCGGGGATAGAGGTTCTCGCCGCCGCGGATCACCATGTCCTTGATGCGGCCGACGATGTTGCAATAACCCTGGTCGTCGATGATGGCGATGTCGCCGGTATGCATCCAGCCGTTGGCGTCGAGCACATCCGCGGTCTTCTCCGGCTCCTCCCAGTAGCCCAGCATCACGCTGTAGCCGCGGGTGCAGAGCTCGCCCCGTTCGCCGCGCTTGACGATCTTGCCCTCGAGATCGACGACCTTGACCTCGACATGCGGATGGATTCGCCCGACCGTCGAGACGCGGCGATCGAGCGGGTCGTCGACGGCGCTTTGGAAGCTGACCGGGCTCGTCTCGGTCATGCCATAGGCGATCGTGACCTCGCCCATGTTCATCTCGCTGTTGACGCGCTTCATCACCTCGATCGGGCAGGGTGCACCGGCCATGATGCCGGTGCGCAGCGATGTCAGATCGAAGTTTGAGAATTCGCCGTGGTCGAGTTCGGCGATGAACATGGTCGGCACACCGTACAGCGCGGTGCATTTTTCCTGCTCGATCGTCCGCAGCGTTGCGAGCGGATCAAACCCCTCGCCGGGATAGACCATCGTTGCGCCGAGCGTGACGGAGGCGAGGTTGCCCATCACCATGCCGAAGCAATGATAGAGCGGCACCGGAATGCAGATGCGGTCCTGTTCGGTCAGGCGCATGGCGCGGCCGACGAAATAGCCGTTGTTGAGAATGTTGTGATGGGTCAGCGTCACGCCCTTGGGCGATCCCGTCGTTCCGCTGGTGAACTGGATGTTGACGGCATCGTCGAATTGCAGCGAGGCACTGAGCGCGGCGAGCTGTTCGCGATGCAGGGTACCGCCCATGCCGGCGACCTCGTCGAACGGGACCGTGCCCGGGCAGGCGGGGCCGCCGATCTGGATCACGATGCGCAAGGCCGGCAGCCGCGCCGCGCGCAATTGCCCGGGCTTGGCGCTCGCGAGCTCCGGCAACAGCGTGTTGAGCATGTCCATGTAGTTGCTGGTCTTGAATGCCGTCGCGGTGACGATGGCGCTGCATCCGACCTTGTGAAGCGCGAATTCCAGCTCGCTCAGCCGGTAGGCCGGATTGATCGTCACCAGGATGAGGCCGGCCTTGGCGGCGGCAAACTGGGTCAGTGTCCATTCCGGCCGGTTCAGCGACCAGATGCCGATCCGCGCGCCGCGTTCGAGGCCGAGCGCGACAAAGCCGGCGGCGAGCGCGTCGACCCGCTGGGCAAACTCTCCCCATTTCCATCTCACGCCGTGGCTGGGCGAGACCAGCGCCTCACGATCGCTCCAGCGCCGCGCGGCCTGATCGAGGCTGCGCCCGATGGTGTCGCCGAGCAGCGGCGTGTCGGAGGTGCCGCAAACGTAACTGTCGGCTTTGTCTGCCAAGATCGTGTCCTCCAGTCAGCTGCGTGCACGGCCGGGACAACAAGCCCGGCCGTGACGCGTCGTGAGAGTCAGGCGCGCCTCACGCCGCCTTCTGCCCGCTTCCCGCATCGAGCCCGGCATAGACGCCGCGCTCGAAGCCGGCAAAAGCCTCGAGACACTTTGCGTCGGCGAATGGCAGCAGCTGCATCAGGATCACGCCGGTGACGTCGCGCGCCGGGTCGATCCAGTAATAGGTGTTGGCGAGGCCCGCCCAGGCGAGGCTGCCCGCGCTGCGGCCCTCGGCGGTCTTGGCGGTGTTGATCATGAAGCTGAGGCCCCACTTCTTCACCTGCTCCGGATAGAGATCGACGTCATTGGTGTACATCGGCGCCGCCGTGGTCATCTTGCCCATGGCGAGGTCGCCGATGTGGTTCTGCCCCATCGTCGCGATGGTCTCGGCCTTCAGCACCTGATTGCCGTTGCCGCGGCCCTTGTTCAGGATCATCTGGGTAAACTTGATGTAGTCGGCCGCGGTCGAATAAAGGCCGCCGCCGCCCATGTGGAATTCCGGCTCCTGCTCGAGCTCGAACGGGATCGCGGCGAGCTGGCCATCCTCGCCGCGCGCATGCATGCCGACCAGACGCTTGCGCATGTCGTCGGTGATCTTGAAAGCGGTATCGCTCATGCCGAGCGGTGCGAACAGATTGTCGCGCAGATAGGCATCGAGGCGCTTGCCGCTGACGGCTTCCACCGCCTTGCCGACGAAATCGATATTGGTGCCGTATTCCCAGCGCGTGCCGGGGTCGGTCATAACCGGCGTCTTCAACGCCGCGTTCTGGCAGGTGGTGATGGCGGGGATGCCGGATTTCTCGAGATGGATCGCGAGATCGCCGTTCCACATGTTGTAGGCAAAGCCGGCGGTGTGGGTCATGAGCTGGCGCAGCGTGATCGGCCCCTTGGCCGGCCGCAGCTTGGCTTCGCCCTTGGCATCGAAACCTTCGAGCACCTGCGGCTTGGCGAGATCGGGCAACACCTCGCCGATCGGCGCATCCAGCGACAGCTTGCCTTGCTCGACGAGCTGCATCGCGCCCGCTGATGTCACCGCCTTCGTCATCGATGCGATCCAGAACACGCTGTCGGCGGTCATCGCATCCGGCTTGGACAGGTCGCGTTTGCCGAACGCGCCCTGATACAGCACCTCGGTACCGCTGGCGGCGATGGCGACGACGCCGGGAATCTCCCTGGCCTCGCTCTTCTGGCGCAGAATCTCGTCGATCTCAGCTTTGCCTTGCATCCGCGTTTCCTCCGGTTTGATTATTGTTGGAAGCGATCGATTGTCCTCCCGCGTGCGCCGCGCGGCAAGCACATCCGCGTACCTGCCGCGGTCGCGATGTCGTGACTTGACGGTCGGCTCCCCTCGCACGACGACAAGGCGGCTGACCTGCAACACTCCGTCACAATCTGTGGTGGATGGCCGCAACCAGCCGTGACCGTGGATGGGTGCTGGCGAGATGTTTCGACTGTTTGAAGCACTTGAAACATTTTGTGAGCTGCGGCGTTCAGCTCTCGGCCGATCGACGGTCGACGTTAAGACTTGATGCAAATTGGCGGCCGCCCACCGGCCGCGAGGGGGGACCTCAGATGATTTCGACCTGGAGCGAATGGAAGCGCTATCCCCGTCCCGGACGGGGCGAGAATCTCGAAGCGCCGATCGCGCCCGGCATCTACGAGGTCCGCATCGCCGGCACCGGCGCACTTTATTCCTTCGGCGCTGTCGACAATCTGGCACAGGCGCTGGCGCTGCTGCCGGTCGGTTCAAAGTCCTGGTTCGGCCGCCGCAACGCGTCCGACGTTCCTGATCTCGAATACCGGACCTGCGCAACCTCCTCGAAGGCCGACGCCAAGGCCGCCGCCGAGCGCATGATCGGGCGGCGCGAGACCTATCTGAGCGGCGCGGCGTAACTCCGCCGCTCCGAGCCTGGCTCCCAGCAGATGTGCGTTGCGGGACGGTGCATTGCGCGCCGCGTCTCCCTATATTCCGGCCGAACCGGAACAGCCCGCAAAAGCCCCGCAGGAGCAACGCCATGACCCCGACCGCCGCCGCACGTGCCCAGCACGCCACGTCCAATCTGCGCGACCGGTTGAAGGACCCGTCGCTGCTGAAGGAGGCCTGTTACATCGACGGCACCTGGGTCGGCTCGCCGGTCTTCGCCGTCAACAATCCCGCAACCGGCATCGAGCTTGCAAAGGTTCCGCAGCTTTCGGCCGATGACGCCACCAGGGCGGTCGAGGCCGCCGAGCGCGCGTTCCCGGGCTGGGCCAAGCACACCGCCAAGCAGCGCTCCAATATTTTGCGCAAATGGTTCGAGCTGATCATCGCCAATCGCGAGGACCTCGCGCTGATCCTCACCTCCGAGCAGGGCAAGCCGCTCGCCGAAGCGCTCGGCGAGGTCGACATCGGCGGCGCCTATGTCGAATTTTTCGCCGAGGAGGCCCGCCGCGTCTATGGCGAGACGATTCCGACGCAGCGGCCGGATGCGCGCTTGCTCGCGATCAAGCAGCCGATCGGCGTCTGCGGCGCGATCACGCCGTGGAATTTCCCGAACTCGATGATCACACGAAAGGTTTCGCCGGCGCTTGCGGCCGGGTGCACCGTGGTGCTGAAGCCCGCCAATGAAACGCCGCTGTCGGCGCTGGCGCTTGCCGCGCTCGCGGAGAGAGCCGGCGTGCCCAAGGGTGTGTTCAACATCGTCACGGGCGATGCAGCGCCGATCGGCAAGGTGTTGTGCGAGCATCCGGCCGTGCGTTTCGTCGGCTTCACCGGCTCGACCGCGGTCGGCAAGATTCTCTACCGGCAGGCCTCCGTCGGCGTGAAGCGGCTCGGCCTCGAGCTCGGCGGCAACGCGCCGTTCGTGGTGTTCGACGACGCCGACATCGATGCGGCGGTCGACGGCGCGATCGTCTCGAAATACCGCAACATGGGCCAGACCTGCGTCTGCGCCAACCGCATCTACGCCCAGGACAAGATCTACGACGAGTTCGTGCAGAAGCTGTCGAAGAAAGTCGCGGCGATGAAGATCGGTGACGGTACCGAGAACGGCGTCACGCAGGGCCCACTGATCAATTTGAAAGCGGTCGACAAGGTCGAGCGCCATATCGCGGACGCCGTCAAGCGCGGCGCCAGGATCGTCACCGGCGGCAAGCGCAGCGAGCTCGGGCGTTCGTTCTTCGAGCCGACGGTGCTTGCCGACGTCGAGCCGGACTCGCTGGTGGCGCAGGAGGAAACCTTCGGCCCGCTCGCACCGGTGATCCGCTTCAAGGACGAGGCCGACGTCATCGCGATGTGCAACGCCTCGCCGTTCGGGCTCGCCTCCTACTTCTACTCCCGCGATCTCGGCCGCGTCTGGCGTGTCGCCGAGGCGCTGGAATCCGGCATGGTCGGCGTCAACACCGGCCTGATCACCACCGAAGTGGCGCCCTTCGGCGGCGTCAAGGAAAGCGGCCTCGGCCGCGAAGGCTCGCATCACGGCATGGAAGAATATGTCGAGATCAAATATGTGATGATGGCGGGGGTTTAGCTGCTGGTCGCCGTGGCCTGAAACGCGGCATCTACGGCGTTCGCCGTCCTCCCGTGAGGGCCTAACGTTCTCTGCAGCAGGGCTCAATGCAACGGCCCCTACGCAGGAGAACGTGATGACCAAACTAAGTGAGCTGGCGATCGAAGCCCATGGTGGGCTTCAGCGCTGGAACCAGTTCGAGCAGGTCGCGGCCGACCTTCAGCAGGGGGGCGTGTTGTGGTCCTTGAAAGGGGAGCCTGAGACGCTTCAGCAGACCACCGTGACGGTTGGTCTGCGCCAGGAATGGGCGTCCCACTCGCCCTTCGGCGCCGAGCGCCGCCGTTCGCGGTTCGAGCCGGGGCGGGTCGCCCTCGAAGCGGCCGACGGCACGGTGCTCGACGAGCTTCGTGACCCGCGCAGCAGCTTTGCAGGTCATACTCTGCAAACGCCGTGGACCGATCTCCAGCTCGCCTATTTCGCCGGCTGCGCCATGTGGACTTACCTCAACACCCCGTTCGTGCTCGCCTGGCCGGGAGTCGAGGCAGAAGAGCTGGAGCCGGTGCGTACGAATGACGGGCTGTGGCGCCGTCTTGCGGTCCGTTTTCCAAATGACATCGCAACGCACAGCGCGGTGCAGACGCTCTATTTCGATGCGGACGGACTCTTGAAGCGGCACGATTACGACGTGGAGATCGCCGGCAATACGCCCGGCGCGCATCTGATCGATGGCTATGTCGAGGTCTCGGGCATCCGGTTTCCGACCAAGCGTCGCATTTATGCACGGCAACCCGACGGCAGCTTCAGCACCGAGCCGCTGGTCGTCTCGATCGATCTGTCCAATATCCGGCTGAGCTGATTTGAGGCACGTCAGAGCATGGCGAGTGGCCCAGCCTCCTTGCGGAAGGTCCGCGGCGCCTCGCCATGCACGCGGACAAAAGCCTGTCGCATGCGCTCACGGGTCGCAAAGCCGGTCTCGCGCGCCACGACCTCGATCGGCAAACGAGTCTGCTCCAGCATCAGCTTCGCGGATTCGAGGCGCAAGGCTTCGACGGCCTTGGCCGGCGTCGTGCCGGTCGCCGAGCGGAAGAGTCGCGTGAATTGCCGCGGGCTGAGACAGGCGGCGCGGGCCAAATCTTCGATCGTGAGGCTCTCGCGCAGGTTTTGCCGGGCGTAGTTCAGGGCCTTCTGGATCCTGTCTTCGCTCGTTCCCACCTCCAGCAAAACCGAATGCTGCGATTGTCCGCCGGGGCGGCTGTGGTACATGACCATGCCTTTGGCCACGGAGCGAGCCCTCTCGGCACCGAGATCTCGTTCGATCATGCCGACGACCATGTCGGTGCCGGCGCTCATGCCGGCAGACGTCCAGATCTGGCCGTCGGCAATGAAGATCTTGTCGGCGTCCACATTGCAACCCGGGAATCTGGCCTGCATCTCCTGTGCGTAGCGCCAATGCGTGGTCGCTCGCCGCCCGTTCAACAGCCCGGCGTCACCGAGCACGAACGAGCCGAGACAGATCGACGAAACCCGCCGCGCATTCCGGGCCGCTGCGCGAAGCAGCCGGACGAGGCCGGGTGATGAGGTTGGAATGTCGAGGCCCGCCGCGACGATGAGGGTGTCGAAAGCGGCCTGATCGAAAGGCTCCGTCATGACTTGCATCCCAGCAGACGAGGTGACCAGCCCGCCGTCTTCCGAGAACGCACGAACATCGTAGATTTTTTCTCCAGCCTGCTTGTTCGCCACGTCGAAAGCGGCGACGGCGCCGAAACAGACGGCCTGGAAGCTCGGAGACAGAACCAAGCCGATTCTCATGATGACTCCTGGATGCGACGGACCACCTGTTTGTGCGCCTGCTCCCCTCGCCAATTCGATGGCCGAAATGATGGCATCTACGTCCTGTCGATGCCGTAAGCCGGCTGATACGTCTCCACCCTCGAGCGCGGGAAGACGACATACATATGGCGAGCGTCATATATGGAGTGCTCGCCGTCGTGCCAGCAGCCATCCGTGCACTTCAAGAAAAAGGAAAAGGCATGTCCCTTGAAACGGCGCGAACGGAATTCATCGAGGCCGGCGGTATGCGCTTTGCCTTCAGGCGCCTCGACCCGGCAAAGGGTATGCCACTGGTCCTGCTTCAGCATTTCACAGGCAACATGGATTCCTGGGATCCGGCCGTGGTGAACCGGCTCGCGGAAACCAGGCCGGTCATCGTTTTTAACAATGCGGGCGTCGGCACGAGCTCCGGCGCGACGCCGGACAACGTCGAGCGGATGGCGGCGGATGCCGAAACTTTCATCAGGGCGCTCGATCTCGGTGAGGTCGATCTTCTCGGCTTCTCGCTCGGTGGCATGATCGCTCAGGTGCTCGCTGCCCGGGGGACGGGGCTCGTCCGCAAGATGATCGTGGCGGGAGCGGCGCCGCGCGGCGGCGAGGAGCATCTGATGGCCGTCGTCAACGACGCCTTTGCCCGTGGGGCTGCCGATGTCAGGCTGCCGCTGTTCTTTACGCCCTCCGAGGCCAGCCAGCGCGCCGGTAGGGGCTTTATCGCGCGAGGACTGCGCGCGCACAGGACCGGGATCCCGAAAGCGGAGACAGTGTGAGCGAACCTCAGGCGAAGGCGATCATCACCTGGTGTGCCCGCAAGGACGAGGCGTCCATCCTCCGCGCAATCGCGCAGCCCACCTTGATTGTTCACGGCAGCGACGATTCAATGTTCCCGAGCATCAACGCCTACAACATGTTCAAGGCGATGAGTGATGCGCAGCTCATCCTGTATCCCGACTCCGGACACGGCGCACCTTTCCAATACCCGGATTTGTTCGTAGCACATTGCAGAACGTTTCTGGATGCGAGGGCTACCGCCTGAGCACCGCGATCGTGCGGTTCGCAAAGGTCAGCCGCTCCGCCATGGCCGACACGAAATAGGTCAGCAGCTTGTGGCTGAGCGCTGGATCCTCGGTCTTGATGGCGTCGAACTGGTGCGTATTCAGCACGTAGAGCACGCTGTCGACCTCGGCCTGGATGGTCGCGCTGCGCGGTGTCTGTGACACCAGCCCCATCTCGCCGATCGTGGTGTAACGGCCGAGGCTGCGCACGCGTGTGGTGCGGTCGTGATCGGCCGGGATCATGATGCCGACGCGGCCGTCGAGGATGAAATGCATGGAATCGGCGGGGGCGCCGGCCTGCACGATGACCTCGCCGGCTTCGACCTCGATGCGCTGGCAGCGGCGGATCAGCTCGTCGGCGCCGTCTTCGCTGCCGAGCATTCGCGTGAACCAGTCACGCAGGCTGGCTTCTTCCTGCGCCAGCTCCTGATGCTGCGAGATGAGCTCGTTCTCGCACCATTCCAGCGCGCGATCGAGCTCGGGGATGATGGTGACGCCCTCGCCGACGAAGTCGCTGGAGCGCAGCACCTTCTCGGCCGCAGCCGACAGATGCACCAGGATCAGCTCGACTCCGAGATCGCCGGCGCTGCGCTTGATCTGGGCGAAACTATAGGCAGCCGATGAATCCACGCCGGTGACGAGCTTGAAGTCAAACAGCAGATAGCGGCACTCGGGGCGTTCCTGCAGCAGCTGCTTGACGTGCTGGTAGAGCCGGTTGGCGGAGCCGAAGAAGAGATAGCTCTGGAGATTGAGGCCCTGGATCTTGCCCCCGTGGGCAAGCAGCACGTCCTGGTCGTCGCGCGAGCGGTCGAGCGAGGAGCGGTACTCCGAGCCGTCGAAACTGTATTTGATCGACTCGACCCGCGCGGCGCTGAACGCAAACGTCGCGCAGCCGATGATGACGCCGATCAGGATGCCCGGAACGAAACCCCAGGCCACGATGATCGCGATGATGGCGATCAGCGAGAGATATTCGAGCTTCGACAGCCGCTTGCGCGACTCGATGATCCATTTGTGCAACTGGTCGGCGCCGAGATAGAGCAACAGCCCGCCGAGCACGCATTTGGGGATGAAGCCGAGCAGCTCGGGTGCGACGGCAAGCACCAGCAGCGACAGCGCTGCGGCGGTGAGGCCGGACAGTCGCCCGCGGCCGCCGCTGCTGAAATTGAGCATCGAGCGGCTGGTCGAGCTGCAACCGGGGTAGCCGCCCAGCATGCCGGTCAGGATGTTGGCGGCGCCGGTGACGTTCAGCTCACACTCCAGATTGGCTTCGCGATGCGTGGCCACCTCGATGCCGGTGGTGTTGAACAGCGTGCTGGAGGCCGTGACGAAGATGACGGCGACGACATTGCCAAGCAGGTCCGGTATGGCAAACCAGGGATAGCGGGCGAGATCGTCGGTATGCCAGGGCAGCATGAAGACCGCTTGCGGCGGTGGCTGAAAGGTCCAGCCCAATGTGCGCGCCTCATCGAAGGAAACGCCGGTGATCCAGAACGCCAGATGCGCGGTGAGCACGCCGCCGACCAGGATGATCGGCAGTCCGAACGGGCTGCGCGAGCGGTGCCAGGTGAGATACAGCACCAGCGCCATCGCGCAGGCGGCACCGAGCTCCAGCAGGATGGTGCGGTCGGCGAAGTGCGACAGCGTCGTGAACTGCAGCGGATGGTCGGTGATCACCCGGACCGCACCCATGACGATGAGAAGTCCGGTGGCGCCGAGGAAGCCGCCGACCACCGGATAAGGCACGTAACGGATGGCGCGGCCAAGCCGCGTCAGGCCCAGTCCACACAGCACCAATCCTGTCAGCATCGTCGACAGGCCGAGCGTGATCAGGATAGGGGACAGCAACGGCGTCGACAGGTTCGCCGTCTCGATGCGTTCGACCACCGAGGCCGCCAGGATACCCGTCACCGCGGCGGTCGAGCTGTCGGGGGCTGCAATCGCGAAGGGCAGCGAGCTGCCGAGCCCGACGACGGCCGCAAGCACCGCGGAGCTGACGAAAGTGGCCGTGATGCCGTAGGACAGATAGGGCGACAACGGCCCCGCGAAGATCAGCAGCGCGTAGGACAGTCCGAACGTGACGGTCAGGACGCTGGCGGCGCTCCCGCCCAATATATCGTTCAGCGCGCGCTTGAGGGCCGGATTGAGCCCGGTCGACGGAGTGAAGCCAATCGCTGGATCTGTCACGCCGTGCCACTCGCTGAGTATTCCCCTCCGAGAGGTAGACGACTGGAGACTTAGCGCAACAAGATTCTTGCAAGCCGGATGGAAGAAACCGAAGCGCCCGCCATTCGGTGTCGTCCTGGCGAAAGCCAGGACCCATTATCCCAGGGAGGAGTCGTGCCGCGAGGTGACGGCCACAGTCTTCGCCAAACCGCGCCCGGTGGTAATGGGTCCTGGATCGGCGCTCACTTCGTTCGCTGGTCCAGGACGACGCTAAGGGCCTGCACTAGATCTTGAGTTCGCTTCCCGTCACGCGGCGATATGCTTCCAGATACCGCTTGCTGGTCGCGTCCACCACGCTTGCGGGCAAAGGCGGCGGCGGGGCGTCGCCGTTCCAGCGGCCGGCGCGGCGCTCGACATCGAGATAGTCGCGCAAGGGCTGCTTGTCGAAGCTCGCCTGCGGCTGGCCGGGTTTGTAGGCATCGACGGCCCAGAAGCGCGAACTATCCGGCGTCATGACTTCGTCGATCAGGATGATGCGGCCGTCCTTGTCGCGGCCGAATTCGAACTTGGTGTCGGCGATGATAATGCCCTGTTCGCGGGCGAGCTCCTCGCCGAGCGTGTAGATCGCGCGCGTCATGCTCTCGAGCGTGTAGGCCGTCTCGTCGCCGACGACCTCGCGCATTTTTGCGATGGTAATGTTCTCGTCATGGCCGGTCTCGGCCTTGGTCGCCGGGCTGAAGATCGAGGGCTCCAGCTTCTCGCTCTCGACAAGTCCCGCCTTCAGCTTCTCGCCGGCCAGCGTTCCGCTTGCTGCATATTCCTTCCAGGCCGAGCCCGAGAGATAACCGCGGATCACGCATTCGATCGGAAACACCGTGGTCCGGCGGCACAGCATGGCGCGGCCGAGAATCTCGGCACGATGCGGCTTCAAGGCCGGCACGGCGGCGATGATCTCGTCGGTGTCGGCGCTGATCATGTGATGCGGCACCACGCCTTCGAGCTCGTTGAACCAGAAGGCGCTGATTTGCGTCAGTACCGCGCCCTTCATCGGGATGGTCTCGCCCATCACGACATCGAAGGCGCTGATGCGGTCCGTGGTGACGAGCAGCAGGCGGTCGTCGTCGACGGCGTAGATATCGCGCACCTTGCCGCGCCCGATCTTGGGCAGGGGCAGGTCGCTGGAGAGCATGGTGGTCATCGGCAGAACTTTCGGAGCAAGGCCTTGCGACGGGACATCCGGCCGAGCCTGATCGCGCGACCGGAAGCCGGATTAGCCTATTCCGGCAGCGGAATGAACTCATGTTCCTGCGGAACTGCGGCGAAGCGGCCGGTTTTCCAGTCCTGCTTGGCCTGCTCGATCCGCTCCTTGCTGGAGGAGACGAAATTCCACCAGATGTGGCGCGGGCCCTCCAGGGCGTCGCCGCCCAGAAACATCATCCGCGTGGCCTTGAGCGCCTTCACCGTGATGCGGTCGCCCGGGCGGAAGATCAGCAGTCGCGGCCCTTCGTAGCGCTCGTTCGCGATCTCGACCTCGCCGTCGACCACGTAAATGGCGCGCTCCTCATGATCAGGGTCGAGCGGCACGACCGCGCCCGCGGCCGCCGTGACCTCGGTATAGAACCACGGCGACACCATCGAAACAGGTGAGGTGATGCCGAAGGACGAGCCCGCGATCACCTTTGCGGTGAAGTCGCGCTCGGTGACCATCGGCAGGTCACCCGCGCCGTAGTGCTGGAACGACGGGGCGATCTCTTCCGATCCGGCCGGCAGCGCGATCCAGCTTTGCAGGCCCAGCATCTTCTGCCCCGAGGCGCGCTGCACATCCGGCGTGCGCTCGGAATGCGCGATGCCGCGGCCGGCCGTCATCAAATTCATCGCGCCAGGCTGGATCTCCTGGATGTTGCCCTCACTGTCGCGATGCATGATCGCGCCGTCGAACAGATAGGTGACCGTGGCAAGCCCGATATGCGGGTGCGGCCGCACGTCCATGCCCTTGCCGGAGACGAACTGCACCGGCCCGAAATGGTCGAAGAAGATGAAGGGCCCGACCATCTGCCGCTTGCCGTGCGGCAACGCGCGCCGCACCGCGAAGCCGTCGCCGAGATCGCGCGTGCGCGGCACGATGACGAGATCGAGCGCATCGCAGGACATGGGATCGCCGAGCACGGGATCGTTCGAGGGTTGCCAGCTCATGGTAAAACTCCGTCTAAATTGCTTGGGCTCGATACTAGCAGGATTCCGCGCCAGCGTCGCGGCTAAGCCCGCTGTTATGCCCCGCGAAGGCGGGGCATCCAGTACGCGGCGGCCTATCCGTTCAATCATGGCCGTCTCGGAGTACTGGATCGTCCGGTCAAGCCGGACGATGACAGCTGTGGTGCGGATGGTGCTTGAAAACATACGCCTGACGAAGGATGTTCGGCTGATGTCAACCGCGACCCATCGCAACACCCGATGACCCCAGCCGCAGCCGAGCTCGCCTTTCGCGCCGCCGCCGTGGCGCTGCTGCTGGTGTTGGCAGCGTCATTACTCTCGGATTTCCGCAATGTGCTGGCAGCCCGGCTCGGTGCGGCCTTTGCGCTCGGCTCGGCCGCGCATGCTGTGAGCTATTCTGTCGGAACATCATCGCTGGTACCGGCATGGCATGCGCCGCTGATCGCGTTGTCGACCGGCAATATCGTGGTGTTCTGGCTGTTCACGCGCGCGCTGTTCGACGATGAGTTTCGCCTGCGCCGGTGGCACGGATTGACCTGGGCGTTGGTGGCAGCCTTCAGCTTCGTCAGCTGTCTCTGGATCGCACCCGGCGGACATGTCCGGGTCGCCGTCACCGCGGTGAACCTGATCGTGCTCGGCTTCATTGCGCTCGCGATCGTGCAGACGATCGCCTCATGGTCAGCCGATCTGGTCGAGCGCCGCCGCCGCGTCCGTATCTTCATTGTCTGTGCTGCCGCGCTCTATGGCGGATTGAACGCGGTGCTCCAGATCCTTGTCGTCGGCAGTGACGTCGGCGACGTCGCCAACACCGTCAATACAGGCGTGCTCGCCGGCATTGTCGCGGCCATCGCCTATGCGATGATGCGCGTCGATGGCGCCGACCTGTTTCCAGCCGCCGCGGAAGCGGCGCCCGCGATCGCGGCGAGCCAGCCTGTCGGCGAGGATGCCCCCGACCAAAAGCTCATCGACGCCCTGATGCGGCTGATGGCGGACGAACGGATCTATCGCCAGGAGAACATCAGCATCGGCGTGCTGGCGGGCCGGCTGAAGATTCCCGAATACCGGCTGCGCCGGCTGATCAACCAGGGGCTCGGCTACCGCAATTTCAATGTGTTCCTGAACAACCACCGGATCGAAGAGGCCAAGGCAGCCCTCGCCGATCCCGCCCAGGCCAAGGTCCCCGTCATCACCATCGCGATGGATTCTGGCTTCCAGTCGCTAGGCCCCTTCAACCGCGCCTTCAAGGCCGTGACCGGCGTGACGCCGACGGAGTACCGGCGGCTGAAGGTGAATGCCGTCTAATCTTTAGCACGCTGTAATATCAAGGTTATTTTGGAATCGGCGAGCGTCTCGCTGCTTTCGGCTCTGCCGTTTTCCAAATCCGGCGAGCGGGCATCGCGTGAATGCCGCTTCGTCTCCGGCACACGCCTCAAGCCGGAGCAAGCCCGTGACCCGCCGCCGCAAGATCGTCCTTCTCACCATCGCCATCGTCTTTGCCGGCCTCGCGCTCGGCACGGTTCGCGCCCATGACGTGCCCAAGGTCGTCACCGGCTTCATCGCCGACGTGCTCTGCGCGGAGACGTTTGTCTCGGGCCTCGATATCAGGCCTAACCTGACGGAGACCATTGATGCGATGCCGGGCGCAAGTCTGTTCGCCTGGGCGATGGACTATCGGGTCGATCGCGCGCGCAAGGATGTTACGGTGACGCTGTTCGGCATCGGTCGCAGCCACGCCGTCTATCGCGAGGGACTCGGCTGCACGCTCGAGCACGGCGGAGGGATCACCGACGTCACGTTGCCGCCGGATGACAGGCAGCCGGCGTTGCTGCCCGAGATCGCCGGGCCCGCGGTCGTGTCGCCACAGAGCCCGGAGCTGTCAGCCGCACTCGATCGCGCCTTCGCTGAGCCGCCATCGCCGCCATTCCGCCGCACCCGCGCAATCGTCGTCATGAAGTCGGGCCGCATCATCGCGGAGCGCTATGCGGACGGCATCGGACCGGAGACGCCGCTGCTCGGCTTCTCCATGACCAAGTCCGTGATCTCGGCTCTCACCGGGATCCTCGTGCGCCAGGGCCGACTGAAGCTCGACGGGCCCGCACCGGTCGCCGCCTGGACAAATCCGGACGATCCGCGTCACGCCATCACCGTCGATCAATTGCTGCGCCACACCGCGGGCCTGGCGCTCGGCAGCTCGCTTCAGGCCTCGCTTGGCTCCGCCTTCGAGCCGGTCAATCGCATGAAATTCGTGGAGGCCGACATGGCCGCCTATGCAGCGAGCATGCCGCTTGCGACCGCGCCGGGCACCGTGTGGAATTATCACGATGGCAACACCATCATGCTCGCGCATCTGATCCGCAACGCCGCCGGCGGCAATCCCGCCGATGCGCTTGCCTTCGCGCGCCGCGAATTGTTCGCGCCGCTCGGCATGCGACACGTCACGCTCCAGCTCGACGGCGCCGGCACGATCGAGGGGTCGAGCGAGATGCTCGCATCCGCGCGCGACTGGGCGCGTTTCGGCCAGCTCTATCTCGACGACGGCGTCGCCGGCGGCCGGCGCATCCTGCCCGAGGGCTGGGTGAATTACTCGGCGTCGGCGACGCCCAATGCCTGGGTCGGTATCGGCGCCGGATTCTGGACCAACCAGGGCGACAGCTTTGGCGCGACCTTTCGCGTCGATCACGGCTGGCCGCGCGATGCCTTCTTCGCCAAGGGCACGATCGGGCAGTATACAATCGTGATTCCGTCGGAACGACTCGTGATCGTGCGGCTCGGCCGTTCGCCGAACTCACCGCCGGAAGCGGACGGTGTGTTTGATCTGGTGCGGGATGTGATTGCGGCAACGCGCGCTAAAGGGAAGGTGGCGGGGATGGATTGAGGTGCTTTACCTTCCCAGCTCCGTCGCCTTTGCCACGCGATCGAACCGCTCCAGCGTCATGATCGCGTCTGCGAATTTCTCCGCGCGCGCATTCAGCACCGGGCGTGCCAGCGTCAAGAATTTTTGCTGCATCGCCTGTGCATCCGGGAACGAGGTCGGCTCCCCCGAGGGATCGGCGTAGAGCCGCTCATGCACGCCGTCGTCCGTCGTGATACTCACGCGCGCGCCAAAGGGGTGGGTGCGGCCGATTTCGAGGCGATCGTCCTGCACTACGTCGAACTTGTCGGCGAGTGCGTCGATGGCGGCGTCGCCAAGACGATTGTAGTCGTCCCAGCCAAATGAGCCCTGGTCGAGCGCGAGCGCGCCGGTGAAGAACATCGAGAACTGGCCGCCGACGATCGAGGTCGGGTGGCGCTTGGTCGCGGCGTCGCCGGTGAGCGTGATGCCGTTGCGATGCAGGCCGATTTCGACCCGCTTGACCTGATCGGGCGTCAGATTGTGCTCGCGCCGCATTGCGATCAGCGCGTCGATCGCGGCGTGGGTATAGCGGCAGCTCGGATACGGTTTGACGCCGATCTTCATGGTCTCGTAGGTCTTGCCGAGCTCGGCGACCGCCTTGTCGGGATGCGCATCGTCGGTGTAGCCGGCGAGCAGGCCATGTTTGCCCTCCACGGATTCCGTCGCCCCGACGAAGTCGTTGCGCGCCAGCGTCGCGGCGATCACGCCATTCATCGCGGCGGCTCCGACCTGGTAGCGCTTGTTCCAGGCGCCATTGACCAGGAATTGCAGCGAGCCCGCGGCCTGGCTGCCGGCGACGCCGAAGGCGGCGATGAGCTGTTGCTCGGACAGGCCGAACAGTTTTCCGGCGGCCGCTGCTGCGCCATAGGTGCCAGCGGTGGCGGTCGGATGGAAGCCGCGCGCATAATGCGAGGTCGGGTCGAGCGCGTTGCCGAGCCGGCAGCAGACCTCATAGCCCGCAACGATCGCGGTCAGCACGTCGCGGCCCGACGCGCCGACCATCTCGCCGATGGCGAAGGCGGCCGGAACGACCGGCGCGCTCGGGTGCAGCGAGGAGTCCGCATGGGTGTCGTCGAAGTCGAGGGAATGGCCGAGCGCGCCGTTGAGCAGCGCCGCGACCGCCGGCGTCCAGGTCTTGCTGTCGCCGAACACGGTGGATTCGCCCCTGGTGTCGAGCGCGAGCGCCTCCAGCATCTTCAGGATCGAGGGGGTCGATTCCGCTTCGCTGCGGGCGCGGATGGCGCTGCCCAGGAAGTCCAGCGTCAGCACCTTTGCGCGATCCAGCACTTCCGCCGGAATATCCCCGTATTTCAGATTGAAGACATAGGCAGCGAGCGTTGCGGTTTCGTGGGCCATCGTGTTTCCTCGTTTTGGCGCGCAAGTTAGGCGGGCTGATTTGGCCTTTCAAGCGGCCATGGGCTGCGGGCATCAGCTATGCTTTTGGCAGGCTCCAAGAGGATCGGGATATTCCACGATGGGACTTCCAAAAGATGTGTTCGACCGGGTCCGGGCGCGGCGAACGCAACTGGGCCTGGCGATCCGGGTCACGGTCGCGGCCACCGCGGCCTACGCGATCGCCACCGCGCTGCATCTGCTGCTGCCGCTCTGGGCGGTGCTGACCTCGCTGATCGTGACCCAGTTGAGCGTCGGGCGCTCGCTGAAGGCGACGCGCGATTACGTGCTCGGCACCATCGGCGGCGCCATCTATGGGGGCGCCATCGCGATCCTGATCCCTTATTCGACCGAGGCCGGCCTGTTGGGCCTGCTGGTGCTGGCGGTCGCGCCACTCGCCTTCGTCGCCGCGATCAACCCGAGCCTCAATGCAGCGACGGTCACCGCCATCATCGTGCTGCTGGTTCCGACGATGCATCATTCCGATCCCATGACATCGGCAATCGATCGGGTCAGCGAGGTCGGGGTCGGCGCAATCACGGGATTGCTGGTCTCGTTCCTGGTGCTGCCCTCGCGCGCGGTGCGCCAGATCCGCGCCAGCGCGGCAAGGCTGCTCGAGCTGATCGCGGACGCCTTCACCGAGCTGCTCGCGGGTCTCACGCGCGGCCGCGACAACGATGCGCTGCACCGGATCCAGGACGGCATCGGCACCGCGATGGTGGGCATGAATGCGATCGGTGCCGAAGCCGAGCGCGAGCGGGCCGCGCGCCTGTCAAGCGGGCCCGACACCGGTCCCTTGCTGCGAACGA
>NZ_JADPJF010000151.1:259804-343241 GCF_023073295.1 Bradyrhizobium sp. 23 | reverse complement strand
ACGGCTGCGCCACGACGTCGTGATGATCGGCCGCTCGACCGTGGTGCCGTTGCCGGCCGAGGTGCAGATGCGGCTCGCCGCGCCGCTGGCGGAGGTCAGTGCGGCGATCGTGCGCTTTCTGCGCTCGGCGGCCGAAGCGTTGCGGGCTGGTGCCGGCGCGCCGCCGATTCATCCCGTGCACGTCGCGCTCCAGCATTACGCCGAGGCGGTTGCCGCCGTTCGCCAGGACGGCCTGATCCGCGGCCAGCCGAGCGACACCGCCGAGCGCTTCTTCGCGATCGGCTTCTCGCTGGAGCAGATGCACCAGAATCTCTGCGATCTCGATCGCGTCGTCGGCGAGTGGTCGGAAGCCTCGTCGGACAAGTCAGCGCGCTTGGCCGAGTGAGCTAGCGCCGCATCAGGTCCTTGCCCTGCATGCGCCAGACCAGCAAATCGATGCGGTCCTGGCCGAAGAACGGCTCGTTGTCGAACACGAAGGTCGGCACGCCCCAATGGCCGGAGGCGGCGTGGTCCTTCTCGTTCTCCGTGATCACCTGCTCGTAGCGATCAGGGTCCGCGGTGATTGCGGCATCCATCGCGGCGAGATCGAAGCCGGCCTTTTCGGCGCCGCGCCCGAGATGATCGCCTTCGTTCCAGCCCGACACCGAGCCGTCCCACAGCACGCGGGCGATTGCATCGGTGAATGCGAGCGAGCGTCCCTCGAGCTGCGCCATGGCACCAAGCCGGGTCAGACGGTGGATGTAGGGCTGCTCCGCCGCGACCTCGAACGTCACCTTGTGCTGCACGATCGGATCGGGCCTGGGAAAGCGGAACGGAATGCCTTCGTGCTGCGCCACGCGCGTGCTGTCGAGCACCACATAGCGAATGAAGTTCGGGCTGGCCTTCTTGAAAAACCCGGGCACACGGACTGCGAGCGGATAGACCGGCCGCAAATTCACCGTCAGATCGTAGGTTTCGACCAGGTTGAGCGTTTTCGGCAACGCCAGACAGCTGAACGGGCTGCGAAAGGAGTAGAAGAGGTCGACGGAGAGCGTCATCGGGCCGGCTCCACGAGCCGCCCCATCATGCTGCGGGCGACGAGCTTGTGGAAGGGCGTGATGAACGCGAGATAGGCGCGGCCCAGCCGATTGTTGGTCCGCACCAGCGTGGTCAGGGTGACGTGGCGCAGCACCGCTTCGCCGGCGACATCGACCACGATGCGGAAGTCGAGATGATAATCATTGAAGCCGGCGACCAGCTGCTCCGGCGTTTCGCTCAGCACCGGAAACAAGCCGATCGGGCCGCCCGGCGCTGGTGCGCCTTCACCCGATGTCTTCAATCCAAAGGGCCTCACGAGGATGTTGCGCAGGCGTGTCAGTGCACCGATCCAGCGCGGTCCGTGCAACACCATCCTGGTGCAGGCCTCGCGGGCATTCACCGGTGCTGTGCCGATCTCCACGCGAAAGGCGTCGATGAATTGCGCACCGGCCAGCAGCGTGCCGGCGTCGACATCGGGGATGACTTCGCGGACGGTCCCGTTCATCCCGCCAGTTTGCGCGTCAGCATCCGGAAGCGCAAGATCAGAAGTCCGGCATAGACGAACGATCCGATCGACAGTCCGATCCAGACACTGACCGCGCCGAAATCAGCGTGAAAAGCGAGCAACCAGGCGATGGGAAAGCCCACGCACCAGTAGCCGATCGCGGCGAATACCAACGTCATTCTGGTGTCATTGATGCCGCGCAGTGCGCCGCCCATGATGGTCTGGATGGCATCGGCGATGAAGAAGGTCGCGCCGACCAGCAGCAGCGTTGCAGTCAGCTCGACGGTCGCCATGCTCGCCTCGCCGCTGCCGAAGAACAGCCGTCCGAGCTCATAGCGGCCGAGAATGATTGCGACGCTGAGGGCCGAGACGAACGCGATCCCGATCACGGCTGCCACGAGACCTGCGCGCCTCACCGCAGCCGGGTCGCCCCGGCCGAAGGCGTGGCCGACCCGCACCGTGGCTGCCATGCCGATGCCGAGCGGGACCATGAACAGCACGGCGGTGACCTGGAGCGCGATCTGATGCGCCGCGAGCGCCGTGGTCGAGATCAACCCCATCAGCAGCGCCGCCGAAGAGAACAGGCCATATTCCAGCAGCAGTGAGAACGAGATCGGGGCGCCGATCGCGATGAGCTTGTGCATCAGGGGCCAGTCGATCAGCCAGAGATGGGCAAGCGGACGATAATCCGCGAACGGCTTGCGCAGCCCCGCAATGGCGAGCGTGGCGACGAACGTGCCGAGATTGACGATGGTGGTCGCAAGCCCTGCGCCGAACAGACCGAGCTCCGGCAGGCCGAACAGGCCGTGGATCAGGGCGTAGACCAGCGCGGCATTGACGGGGATCGCCGCGAGCGTGATCCATAGCGGGGCCTGCGGCCGGTTCACCGCGCTCATCATGCTGCGCAGCGCGATGAAGCCGAGTGCCGGCGCGATGCCCCAGGCCAGCCCATTCAGATAGCGCTGGGCGAGCGCGGCCGAGTGCGGCGCCTGACCGAGTGCGACCAGGATGTGCTCGCCATAGAGCGGGGAGGCCATCATCGGCAGCGAGATCAGCAAGGCGACCCACAAGCCGACGCGCAGAGAGCGGCGGATGCGCCTGACATCGCTGGCGCCGAAGGCTTGCGCGACCAGCGGCGACACCGCCGTCATCAATCCGAGCCCGAAGGTGAAGCTGACGAAATAGACCGTGTGCGCCAGCGCTGCTGCTGCGACCGCGCTCTCGCCGAGCCGCCCGATCAGCGCGAGATCGGTCGTGATCATCGCGATCTGCCCGAGCTGCGTCAGCATCATCGGCACGGCCAGCCGCAGCGTCGCGACGAATTCGTCGGCGAGAGGATTTGGCGGCACGCCGGCTTGCGGCTGCGAACGAGGCTGGACGGTGTCGAGCATGGCCGGGTCAATAGCACAGCCGGGCGACGAAAACATGGCTTGGTCTTCTCCCTCTCCCCTTGCGGGAGAGGGTGGCTCGCCGCAGCAGCGGCGAGACGGGTGAGGGGGATCTCTCCGCGTACGGCCCTCAAGCAGCAGGACTCGCTGAAGCAACCCCTCATCCGGCGCTATAGCCGATGCGAAGCTTCGGCGTTCTCAAAAACGGCGGCCAAAGGCCGCCTACGCCACCTTCTCCCACAAGGGGAGAAGGGAAGAAGCGCCTCAGCCCTTCCGTTCAGGCACGCGCCTGATCTTCGCGCCGAGCGCGTTGAGGCGCTCGTCGATGCGCTCGTAGCCGCGCTCGATCTGGTCGGCGTTGTTGATCGTGGAGGTGCCCTCGGCGCAGACGGCCGCGAGCAGCATGGCCATGCCGGCGCGAATGTCGGGCGAGATCATCGATGCACCGCGCAGGCGGCTGGGGCCGGCGATGATGGCGCGATGGGGGTCACAGAGCACGATACGCGCGCCCATCGCGATCAGCTTGTCGACGAAGAACATCCGCGATTCGAACATCTTCTCGAACATCAGGATCACGCCCTCGCATTGCGTGGCGGTGACGATCGCGATCGACATCAGATCGGCCGGGAAGGCCGGCCAGGGCTGGTCTTCCAGCTTCGGCACGTGGCCGCCAAAATCGTCCTGGATCTTCAGCGTCTGGTTTGATGGCACGATGAGATCGTCGCCCTCGATGCGGCAGACGATGCCGAGCCGTTCGAATCCCATGCGGATCGAGCGCAGATGCTCGACGCCCGCGCGCACGATGCGAAGCGGCGACCGCGTCACGGCCGCGAGTCCGATCAGCGAGCCGACCTCGATATGGTCGGGCTGGATCCGGTAGGTCGCGCCGCCCAGCGTCGCCGGACCGTGCACCATCATGGTGTTGGTGCCGATGCCCTCGATCCCTGCGCCGAGCGCGACCAGGAAGTTGGCGAGGTCCTGCACATGCGGCTCGGACGCGGCGTTGCGCAAATAGGTGGTGCCTTGGGCGGCGACGGCTGCGACCAGCGCGTTCTCGGTCGCGGTCACGCTGGGCTCGTCCAGGAACACGTCGGCGCCGGTCAGTTTCGAAGCGCGGAATTCGAGCCGGTCGGTCGCGGTGACCTTGGCTCCCAACTGCTCGAGTGCGAGCACATGCGTGTCGAGCCTTCGGCGGCCGATGACGTCGCCGCCGGGCGGCGGTAGCATCACTTCGCCGCAGCGGGCGAGCAGGGGGCCGGCGAGCAGGATCGAGGCGCGGATGCGCACGCACAGATCAGGATCGAGATCGGCGGCGCGGATGCTCTTGGCGTGAATATGAAGCGTGTTGCGGGCGGTCCATTCCGCCGCCGCGCCGACCGAGCGGATCAGCTCGACCAGCGTCTCGGTGTCGCGGATCCGCGGCACGTTCTCCAGCGTCACCGGATGCTCGGTGAGCAGGGCTGCCGCGATGATCGGCAGGGCCGCATTCTTGTTGCCGGAAGGCTCGATCGAGCCCGAGAGCCGGTGACCGCCCTCGACAATGTACTGGATGGGCGCCACGGGGTCTCTCGCTGTCGTGTTGGGTGGGCGGGTTTTCGAGGCGGAAACTACCGAGAATTGAGCGCGGGAGCAATTCTGCACTTGTCGCGAGGGCGGGGGAGGTTCAGCCGTGTCTCTACGTCATGGCCGGGCTTGTCCCGGCCATCCACGCCTTTGCCAGATGCACGGAGAACCTAGATGCCCGGGACAAGTCCGGGGCATGACGACCGTCCAAGCCATCCGATCTCAGATATCGATCGTCGCGCTCAGCGAATGTTCCTGGATGAAGTCGCGGCGCGGCTCGACCACGTCGCCCATCAGCTTGGTGAAGATGTCGTCGGCCTCGTCGACCTCTTTGACCTTCACCTGGAGCAGTGATCGCGCATTGACGTCCAGCGTCGTCTGCCAGAGTTGCTCCGGATTCATCTCGCCCAGCCCTTTGTAGCGCTGCAGCGAGACGCCCTTGCGGCCGGCGTCGGTGACGGCTTCGAACAGATCGACCGGGCCGTAGACCATGTGCTCGGTGTCCTTGCGCCGCAGCTTGCCGGGGCGGGCATAAACGTCCTGGAGCTTGACGGTGTACTCGTCGAGCTTGCGGGCTTCGACCGAGCCCAGGAACGCGTCATCGATGAGGGCGACGTCCTTGACGCCGCGCACGGTGCGCTCGAACTGGAAACCATGGCCTTCGACGTATTGACCGATCCAGCCGCGCTCGACCTCGTCGGCGAGCGTGTCGAGGCGGGCGGCGATGTATTGGGCTGCCGCGGCGGCTTTCTCCGGATCGCCGTAGATCGCCTTGTTGAGCACGCCGGTGATGGCGGCCTGCTCGATCACCTTGCGATTGTAGCGGGTGTGCAGGCTGCGCAGGACGCCGCGGACGGCGCGGGCGTCATCGACCAGCGAGCGCAGGTCGCGGCCGGTGCGATCGCCGCCGGTGCCGGGAATATAGACGCAATCGTCCAGCCCGGTATCGATCAGATAATCTTCCAGCGCCCGCTCGTCCTTCAGATATTGCTCGGACTTGCCGCGGTTGACCTTATAGAGCGGCGGCTGGGCGATATAGAGATAGCCGCCGTCGATGATCTCGCGCATCTGCCGGTAGAAGAAAGTGAGCAGCAGCGTGCGGATGTGGGCGCCGTCGACGTCGGCGTCCGTCATCACGATGATCTTGTGATAGCGCAGCTTCTCGATCGAGAATTCGTCGCTGATGCCGGTGCCGAGCGCGGTGATCAGCGTGCCGATCTGCTCGCTGTGCAGCATCTTGTCGGGACGCACGCGTTCGACATTGAGGATCTTGCCGCGCAGCGGCAGCACGGCCTGGAATTCGCGGTTGCGGCCCTGCTTGGCGCTGCCGCCTGCCGAGTCACCCTCGACGATGAAGAGCTCGGATTTCGCCGGGTCCTTCTCCTGGCAGTCGGCGAGCTTGCCGGGCAGCGAAGAGACCGAGAGCGGGCTCTTGCGCGTCAGCTCGCGCGCCTTTCGCGCGGCTTCGCGGGCAGCCGCCGCCTGGATCACCTTGCCGACGATCATCTTGGCTTCGGAGGGATGCTCCTCGAACCAGGCCTGCAGCGCCTCGTTGAGCACGTTCTCGACCACGGGGCGCACTTCCGAGGACACCAGCTTGTCCTTGGTCTGCGACGAAAATTTTGGGTCCGGCACCTTCACCGACAGCACCGCAGTGAGGCCTTCGCGGCAGTCGTCGCCGGTGAGCGCGATCTTTTCCTTTTTCGCGTTGGCCTCGGCATAGCCGTTGACCTGGCGCGTCAGCGCGCCGCGGAAGCCGGCGAGATGGGTGCCGCCGTCGCGCTGCGGGATGTTGTTGGTGAAGCACAGCACGTTCTCGTGGTAGCTGTCGTTCCACCACAACGCGGCCTCGACACCGATGCCGTTGGATTCCGCGCGCACCATGATCGGCGCCGGAACGATCGCCTTCTTGTTGCGGTCGAGATATTTGACGAATTCCTCGACGCCGCCGGAATAGTGCATCTCCTCGCGCTTCTCGACGGCGTGACGCATGTCGGAGAGGGCGATGTTGACGCCGGAATTGAGGAAGGCGAGCTCGCGCAGCCGGTGCTCCAGCGTGGCGAAATCATACTCGATGTTCTTGAAGGTTTCCGTCGAAGCCTGGAACGTCACCTCAGTGCCGCGCCTGCCGGGCGCGTCGCCGACCACCTTGAGCGGCGCGACCGCATCGCCATGGGCGAATTCGATGTAGTGTTCCTTGTTGTCGCGCCAGATGCGCAAGCCGAGCTTGCTTGACAGCGCGTTGACGACGGAGACGCCGACGCCGTGCAGACCGCCGGAAACCTTGTAGGAATTCTGGTCGAACTTACCGCCGGCATGGAGCTGGGTCATGATGACCTCGGCTGCCGAAATGCCTTCGCCCTTGTGGATGTCGACGGGAATGCCGCGGCCGTCGTCGCGCACGGTGACGGAATTGTCGGCGTTGAGGATCACGTCCACGCGCGTGGCGTGGCCCGCGAGCGCCTCGTCGATCGCGTTATCCACGACCTCGTACACCATGTGATGCAGGCCCGAGCCGTCATCGGTGTCGCCGATATACATGCCGGGACGCTTGCGGACGGCGTCGAGACCCTTGAGCACGCGGATCGATTCCGCCCCGTAATCGCTCGGATTTGAGGGTTCGTTTTCGGCAGGCGTCTGCCGAGCAGGTTCTGTCATGAGAGGCCTTCGAGATGTCGCCCGAATCAGCGGCGCAAAAGGCGCTGATATGCGGGCTATTTGTGCCACGAAAGACGGATTGCGCCTAGCGCAAAGTATCCCCCGGCAAGTCTTTGATTAAATAGAATTTTTTGGCCGATTTTCAAGGCCTTCGAAGCCCGATTCGGCGGCTTGGAAAAAGCGCGATTCGGGAAGCCGTTTCGGGCCGTGGAAGGCGTGGATTTTGCGGGGACGAGGGCGTTCCGAGGCGCCTGGAACGCCCCGGAACGGCCTTGCAGCTCAATACATCTGAAGCGGCAGCACATCTCCGTTTGGCCCCACCAGGAGGCCCCAGGCATCGCCGGCGGCCACTGTGAGAATCTCGGTGCGAGTGGGGCGTCCCGGCAGACGCAGCGCGTACTGGTACTTGCCTGGCGGCAGATCGAGCATCGGGCCTTTCGGCGATTGCGGACCGCCGGCGCCGGCCGCGATCTTTACGGTCTGATTGTTGATCGTCAGCGATGCTTCTTTCGGCCCCATATTGCCGAGCATCAGCCTGGCCTGTCCGGCCTTCGGCATGATGTCGGCCTTGGCCGCGGCCTGCGGATTTCGCTGCATCAGGCTGACCGTGGTCTCGTCTCGGGCGCGGCCAAGCTTCAGCACGGCCGGCCCCTGCGGCGAGGTGAACGCGAGCTCCGCCCGCTCGGCCGTCACGATCGCGCCGTCGGCCTTCTCTTGCCAGCCCCGATTGGTCAGCTCCGCGCGATAGAAGGCGAGGACCTCGCCAAGCTCGGCGGGGATGCTGGCTTCGAGCTCGGTCCGGAACGACTGGTCGCTGCCGGGAAATTTCGTGGAGCTGATGCCGGTCGAGCTGTGCTGCGTCGGCACCGGCAGGGCCGAATCGGGATCGGGCGTGAGCGGCTCCTTCGATTTGGTCTGGACCGCCTTGGCTTGGGTCGATTTGGCCTCGACGGGCTTCGCCGCGGCGACGACCAGACCGGAGCCGTTGGCGCTAACGTTCACCTTCGGTCCCATCTGCATCACGGTCATCGAGATCGACTTGCCGCTCTTTGCGAACTCCATCACCGCCATGTTGGGCTGATTGATGACGGAGGGCTGCTCTTTCCAGCCCGCTGGCTTGAGCGATGCGCGATAGAACGCAGTGAGCGCCTTCACGCTCGAGGTCGAGGAGAACTCGAGCCTGCCCTCGTCGCTCTCGAACTTCACACCCTCGGCGTTTTCAGGCAGCGGCACCGGAATCTTGCTGTCGGCCTGCGCGTTGAGCGGCGCGTCGGACAATGCGGCCGCCTGCACCTTGCGCCTGGCTTCGTCGGCGGTGATGAGCTGCTTGGCCGCACCTAACGCATCCCCAAGGAACTTGTCGTCCGCCTCTTTCTTCGCCTTGGCACGGGCGGCAAGCGCGGAGTCCTTCACCTGCGCGGTCAGGCTGACCATGGTGAAATCATATTTGCGGCCAAGCCGCAGCACGCCGGTTTCCTCCGCCGAAGAGATCTTGATCGCGACCTCGTCACCGGGTGCGAGCTGCGCGCTGCCGTCCTCCTGCCAGCCGCGCGCGGCGAACTCGCGGTGATAGAAGGCGAGCACGGCCGGCAGCTCGGCCATCGCGGCGGCCGACATTTCGCGCTTGTTGTCGCTCGCGCCGCCGAGCCCCCTGGCCGTCTTGGTCGGGCTCGGCCGCGGCAGGCCGGCCAGATCGCTATCGGCTTTGAGCTCGCTCGGCAGCGCGAAGGGGGCGACCCGGATATCGACATTGGTGCGGCCATCGTCGCGGCGCGTCAGCGTCAGCATCACGGGCTTCTGCTGATAGAAGCCGGTCTCCTTGCTATCGGCATGCGCGTAGAACGCGCGCAGGCCGTTGGGAACGGTTTCATTCAGGCTGGTGGTCCAGCGTGCGGCGGTTTCCGGCGTGAGCTTCTGCCAGCCGATCGCAGCCATCTGGCTGCTGTAGAAATCCGACGTTGCATCGAGCGGCGTCGGCGCGATGCAGCCGAGATAGGGCCGGGTCCCGTCGAACACGATGTCACTTGCGCCTTCCGGAAATGGCACGTTCCCGTACATCCGGTCGGTGGTGTAGTAAACCACGGACTGGTCGGGCCGGCCGAGCGCCTGCGTGAAATGAACGGAAAGGCCTTGTCGTCCCTTCCTGAACTTCAGCAGGCTGCTTTTCTCCTCAAGCGGCATCACATAGGGCACCCATCCGTTGTCGCGCAGGAGCTTTTGGACCGCGGGCAGCGTCACGGCCTGCCGCATCGGTACGCGATATTCGACGCTATAGGGATCGGGGCGCGAAATGTCTTCCACCGCACCTTCGAGCTGGGGCAGCGCGTGGACGTCGACGATGCCCTCGTCGGCGCCGGCCGCGATCGAGCAGCTCGCCATCAGGAAGAGACCGCATGCAAGCAGCCGCCATCGTGCCGGGACTTGCATCCCGCGCGGGATCATCGCCATCGTTACGTCTCCAGGATGCCGCGCGGCGCTTGGGCGCGCGCGATTGCAACGGCTGCGACACCGTCGGCGGGTCTCAAACGAGAAGTCGCGGCAGGAACCGGGCAGGTTCAAAGATCCGGACGGCTCAATACAGCTGGAGCGGCGACCATGCCTCGCCGTCGCGCCCGATGGTGAGCTCCCAGGCGTCGCCGGCTGCGACGGTGAGGATATTGCTGTGGGCCGGACGGCCGGGTACGTTCAGTTCGTAGGAATATCTGCCGGGCGCCAGATCCAGCGAGACGGCGTTAGCGCCGGCCGAGCGCTTGATGATGTGCGCGTTGATCCCGAGCACGGCTTCCGTCTCGCCGATGTTGCTGAACACCAGCTTCGCCTGGCCCGGCTCGGGCATGACGTTCGCCCGGGTTGCAGTATCCGAGTTCTTCTGCACGAGATGAACCAAGGTGCTGCTGCCCTTGCGGCCGAGCTCCAGCATCGCCGGACCGAGCGGAGATGCGAACGCGAGCTGGACGTGATCGGCGGAGACGACGGCGCCATCGTGCTGCTCCTGCCAGCCGAGCTTTCCGAGCTCCCTGCGGTAGAAGGCTAGGACGTCGCCGAGTTCGGCGGGCACGGTGGCCTCGAGCTTGACCCGAAGCGGCGCTTCGACGCCCCGCATCAGGGTGGTGTGGATTCCTCGAAAGCTGTAGCGGGTCGGTGCGAGCAGCCTGGCATCGGGATCCGGCGTGAGATCGGCGGAAAACAGCGCCGCGAGATGCGGCATCCCGGCGCCGGCCCTTGCAGCGAGCATGCAGATCGCGAGCAGGACGAGGCCGCACGCAAACGCCCGCCATCGTGCCGGAGCTTGCGCCCCGGACCTTGCCGTCCGCATCTCACTCTCCAGGGGTCTCGCGCGGCATGTCATTGCGCGATTGCAAAACGGCTGCGACGCCGTCGGCGCGGCCTCCGGCAACTAGTCGCGGCAGAAATGGGGCCGGTTCAACGGCGGCGACTAGCGCCGGGCCGATACCTGTCCGCTTTCGACGTCAAAGATCTCGCCCCCGGCGCCGATCTCGGCGAAGGCGGCAGGGTCTGCGCCGGTCAACCACACCTGCGCGCCGAGCTTGCGCAGCTCGTCGAACAGCGCCGCGCGCCTGCCGGGATCCAGATGCGCGACGACCTCGTCGAGTAGCAGCAGCGGCACGATGCCGGTCATCTCGGCGACCAGGCTCGCATGCGCCAGCACCAGCCCGATCAGCAACGCCTTCTGCTCGCCGGTCGAGGCATCGCGCGCCGGCATGCTTTTCGGCGCGTAGATCACCTGCAGATCGGTGAGATGCGGACCATCCGTGGTACGGCCGGCGATGGCGTCACGCGGACGGTTGTCGCGCAGGATCTGGCGGTAGCGGTCCTCGACCGACGTCGCGGTCTCCGTCAGCAGCGCGTTCTCCATCCAGCCGTCGAGCGCGATCTGCGCCGAAGGGAAGGCGGAGGCCTGCGCGCGAGCGTTCAGCATGCCGGTCAGACGCGCCGCGGTCTGGCCGCGGGTTGCGGCGACCGCGACCGCAAGCTCCGCGGTCTCACGCTCGATCGCGTCACACCAATGGTCGTCGTAATTGCGCGTCTCGAGCAGTCGGTTGCGCGAACGCAGCGAACGTTCGAGCGCGGAGATGCGGCTGGAATGGTCGCTGTCGATGGCGAGCACCAGGCGGTCGAAGAAGCGCCGCCGCTCGGACGCCGCTCCCATGAACAGCCCGTCCATCGCCGGCGTCAGCCATACCATGCGGATGTGGTCGCCGAACGCCGCCGCCGAATTGACCGGTTCGCGGTCGATGCGGCAGCGCCGGCTGACCGGGCTATCTGCGCACGGCGGATCGATGCCGGTGCCGAGCGTGGCAAGGCCCAGCGCGCCCTCGACCTGTGCCGACACCGCCCAGGAGCCGTCGCCCTGATTGTCGGCGACGTCGTCCAGCGTCGCACGCCGCAGGCCGCGTCCCGGCGACAGGAACGAGATCGCCTCGATGCAATTGGTCTTGCCCGCTCCGTTCGGCCCGACCAGGACCACCATGTCGGCCGCCGTCTCGAGCCCCGCCGCCCGGTAATTACGAAAATGCGTCAGCGTCAGGCGATGAATGCGGGAGGGGGTCATCAGATCTTTGTCGTGGCCGCGATTCTTCCCCTCTCCCCTTGTGGGAGAGGGTGGCGCCTCACAAGGTGAGGCGACGGGTGAGGGGTATCTTACCGCTCGGCGAGCTTTGCAAGGATGTCCTCCAATACAGAAGTGGGTCGCTGGAGCACGTCGTTGTTCCAGTAGCGCGCGATGACAAAGCCTTCGGCGAGAGAGCTGCGTCACGCGCTGCATCGCGTCGTGATTCTCCGTGCTGACCGCCGTCGATCTCGATCACCAGGCGCTTCTCAAAGCAGACGAAGTCGAGAATGTAGGTGTTGAACGGGACCTGCCGGCGAAACTTGAAAGCGGAGAGTTGCCGGTGCCTGAGCAGGCGCCACATTGCCGCTTCCGCATCCGCCGGTTCGTGCCGCATATTCTTCGCGAATTGGCGAAGACGTTTGGAGACTGGCCGATGGGATGGTTCCTGCGGCACGAACCCCTCACCCGACTGAGTATGTATCCGCCCGTGGAGATGCCCTCTCCCACAAGGGGAGAGGGCGCAGCAACGTGCATTGCGCTTGTTTCGGCAGGCGAAGCTGTAGCTTCCCCCTCTCCCCTTGTGGGAGAGGGGGGCTTCGCGCAGCGAGGCCGGGTGAGGGGTTGTCTCTGCATAAAAGGTGTCGCGAGAGGAGGACCACGTCCCTCACACCCGCATCGGCATCAGCACGTAGAGCGCGCTCTTGTCGTCGCGGTCTTGCACCAGAGTCGGTGAGCCCGGGTCGGCGAGCCGGAGCGTTGCGACGTCGCCTTCGATCTGGGCGGCGATGTCGAGCAGATAGCGGGAGTTGAAGCCGATATCGAGGGCGTCGGAGGCGTATTCGACTTCGAGCTCTTCGGTCGCGCTGCCGGAATCCGGATTGGTCACCGACAGCACCAGCTTGCCCGGCGACAGCGAGAGTTTCACGGCTCGCCCGCGCTCGCTGGAAATCGTCGAGACGCGGTCGACCGCGTTCTCGAAATCCTTCTTGTCGACGACGAGCTCCTTGTCGTTGCCCTGCGGGATCACGCGGCCGTAATCGGGGAAGGTGCCGTCGATCAGCTTCGAGGTCAGCACCACATTGCCGATGGTGAAGCGGATCTTGGCCTGCGACAGCTCGATCGTGACCTCGGCCTCGTTGTCCTCGATCAGGCGCTGCACCTCGCCGACCGTCTTGCGCGGCACGATCACGCCGGGCATGCCCTCGGCACCCTTGGGCTGCACCAGGTCGAGCTGGGCGAGGCGGTGGCCGTCGGTGGCGACGCCGCGCAGGGTGGCGGCTTTGGCGGAGCCCGCGGCATGCAGGTAGATGCCGTTGAGATAATAGCGGGTCTCCTCCGTGGAGATCGCGAACTGGGTGCGATCGATCAGCCGCTTGACGTCCTTGGCGGCGAGGCTGAACGAATGCGACATGTCGCCGGCGGCGAGATCCGGGAAATCGTTTTCCGGCAGGGTCTGCAGCGTGAAGCGGGAGCGCCCGGCACGGATCGCCAGCACGGCGCGGTCGCCGTCGGCTTCGAGCACGATCTGCGAACCATCCGGCAGCTTGCGCACGATGTCGTAGAACATGTGCGCCGGCACGGTGGTCGAGCCCGCGGTCGCGGTTTCCGCCGCGAGCGTTTCCGTGACCTCGAGGTCGAGGTCGGTCGCCTTCAGCGACAATTTCGCGTTTTCGGCCCTAACAAGCACGTTGCCGAGGATCGGAATCGTGTTGCGGCGTTCGACCACGCGGTGGACGTGGCCCAGCGACTTCAGGAGTTGCGCGCGTTCGACCGTAACCTTCATTGCACTACTCGCCCGATCCCCAAGGAAACACAAATCTGGAAAAGCCGGGCGGCGGGACGCGCGCCACGGCACCGAAGACCCCGGAAAGCCGGATCATCCAGCCGATATGACCAAAGCCGTCAGGGTCGCGCAAAGTGGCGCGGATGGCCCCCGGATTCAAGGGATTGCGGGCAGTTCCCCACGATTTACCTATGTTTCCGCAACGCGCTGAACGCCTCGCCGGCCAGGGACGTCTCTGCGCCCGTCACGGCCGGGCTTGTCCCGGCCATCCACGTCTGGGTTCGCGGTCCTAAGAACGTGGATGCCCGGGACAGGCCCGGGCATGACGACCTCCGATGCAGCTTGGATGTGGTCGCACCCGCGCAGAAGCAAATAGGCGTTTATTCCTGAAGCTGGCGCTTGAGCGATTCGACCTCGTCCGACAGCGCCGTGTCCTTGGAAACCAGGGCCTCGATCTTGCGCACGGCGTGCAGCACCGTGGTGTGGTCGCGCCCACCGAAGCGGCGGCCGATCTCGGGGAGCGATCGCAAGGTCAGCGTCTTGGCGAGATACATCGCCACCTGGCGCGGACGGACCACGTTGGCGGTCCGGCGCGAGGACAGGAGATCGGAGCGGCTGACATTATACTGCCGTGCCACCACGCGCTGGATGTCCTCGATCTTGATCCGCTTCGGTTCCTGCGGCCGGATCAGGTCGCGCACCTCGTGCTCCGCCATCTCCAGCGTCACCGGCCGATTGTTGAGCTTCGAATGCGCGAGCAGGCGGTTGATCGCGCCTTCGAGATCCCGGCCGTTATGGGTGATGGCGCGGGCCAGATAGGTCAGCACCTCCTCCGGCACCTCGAAGGTCGCATGATGGGCGCGGGCGGCTGCGACGCGCGACTTGAGAATACCGTGCCGCAGCTCCTCGCCGAGCGAGGCCATCTCGACCACGAGGCCGCCGGCCAGCCGCGAGCGCACGCGGTCGTCGAGGCTTTCGAGGTCGGACGGCGGACGGTCGGCCGCGATCACGACCTGGCGGCCGGCATCGATCAGCGCGTTCAGCGTGTGGCAGAACTCGG
The DNA here is from genome assembly GCF_023073295.1 of Bradyrhizobium sp. 23. Taxonomy (NCBI): domain Bacteria; kingdom Pseudomonadati; phylum Pseudomonadota; class Alphaproteobacteria; order Hyphomicrobiales; family Nitrobacteraceae; genus Bradyrhizobium; species Bradyrhizobium sp. 23. The sequence goes on along the minus strand of NZ_JADPJF010000151.1, from coordinate 328,694 downwards.
CCTGGGTCGACTTGCCCTGCAGGAACTGGAGATCGTCGATCACGAGCACGTCGATGCCGCGCAACGCTTCCTTGAAGGCGAGCGCCGTCTGCGTCTTCAGCGCGGCGACGAAGCCGTACATGAATTTCTCGGCGGTGAGATAAAGCACCTTGCGCTCGTTGCCGGAATTGCCGGCCCAGGTCACCGCCTGCAAGAGATGCGTCTTGCCGAGGCCGACACCCGCATGGATGTAGAGCGGATTGAACATGACGGGATCGCCGCGACGACCCTCGGCGACCTGACGCGCAGCCGCATGCGCCAGCGTGTTGGAACGGCCGACGACGAAGCTCGCAAACGTCAGGCGCGGATCGAGCGGCGAGCCGCCGAGTGCATCATGATTGGCCGAGACCGGCGCGGTCGCGGTCGAGCGCAGCTCCGGCGCAGGCGAGCGGCGCGTTTCGACCGGCGCGGGCGCTTCCTTCTGCTGCACCACGGGGCGCACGGCCGAGCGCACGGTGAGATCGATGCGATGCACTTCCGGCATCTCGGCCTGCCAGCACGACAGCACGCGCTCGGCATAATGGGCCTGGATCCAGCTCTTCAGGAAGCGGGTTGGCACCGACAGACGCACGCTCTCGTCCTGGACGCCTTCCAGATCCATGCGCGCGAACCAGCTCGTATAGACGTCCTCGCCTACGTTCGAGCGCAGCCGACTCTTCACGCGTGACCAGCGATCCTGTTCCGGGGTTGTCATCATTTGAGAACTTTTCTTGAGAGATAAGGTTGCGTGGTGAGCGCCATGCTGAGTTCCTGCCAGGGATACCTGCTCAGGGATATTTGCGATGGCGGGACCTCAAGCGATTTCACCTGCAGGCATGGCTCGACCGTTCGGCGGAAACGCCGCGTCCGATCAGCAATGTCTAGAGATGGAGGGGTCGCGAGGTCAGCGCGTACTCGGCGCTCCGTTACACGCGGGAGGCTTGATGTCCGACGGATCTAAAACGGCATCGCTGGAAGTCGAAATGCTGGAAGTCGAAATGTGTTTCAATACCGCGTTGAGTTCGTAAGACATGATACCTCCCCGTCCTGCCGTGATTGCTCACGACAAGGTCCTGCGTGTCCAAACGACACCCGCTTCGTAGTCGGATGCCTGCCCGTGTACTCGTCGTCCGCTCGGCTTCGCCATCATGCCTGTCGGGGCAGCTTTCAAGATGTCTCTTAAGCGCGAGAGAAAGATCCCGCTTGGAGACATTCAGACAAAGAGCTACCGTTCCCACATTGCTGTGGGTTTTGATCCGACAATCGCTTGTTGAAGCGTCGCCTACGTGCACACCGCCGCCGATTTGCACGCTCGCCCCGTTTCCGATACCGCGCTGGTCTCAAGATCGTGGGCGCCGCTGACGTCTTAAGGAATACACTATGCGGAAAGACTCGCAACGGAATTGATTCACACTTGAGGCATCAAAAATCTTGATCTGCGTTAACGCCACGCGGCACTTGTGCACAGGCTTCAGAGCAAGTTTTTGGATTCGTGCACAGAATCGAAGATGCCGCGTCCGATGTGACAATTCTCCGCCACCGCCAAAAATTTTTTACAAAAGCGTCACGCGCGCGACGCGCGGGTGAATTTTCCAAATGCTTGGCCTCACTATGTCGATAAGTTGTTAGCGAGCCATCGTTTTTTGAGTCTCGTTTCACAGGGTAACTCCATCGCGTGACGCGATCCGGGGAAACTACGGTGTGCAGAACTCGCAAGCCCGCGAATTCAACTTGCGCCCGCCTCGCAGGGGCTTTTTGCACCGCGGTGCAAGTTTCCGCTGTTGCAAAACCATTCGCAGGTAAAACTACGGACGCGTCATGGTGCAAGCGCCGCAATCCTCCGATCGAAGGTCGTTCGACGCGTGACTGCTTGCGTGAATATGACGGGCAACAAAAAAGCCCGGCGTGAGGCCGGGCTATTTGACGCGTGTGATGTGCGATGTGATCGCCCGATCGAACGACTCGATCGGACGGCGTGCCAGAACGCTCGCGAGTTTACTTGGCGAGCTTGGCGATCTGCGCGGTGAGCCGCGAGACTTTGCGGCTGGCATTGTTCTTGTGAATGATGTTTCGCTGCGCGGCGCGCATCAAGGCGGGCTCGGCATTCGCCAGCGCCGTCACGGCAGCGGCGCGGTCGCCGGTCTTGATCGCTTCTTCGACGTTACGTACGGCACCGCGCATCTGGGTGCGGCGCGACTTGTTGACAGCGGTGCGGCGGGCGATCTTGCGCGTCGCTTTCTTGGCGGAAGTGGTATTGGCCATGGTCTCAATGTCCTTTGCGGGTACCGGTCGCGTCTTCGTCGGGTAGCGCCGGCTTGCTTGACCGCGTAATCGACGCTCGGAATTAGGGTGTTCGGTTGCTAGGCTGTTCCCGGAACATGAGCGACGGCCTTGCGGCTGCCTCTGAGGCCCAAGGAGCCTCTCAGCCCAAGAAGCCTCTAAGCCCAAAGAGCCTGCATCTGCTCAAAGAACAGCGGCGGCAGGATTGCGCCCGCCGCCAGTTGGCGCCCTTATAGAGAGGGTCTTCGGCACCGTCAACGCTTTCCCGGGCTGCAAAAGCAGCCCCTCAGAGCCGGGATGAGTGCCGTAACGCCCTGAAGAGGTTGAATTTCTGCCGTCTCCCTTGTATTGGCTGGCGGCGTTCCGAGGGTCGTCCGATCGGACGACTATATAGGGTGAGGCATGATCCGCGGCTTTTTCCGACTGATTGGGCTGTTGCTGCTCGCCGGCGGGTTCATCTTCATGGTCTATGATGGCGCCCGCTGGGTGGCCGACCAGACCCTGCGGTTCACCCGCTTCGGCCAGTTCTGGAACGACATCAATCAGGCCAGCCAGACGGCATTCCGGACCTGGGTTGAGGCCAAGGCGCCCTGGCTGTGGACCTCGGTGATCCGCCTGGTGCTGGATCAGCCGGTTTTCGCCGTCCTCGGCATTCTCGGCATCCTCCTGATGATCCTGTTCCGCCCGCGCAAGCCGTTGATCGGCTATTCCCGGGATTGAGCTTTCGAGCATGCCGCGCTGTAACAGGGCTGCCGCTCCGTGCGTAAAGACCTATATTCCCACCTGATCGCGAGCACGCCGCCTGAGTAATTAGCCCAGGCGATGCACGGCTCGTTCGGAGATCCGTCCATGGTGTTCATGCGCAAGACCACCGCATTGCCGAGCGCCGCGGAAGCGCTGCCGGGCCGTGCGCAAGCCATTCCGACCGCGACCACCCATTTCGTCAACGGCGCGAAGTTGCAGCCGCCTTATCCCGCCGGTCTCGAGCAGGCGGTGTTCGGGCTCGGCTGCTTCTGGGGCGCCGAGCGCAAGTTTTGGGAGCTCGGCGACGGCGTTTACACGACTGCTGTCGGCTATGCCGGCGGCCACACGCCGAACCCGACCTATGAAGAGACCTGCTCGGGCCGCACCGGTCACACCGAAGTGGTGCTGGTCGTGTTCGATCCCACCAAGGTGTCGTACGAGAAGCTATTGAAGACGTTCTGGGAGAGCCACAACCCGACGCAGGGCATGCGTCAGGGCAACGACGTCGGCACGCAGTACCGGAGCGCGATCTACACCTATTCAGACGCGCAGAAGAAAGCGGCCGATCAATCGAAGACGCTCTATCAGAAGGCGCTTGCTGCAAAAGGTCTCGGCACCATCACCACCGAGATCGCACCCGCCGGCGAATTCTACTTTGCCGAGGACTATCATCAGCAATATCTGGCCAAGAATCCCGCCGGCTATTGCGGCCTGGGCGGCACCGGCGTGTCCTGCCCGATCGGCGTCGGTGTGAGCGCGTAAGCTGGTCCCTCGTCATGGCCGGGCTTGTCCCGGCCATCCACGATATTTCGTGCGGCACCAAGAACGTGGATGCCCGGGAAGAGCCCGGGCATGACGGAGTGTTTGGTACCATTGCCAAGCCACCCGCCCCCTCAACGCTTTATTAACCATAACCGGTGCATCACTGGATCTGTCTCGTTTCGAGGGATAAGTCCGGTGCCGGTTGCACGCGCGTTTCGATGGTCGATCTCGGCAGCATCCCTGGCAGCGTCCGCCGCGCTGACCCTTGGCGGCTGCATGCAAACCGCTGGTCCCGTCGCCTATGTGCAGCCGCGCGCCGATCTCGATTCGATGGTCTATGGCCAGCCGTACAACGCGCCGCAGCCCGCCGTCGTCGGCAGTGGCGGCGGTGCCATCGCAGCACTCAGCAATTCCTTTGCCTCGCCTGCGCCCATGCCGGTCGGTTATGCCGCGCCGATGGCGGCGCCTGTTCGCTACGATGCCTCCTATCATCTCGACGCCGGCGACAAGCTGCGCGTGGTTGTCTACGGCCAGGAAGGTCTCACCAACAGCTACGCAATCGACGCCGGCGGCTCCATCACCATGCCGCTGATCGGCGGCGTGCCGGCACGCGGCCGCACCCCCGCGGGTCTTGCCGGCGAGATCGCCGCAAGGCTGCGCAACGGCTACATTCGCGAGCCCTCGGTCGCCGTCGAGATCGAGGCCTATCGTCCGTTCTTCATTCTCGGCGAAGTCTCCGCGCCCGGCCAGTATCCTTACGTGCCGAACATGACGGTCGAAAGCGCCGTCGCGATCGCCGGCGGCTTCTCGCCCCGCGCCAAGCGCGACGTGGTCACCGTCACGCACACCGAAGCCGGCGGCGCCATGCGCGCCGTGGTGCCGCTCGGCACCCCCTTGAGCCCCGGCGACACCGTGTTTGTCGGCGAGCGCTGGTTCTAGAGCGTTTTCGAGCGAAGTGGATACCGGTTCGCGTAAAGAAAACGCGTCAGAAAAGAATCTAGAGCCTCGGTTCTGATGCAATCAGAACCGAAGCTCTAGCTCACCGCCTGAAATCCAGACGCCCGTTCGGAAAACATCCGTCGATCCTGGTGGCGTCGACCACCAGTCCAACCCATGGCCGTGTGATCGCCGGGTTGGTCAGGTTGATATATTTCCCGACCAGGCGACCCGCGCGATCACGCGCCGTATCGATCAGCCCGTGCCGGCGGCCATGGTCCCAGTCGAAGCGGAGGAAAATGCGCTCGCCTGCGACCCGCACCTCCGCGCGTCCTTCTTTCCAGGCTTGCGGCGTATCGCCGGCAATGGTCGGATCTGCGCCGCCATTCCAGCGGCTGGCCCAGATGCCGTCGAGCGGGTCTGACTGTGCCGCGATAATTGCCCATGCCGCCGCGTTGACGTCAGCCGCATCGCCGGCAAGCGCGGCGGTTGCGGCATAGTCCATGACGTCGCGATCATCAGGCGCGGGCACGTCCATGGTGCCGAACGGATTGCGGATGACGATGTTCGTATTGGCCTGCTGCATCATGATCTCCCGGCGCGAATTGGCTTGATCAGCCAGCTCTATCGCCGGGCAGCAGGATGCAGCCACCCGATTCCTGCTCGTCATCCGGGGCGCGCGAAGCGCGAGCCCGGAATGACAGCGAAGACAGCCGCGCGCGCTACGATTTCAAATGCTTCGCGAAAAATTCCATGCTGCGCGGCCAGGCGATGTCGGCGCTGGCCTTGTCGTAGCTCGTCCGCTCGTCGCAATGGAAGCCGTGCTGCGCGCCCGGATAGACGAAGACCTCCACGTCCGGCCGCTTCGTCTTGATGGTCTCGACGTCGGTCAGGGGAATGCCGGCATCCTTCTCGCCAAAGTGCAGCTGTGTCGGAACTTTTGGTGTCTCGTCGGCATAGCGCACGACGGCGCCGCCGTAATAGCCGATCGCGGCCTTCAGGCCCGACAGCCGCGTCGCCGCGACGAAGGCGATGCTGCCGCCCAGGCAAAAGCCGATGATGCCGACCGGGCCGACGCTCTTCACCGCATCGATCGCCGCCTGCGTGTCGCGCAGCATCGCGTCCCAGTCCGGACTGGCGACGAACTTGCGCGCTTCCGCGATCTCGTCGGGCGAGTAGCCGGACTGGAAGCCCGGCGAGGTCCGGTCGAAGATCGACGGCGCGATCGCGACATGGCCTTCCCCGGCGAGGCGATCGCAGACCGAGCGGATGTGATGGTTGACCCCAAAAATCTCCTGGATCACCACCACCGCGCCCTTCGCCGTGCCGGCGGGGTCAGCGCGATAGGCACTGAGCTGGAATTTGTCGGAGGCCGTCAGCTTGATGTCCTGTCGCACGCGGGTTGTCCTTTTGGTTAGTCTTCGATTGCGGGTTCCGCTCGTTCCACAAACTCGTCATGCCCGGGCGTAGCCGTCCGAAGGACGGCGTCGCTTCCGCTCGCCTATGTCCCGGGCATCCACGTTCTTGGTGCGGTAGGAAAGATCGTGGATGGCCGGGACAAGCCCGGCCGTGACGATGTGGCAGCTCCAACGCATGATGGCGCAGAGACGATTGCTCTGCGTCATGAAAAGCCACTCTCACTCCCACATCCAGTTCTCGCCATAATCCTCCTTCCAGCCCGCCAGCCGTCCGTGGCGGAATTGCAGGAACAGGCGGTGACGGGTGGGGATCAGTCTGCTGCCGCCGATGTTGCGAAGGGCGAGATAGATCTCGTTGCCGGGGCGTCCCCGCACATATTGCAGCGGTTGCCCCAGCGCCCGCGCAGTCTGGTCGGCATCCATGCCGAAAGCGAGCGGCGTGTTGTTCGACAAGGTCGCGACGAAGGGCAGGCGGGGCAATGTCCCGCCGAGTTGCTCGGCTTGCGCGGATGCTGACAGCAACACCGCGCCCGCAGCCAATATAGCTCGCTTCATCGCCACTGTTCCTGTCCGACCTATTCCGGCAAGTTCTTCAGGAAAGGCAGCACCGCGTCAACAAAAGCCTGTGGCTGGTCGATGTTGACGGCGTGTCCGGCGGCGGGGATCACGACTTTTTGTGCGCCGGGAATTTTCGCGGCCATGTAGTCCGAGGCAGCTAGGAACGGCGTGTCGTCGGCGCCGACCACGATCAGGCTGGGCACCTTGATCTCCGGCAGCAGCTCGATCACCTTCGCATCGCGCTGGGTCAGCATGCCGCGTGCGGCGAGCGCCAATCCCCTGGCATCGCGATGGCTCGCGGTGGCGCGCTCGCGCGTTGCCGCCTTCAGCACGTCGAGCCCTTCGCGATCGAATTTGTCGGCAGTGGCGAGCGCGCGCGCATTCCAGGCCTCGCGTGCATCGTCCTTCTTGAAGCCGGGGCCGGTGTCGATGATCAGCAGCGCGCGGACGCGCTTTGGATGCGCGCGAGCGAAGGCAAGCGACATGTAGCCGCCGAGCGAGAGCCCGCCAATGATGGCGCGCTCCGTGCCGACCACATCGAGGATCGCGGCGATGTCGCCGACGGTGAGTGCTTCGCTGTAAGCGGCGGGATCGTCGGGATAGTCGGACTGGCCGTGACCGCGCATGTCCCACAAGATCAGCTTGTGATCCCGGGCAAGTGCCTCGACCTGCCCATGCCACATTGCCGAAGTCGATGAGTAGCCGTGGGTGAGCAGCAGCGGCCAGCCCTCGCCATGAACCTCGTAATGGATTCCAACGCCGTCCCGATCGATCTTAGGCATTGCATCCACCTTATTATCTTGTCTTCCCCCATCTTAACGCGCCGGGTTACTCGGAGGAAACTGCCTGAATGCGATGGCCTGCCTGCTTGGCGTGCACTCTGTTGCGTTCAGCCGCTGCATCACCGCTGTTCTCGCAACGCACAAGATGCGCGCGCCTCGTTTGTTTCGATCGATTCCAAATTGCATTTGCCTCCGCGCCTGAACGCGATCATTCTTGCGATCAAGGCTGGCGCCGGCCCGGTGGGCGTCCGCTACTCAAGTTGCCGCCGTAAGCGGCTTCATGCACCGGCAGGGGAAGACGCCTATGCCAACTCTCACCATCAACGGGCGGAGTCTGTCCGTGGATGCGGCGAACGACACGCCGCTCCTCTGGGCGATCCGCGAGCAATTGCAGATGACCGGCACCAAATTCGGCTGCGGTGCCGGCCTGTGCGGGGCCTGCACCGTGCACGTCAACGGTGAAGCCGTGCGTTCGTGCCAGACCATGGTCGGCGATGTCGCCGGCAAGAAGATCACCACCATCGAAGGCCTCGCCGCCAAGGGCGACCATCCCTTGCAGAAGGCATGGATCGCCGAACAGGTGCCGCAATGCGGCTACTGTCAGTCCGGTCAGATCATGCAGGCGGCCTCGCTGCTGGCGAAGAATCCCAACCCGACCAAGGAAGAGGTCGTGGCGCATATGGACGGCAATCTTTGCCGTTGCATGACCTATTCGCGGATCCAGAAGGCAATCATGCGCGCCGCAACCGAGATGCGCACCGCATCCGCCTCCGGCAACGAGCGGAGGCCCACATGAACAAGCACGTGAACAACGTTGCGCCCGAGGCGACCGATCTCAGCCGCCGCTCCTTCCTGGTCGGCACAGCGGCCGCCGGCCTCGTGCTCGGCTATGCCGGCGTGCCCGGCATCGGTGAGGCGCTTGCGGCGCCTTCGAACTTCGAGCCGAGCGTTTGGTACGCGATCGCGCCCGATGGTCTCGTCACCGTCACCTGCGGCAAGGCCGACATGGGCCAGCACATCGCCTCCACCATGGCGCAGATCGTGGCCGAAGAGCTGGGCGCGAAGTGGAGCGACATGCGCGTACAGCTTGCCTCCAACGATCCGAAGTTCAACGATCCCGTGTTGGGCGCTCAGATCACCGGCGGCAGCTGGTCGACCATGATGAACTTCGAGGCCATGAGCCGCGCCGGCGCTGCCGGGCGGATGGCGTTGACAGAAGGCGCGGCCGCCGCGATGGGCGTGCCGGCGTCGGAGCTCGTGGTGCGCGATTCCATGATCTCGCACCCGAAGTCGAAGAAGGCGATGTCCTTCGCCGATGTCGTCAAGAGCGGCAAGGCGACAAAAACCTTCACGCCGGACGAGCTGAAGGCGATCAAGCTGAAGACGCCGGATCAATACACCATGATCGGCGTGTCGGTGCCGCAGCTCGACATTCCCTCCAAGACCAACGGCACGGCCAAATACGGCATCGACGTGATGCTGCTAGGCATGGCCTATGGCGCGGTCGTGACGCCGCCCGTGCGCTTCGGCGCCACGGTGAAATCGGTCGACGACAGTGCCGCCAAGAAAGTGCCGGGCTTCATCAAGGCCGTCACCCTCGACGACAAGACCGGAACGACCTCGGGCTGGGTCGTCGCGGTCGCCGGCACATATGCCAACGCCAAGAAGGCGGCGCAGGCGCTCAAGATCGCCTATGACGGCGGTCCAAACGCGAAGGTGTCGAGCCAGTCGCTGCTCGACGAGGCCATGCGGCTTCAGAAGCAGGAGGATTCCGGCCAGTTCTTCGTCAAGGACGGCGATCCCGCGGCGGCGTTCGGCACGGCGGCCAAGGTGCTGGAGGCGGAGTACACCACCAGCATCAATATCCATGCGCCGATGGAGCCGATGAACGCCACTGCGGAGTTCAAGGGCGAGATCCTGCACATCTATTCCGGCAACCAGTTCGCAACGCGCTCCGGCGCGATCGCGGCGGGTGCGGCCGGGATCGATCCGAAGTTCGTGGTCATGCATCAGATGTGGCTCGGCGGCGGCTTTGGCCGCAGGCTCGATGCCGACATGATGATTCCGGCGGTGCAGGCGGCGAAGGCCATCGGCAAGCCGGTAAAGGTGATCTACACGCGCGAGAACGACATGACGATGGATTTCTCGCGTCCGCTCACCTATCAAAAAGTAAAGGCGGGCGTGGACGGCGACGGTAAGCTCGTCGCGCTCAGCCACGACGTGGTTTCGGCGTGGCCAACGGCGCGCTGGGGAATCCCTGATTTCCTGACGCCGTCGGTGGACAAGAAGGGTCCGCTCGACTCCTTCACGGTGAACGGGGCCGACTTCTTCTACACCGTGCCCAACCATCATGTGCGCGCGATCAAGAACGAGATGGCGCACAACGCCACGCCGTCCGGCCAGCTCCGCTCGGTCGCGCCGGGTTGGACCTTCTGGGCGGTCGAGAGCATGATCGACGAGATCGCGGCGGCGGCGGGCAAGGACCCCGCGCAGTTCCGCATCTCGCTGCTCGACGGCGCCGGAAAGAACGACGGCGGCGCGCAGCGGCTGCGCAACACGCTGCTCGCCGCGATGGGCCTTGCCGGCTACGGCAGCAGGAAGCTGCCGAAAGGTGAGGGCATGGGCGTGGCCTGCGTCTCCTCGCAGGAACGCGCGACCGCGAGCTGGACGGCCTGCGTCGCTCACGTCGCCGTGGCGCCATCGGGCGAAGTGACCGTGAAGAAGCTCACGGTCGCCACCGATGTCGGCACGCAGGTGCATCCCGACAACATCCGCGCCCAGGTCGAGGGTGCGGCGCTGTGGGGCCTGTCACTGGCGATGTACGAGAAGGCGACGCTGAAGGACGGTGGCATCGAACAGACCAATTTCGACAGCTACACGCCCTTGCGCATGAGCCAGGTGCCGGAGGTCGCGATCGCCGTGATCGCCAATGGCGAAAAGGCCACTGGCGTCGGCGAACCCGCGGTGACAGTGATCGCACCCGCGATCGGCAATGCCATCTTCAACGCCTCGGGCGCCCGCGTCCGGGCCCTGCCGATCACGGCCGAAGCCGTGAAGGGCGCGATGAAGGCGTAAGGCTGGTTGCGATTGTTGACCTGACATGATCCGCCGGGGGCAGCCCCCGGCGGATTCGTCGTTAAAAAAGCCCCGTGTTTGCAACCACATCTCTACTGTGCATGGGGTTGTTTTCGAGGTTTTTGATTGGAACCGCCGGGGACGCGAATTCCGTAAAATTGTCCCAGATTCCGCAGGGTTCCATTGAGCACGCCTCTTAAGGGCCGGAGAACCTGATCCGGCTTAGGCTTTTGCCCGAAACACGCCCGTGCTCTTGGGGAAGCCATGAACGCCTCAGCCAAACCCGCCGCCAAACGCCGGCTTCTGCTCGCCTCCGACCGGAGCGACGAGAGCACCGAGCTCGCCAGCATTCTCAAGGCGGTCGGCGACGTTGCCACGGTAACGACGCAGGAGCTCCCCGAGCAGCCCTCGCGCGATCTCTCCGGCCTCGTGGTCGACATCAATCTGCGCTCGCCCGACAGCGTGCAGCGGGTGCGCAACAAGCTGCGCGGCGACGCCTATCGCGCCATGCCTCGTCTGTTCGTGCTTGCGGACGCCCTGCATCACGGCACCATGCAGGCTTGGGCGCTGGGCGCCACCGACACCATCTCGCGGCCGCTTCAGCCTGAGGACATCCTGCAGCGCATCCGTGCCGCCTTCCCCGACACCGCCGTCTATGACGCGACCGATCGTGGCAAGACGCTCAATCGCGGCGTCGAGGCCGCGCACGCGGTGCTGAAGAAGATGTTCGAGAAGCTGCCGCTCGGCGTGCCCCTGACCTTCGACGACGTCATCGCCGCCGAGAGCAAGATCCTGAAGGCGATCAAGCACTCCTCGCTGCGCGAGTGGCTCACCACGGTGGGCTGCCACCATGTCGGCAGCTACCGGCATTGCCTGTTCGTGACCGGATTTGCGGTCTCCTTCGCCCAGCACCTCGGCATGCGCGAGGACGACCAGCGCCGGCTGACCCGTGCCGCGCTGCTGCACGATGTCGGCAAGGCCTTCGTTCCCTCCGCGCTGCTCGACAAGCCCGGCAAGCTCACCGACGAGGAGATGGCTGAAGTCCGCCAGCATCCGCGCCGCGGCTATGACGCGCTCGCGGCTCAAGGCGGCTTCCCGCCGGAGATGCTGGACGTCGTGCTGCATCACCACGAATTCCTCGACGGCTCCGGCTATCCCAACAATCTCTCGTCGAACCAGATCAGCGATATCGTGCGGGTCACAACCATCGTCGACATCTACGCGGCACTCGTGGAGAAGCGCGCCTATCGCATGCCTTTCACCCACTCGCGCGCGTTTGCGATGATGGAAGGCATGGGCGGCAAGCTGGACCAGCAGCTGTTGCAAGCGTTCCGCCCGGTGGCGCTGGGGTCGTTCTGAACTCCGGTGTCGTCCTGGCGAAAGCCAGGACGACGTTGTGGTAATCGCTCGTGCTACCCCACCATCTTCCTCAGCTCCGCCTTCGCCACCTTCTCCAGCGTCGAGCGCGGCATGTCGTCGACGAAGCGGATCTCGCGCGGCATCTTGAAGTCGGCGAGGCCGGCGCGGCAGGCGGCCATCACGGCGTCGTGCAGATCAGGCCGGGCACCGGCGACGCCACCCTGCGGGATGATGAAGACGACCGGCACCTCGTCCAGCATTGGATGCGTCTTCGCCACCACGGCGGCCTCGCGCACGCCGGGGACCAGTGCGACCACCTGCTCGATCTCCGACGCGGCGACGTTCTCGCCGCCGACCTTCAGCATGTCCTTGCTGCGGTCTGCGAAGCGAATGTAGCCGTTCTCCAGCCGCCCCACGCGGTCACCGGTGAGAAAGAAGCCGTGCTCGTCGAAGCTCTCGCGCGTCGCCTTTTCGTTGTGCAGATATGCGGCGAACAGCGACAGGCCGACAATGCCCTTGATCGAGAGATTTCCGGTGCCGTCGATTTCGGTCGGCCGCCCGTCGTCGTCGGTGATGCGGATTTCATATTCCGGCGCGGCGCGGCCGATCGACATCGGGATGTTGGGCTGGTCGATCTCGCCGACGATGCCGTGGGTGATGGTCTCGGTCATGCCCCACCAGCCGATGATCTTGACGCCGAAGGCGGCGAAGGCCGGCGGCTCGTTGATCGCGGTGCCCCACAGACGGAATTTGTGATCGCTCGGGATCTCCTGCTCGAGCAGCGCCTTCATGCAGAACGGGATCGTCGAGGTCCAGGTCGAGCCGTGCTCGCGCGCAGCGCCCCAGAACCGGCTGGCGGAAAAGCGCGGCTGGATCACGCAGGTGGCGCCGACCCATAGCGTCGCCAGCATCGAATAGGCCAGCGCGTTGGTGTGGAACAGCGGCAGATAGGCCTGATGCACGTCGCTTGCGTGCAGGTCTTCGTGCGCGGCGTTGATCTTGGCGCCCCACAGCGCGTTGGCGTGGGTCCACAGCACCGCCTTGGGGCGCGATGTCGTGCCCGAGGTGTATTGCACGCTGCACGGCGCGAGCGGATCGATCGCGCGCCTGGGACGGTCGGCGCTATCGGCGAACAGCTCCTCAAAGCTGTCGCCGCGTGAGACCGGGTTCCCGGGCGGCGCGCCCGCATCGTGCGAAGTCACCGCCATCCAGCGGATGTTGCGGCAATTCTGCGCGACGATCTCGGCATAGGCCGGCTGTGTGATCGCGGCGACCGCGCCGCAATGATCGGCAAAATAGTCGAGTTCGGCCGGCGCCGAGCGCGTGTTGGTGGTCACCGCGATGGCGCCGAGTTCGACACAGGCGAACCAGGCCAGCAGCGCCTCGATGCAATTGTCGAGGTGAATGAGCACATATTCGCCCGGCTTCACGCCGCGCTTCGTCAGTCCCGCCGCGAGCGCGCCGACCCGCTCGTGAAACTCGCCATAGCTCCAGCGCCGCGCAGGCGCGTCGAACGGCGCCCAGATCAGGAACGGATGTGAGCTGCGCACGTCAGCCCGCATCTTCAGCAGCCAAGGCACATCGAGCCCGTCGAATGGGCCGACGATTCCGGCGGCGGCTTGCGAAGTCGGCATATGTCCTCCCGTGCAGCCTGCATCTTGCCGGCGGCCGCGTTTTGATGATTGCGTCTTCCTGCTCTCTCAGCCCTCATGCGACGGTGCGTGGGGCAGGCGGCTTGGCCTTACCGGCCGCCGTCCTCGTATGACGAAATCTCGATCAGGCTGCCATCCGGATCCCTGCAATAGACCGAGCGCAGCGTGCCGCGGGCGCCCTGCTTGGGAACCGGGCCCTCTTCGATCGCAACGCCATGTGCCTTCAAATGCGCCACCACCTCGTCGGGGCTGGCGGAGGTGAGGAAGCACAGATCCTCGCTGCCGGCGGTCTGGTGGTCCGCGGTGAACCACTCCACCTTGTCGGCATCGCGCGGCCGGACGTTGATCTTCTGGTTACCGAATTGTAGCGACGTCCGCGGCGCTTTGCCGCCGCCGGGGTCGAATACCTTGACTTCCATGCCGAGAATCTTGCCGTACCACTCGGCGGTCACTGCGACGTTCGCGACGTTGATCACGAGATGATCGAGGGCTTCGACCTTGACCGCCATGCCTTATCCTTTCGTCGTGATGCACCCCGTGTACTTTGCGCCTGCGGCAAGCTTTGTTACAACCGCGCCGACGCCATTTTCAAGCTATCTGGCTTCAAGAACAACACGTTGGGAGAACCCTTGAGATGATCACACGCCGTACCGCGCTGAGCCTGCTCGCCGCCAGTCCGCTTGCAGCCAGCCCGCTGTCGAAGGCCCTTGCCGCCGATTACCCGACCCATCCGGTGAAATGGGTGGTCGGCTATCCGCCGGGCGGAGCCACCGACATCCTGGCGCGCCTGATCGGCCAGCGGTTGTCGGAGAAGTTCGGCCAGCAATTCGTGATCGAAAACAAGCCGGGTGCCGGCAACAATATCGCCACCGAATCGGTCGTCAACGCCGAACCCGACGGCTACACGCTGCAACTGGTCAATCCGGCCAACTTCATCAACGCCTCGCTCTACACCAACCTGAAATTCAACTTCGTGCGCGATATCGCGCCGGTCGCCTCGTTCCAGCGCGTGCCGAACGTGATGACCGTCAACAAGGACGTGCCGGCCAAGACCGTCGCCGAGTTCATCGAATACGTGAAGGCCAACCCCGGCAAGGTCAACATGGCCTCCTCGGGCAACGGCACCTCGGTGCATCTGTCCGGCGAGATGTTCATGGCGCTGACGGGCTGCAAGATGCAGCACGTGCCCTATCGCGGCGCCGCACCCGCGATCACCGACATGCTCGGCGGCCAGGTGCAGGTGATCTTCGACAACATGCCCTCGATCATCCAGCACATCCGCTCCGGCTCGCTCCGCGCCATCGGCGTCACCACGGCGGAGCGCTCGCCGCAGCTGCCCGACGTGCCGGCGATCGGCGAGACCGTGAAGGGCTACGAGGCGAGCGCGCTGTTCGGCATGGGGGCGCCGAAGAACACGCCCAAGGAGATCATCGCCAAGCTCAACAGCGAGATCAACACGCTGATAAAGGAGCCGGACATGGCCAAGCGCCTGGTCGAACTCGGCGGCGAGCCGCGGGCGCAGACGCCCGAGGCGTTCGGCGACGAGATCAAGGCCGAGACCGAGAAATGGAAGAAGGTGGTCGAGTTCGCCGGCCTGAAGGTCGAGTAGCGATCTTGTGATGTCCGGGAATGG
This sequence comes from Bradyrhizobium sp. 23, assembly GCF_023073295.1. Classification (NCBI taxonomy): domain Bacteria; kingdom Pseudomonadati; phylum Pseudomonadota; class Alphaproteobacteria; order Hyphomicrobiales; family Nitrobacteraceae; genus Bradyrhizobium; species Bradyrhizobium sp. 23. The sequence continues at coordinate 313,477 of NZ_JADPJF010000151.1, read as the reverse complement.
AGCCCTGCCGTTCGGCAGGGCTTTTTTCTTGGATGCCGTGCCATTGAGCTGGAATAAAGCGGCTTCGTGAAACCTGATGGGTATATGGCGCGTATGATGCGCTGTGAGGAGAGGAGTAGATCATGCGTAAGACGCAATTGGTGCTGGTGGCACTCGGCGTGACAGCCCTTGCCGGCTTCGCGACGGTTACGCCGGCAGCGGCGCGCGACTATCCTTGGTGTGCCCAGGGCGGTGAGTATGATTATCCGGGGGAATGCTCCTACAGCAGCTATGAACAATGCCAAGCCAGCGTGTCCGGCCGGCTGCTGTACTGCGATCGCAATCCCCGCTTTGCCTACAGCCAGGTTTCTCCGGCGCAACCGCGATCGCACCGGCGGCCGCGCCCCGTCGCGCCGTACTAGCGAGCTGGCTGACTTCAGCCCGGTTGGAGCGCCTCGTATAGGCTCGACGCCTCCAGCCGGCCCGCGTTGCCGCTACCGCTTCGCGTCGGCCTGCTCGATTCCGTTGCACGAGATCAGCATCGTGTAGGGCCGCGCATTGCCCGCGATGTCTGTGGTCTTGATCTCGCCTTTCGGTTCGGCAGTCTGGTAAGGCACCACGGAGTTTGTCGAGGAAGTCGCGCAACGCGCCGGTCTTGATCGCGAAGTTGATGTTTTCGGGGATGTTGCCGGTCGCAGCGGCCATCCGTAATCCGTCCAGCTTTCCCGTAACGACGCCAACGATCTGCCCGGTGGTGTCGAACAGCGGGCCGCCGCTATTGCCGGGCTGCACCGGCGCACTGATTTGCAGGAAACGCGAATCGTTGCGCATGCCGCTGAGCGAGCTGACGATGCCGGTCGTGACGGTGAAGTCCGAAGTCAGCAGCCCATGGAAGGGAAAGCCGATCGCGACGACGGAATCGCCGGAGCGGATCGAGCGGTCGCGGATCCGGGCGAACTCCTTGAACATGGTCGTCGACGGCGCCTGCAGCAAGGCGAGGTCGTTGTTGGCGTCGCTCGACACCACGCGCAAAACCATTCCGGCTTCGCCCGTGAGATTGCCCTTGATGTCGCCGACGCAGCCATTGATCACATGGTTATTGGTGACGACGTGTCCGCTGGCACTCACGACGAACCCGGTGCCGCTCTTGGCTCTGGCAGGTTTGCTGCCGTTGGCTGGCGGTCCCTGCTTGTCCGGCGCTGGCTGCGGCTTGGCGGCGATCTTGGTGAAGTCGCCGGCCTTGTCGAGCCCGTCGGCTTTCACCTTGGTGACGCAATTGGCCAGTGCCGCAATCACGGGCCCGGCCGAGGTCAGGTCGAAATTCAGCACGGTGCGGCCGCTCGTCGCGACCATCAGGCTTGCCTTCTGAAACGTTCGTACCACGTTGGCAGGCATGACGGAGCTGAGCATGTTCGTCTGGTTGGCCGTGGCGAACAATCTGGCTTGCTCCTGTCCGTCAAAGATGACGTCGATCGCGGCATTCTCGCCCTGCTTGAAGCGGTAGCTGGGACTGGCAAAGCTCAAGATCCACGAGCCCCCAGCATTCTGGCCGACGACGAGAATGACGCCGTTGGCATAAGGCGCCGTCGCGGCACAATGCGAGAAGGCTCCCGTTTCGTCATTGCTGAACGCGCCGCCGACCCAGTTGCCGATTTTGACGCTGCCGAATGGGCCGGCTGCCTGTGCTGCGGTGACGACGCTCACCTGCAATAATGACGCAACGATGAATGGCTTAAGCCACATACTCTCCCCCCAGCGCGTTCGCGCGCATCTTATCCGCGGGAGGACGTCTCGCGCAACCGGCAGTTGTCTGTTGAGGACGGATCCTCTCGGGCGACCTTCGGGACTTGCCTTTACTTTGCAATCCGATATACTTTGCGGTACAAAGTAACAGACGGATAGACCCGGCAGGGATAGGCGGAGCGAGGTTTTGGCGTTGCCAATGCGCGATCTCGACAAGGCACTGGCCGACATCGTGGCGATCCGCAGCCAGATTGCGGCAGGCACGGCATTTCGCGGTTACGGCCCGGCGACGATGGCCGCGACCGGCGCGGTCGCGCTTCTCACCGCGATCCTGGAATTCTGGCTGCTTGGTGATGCCACCAGCGAACCGCTCGGCTTCTTCTTCGGCTGGTTCATTGCCGCCGCGCTCTCCGGCCTGATCATCGGCATCGAGATGCGCGCGCGTTCGCGCCGCCATCATTCGGGCCTCGCTGATGCCATGATCCACCAGGCCGTCGAGCAATTCCTGCCCGCTGGCGTTGCCGGTGTGCTGCTTGCGGTGGTGATGTGGAAGTTCGCGGGCGAAACGCTGTGGCTGCTGCCGGGCCTGTGGCAGATCCTGGTGTCGCTCGGCATTTTTGCCTCCGTCCGTTCGCTGCCGCGCACCGTGGCGCTCGCCGGCGCCTGGTATTTCATATCCGGCTTTGCGGTGGTGGTGCTCGCGAGCCAGACCCATACGCTGTCGCCATGGACCATGGGCCTGCCCTTCGTGATCGGGCAATCGGTGATGGCGGGCATTCTGTATTTCGCATCGGGAGACCATGATGTCGAAGATTGACAGCGCACCCTTCTCTTATGAAGGACTGGACCGCGTGATCCACGAGAAGGCGAGGCTCGGACTTCTGACCTCGCTGATGGCGCATCCGAAAGGTCTGGCGTTCGCCGATCTCAAGCAGCTCTGCGGCCTCACCGACGGCAATCTCAGCCGGCATCTCGCCGTGCTCCAGGAAGCCGGCCTCGTCGAGGTGACCAAGGGCTATGAGGGCAATCGCCCGCACACGACCTGCCGCCTGACCAAGGCCGGCCGCCGCCGCTTCCTCGACTATCTCGCCGTGCTCGAACGCCTGGTGCGCGACGCAGCCAAGGCTGCCGGCCGCGAGGCGGCGCCGCTCGGCCGTCTCGGTATCGTCTCGACCTGATCCTCCCCCTTTTTTGACCGGAGACTTTGCAATGCAAAGTGACCTTGTGTCCCGCAACGACAAGCTTCACGTCGGCATCATCATGGATGGCAACGGCAGATGGGCGACGCGGCGCGGCCTGTCGCGCGTGCGCGGCCATGAGGCCGGCGTCGAGGCGATCCGCCGCATCGTCGAGGCCGCGCCCAAGCAGGGCATCGGCACGCTGACGCTCTACGCCTTCTCGACCGACAATTGGCGAAGGCCGAAGGCCGAGGTCGCCGCGCTGATGACGCTTCTGAGATTCTACCTCGGCAACGAGGTGCAGAGCCTGGTCAAGAACGGCGTGCGCCTCACCGTGATCGGCCGGCGAGACCGCCTGCCCGACGGTATCGCCAATGCGATCGCGCGCGCGGAAGACGCCACCGCGCACGGTGGCACGCTTCATCTGCGCATCGCCGTCGACTATTCCGCCCGCGACGCCATCCTCAACGCGGCGGCGAAGGCGGCGGCGCTGACGAGTCTCACCCGCGAGGCGTTCTCGCAGCTCGTCACCGGCGAGGCCGGTTTGCGCGACGTCGACCTCATCATCCGCACCTCGGGTGAGAAACGGCTGTCGGACTTCCTGCTCTGGGAAGGTGCCTATGCCGAGCTGCACTTCACCGAGCGGATGTGGCCCGAATTCGACGCAGGCGATCTCGCTGCGGCCCTGGCCTCCTTCCACGGCCGCGAGCGTCGCTTCGGCGGCCTCCAGGCGATCGTGCCGGAGGAGGTGCCTTCACTCTCTCGCGTGTGACGCCCGGCACCGAGCAACGAACTGTTCGTTTTCGGCCGCAAGATTGGCAGCACCGTCCAAGCGGTAAGCGCGCGGTCTCGGCTAGGTGTGCATTCGATGCAACCTGCCGAGAGCCGCGCGCATGTCACAGCCGTTGCTGGATGCCATTGTCGAGTCAGCCGAAGGCAACGCCACGCTTCGTATCAGGCCGGCCAGCGCGTCCGATGTCGAGATCCTCTCGATCTATTTCACGAGCCTCTCCACGACATCGCGCAACAAGCGCTTCATGGGCGCGCGGGCGGACTTTGCAATGATCGCGGCCGAATGCGTCGCCAAGACCAGCAATCCCGGTCATTTCACCCTGCTCGCCGAGATCAGGCACGAAGGGCAGGGCACGATCATCGGCGAAACCAGATACGCCTACGATGCGGCTGCACGGCATGGTGATTTCGCCATCTCTGTTGCCGATGGCTTTCAGCGCCAGGGCGTCGGCCTCCAGATGATGACGGCGATGGAGAGGCACGCGAGCGATCTCGGTCACGAGATGATTGCAGCCGAGACCGCGCGCGTGAACGCCGAGATGCGCGGTCTTGCGAAGAAAGCGGGGTTCGAGGACACCGGTCTCGGAGACTGGCAGTCGGTCCATCTCGCGAAGCGTCTGTCGCGATAACCGGGCTTGCCGCGAACCGAGCAAGCGCGACCGAAGTCGGCGGACGTGGCGGAGCTGGACCCGAGCGTCGAATTCTGGTGTCGTGGCACACCCTCAATCGCGTGTCTCCCAATGACCTCCTTCAAGACCATTCGTGCGCGCGCCGAAAAACGCAAGGGCGGGCCCAAGGCGCTCGAAAAGCTGATGCCGGAAAAGCCCGACCTGAAGGGCCTCGCCAAACGCGGCGACGACCGCATCCTCGCAGAGATGACGAAGCGTGTGTTTTGCGCGGGCTTTGCCTGGAGCGTGATCGAGACGAAATGGGACGGGTTTGAAGACGCCTTCCTGCGTTTCCAACCGGCCAAGCTCACCTTCCAGCCGGAGGATTATTGGGAGGACCTGCTGCGCGACGCGCGCATCGTGCGCAACGGTGCCAAGATCATGTCGGTGCGCGACAACGCGGCCTTCGTCCAGGAGATCGCAAGAGAGCACGGCAGCTTCGGCAGGTTTCTGACGAAGTGGCCGCCGTCCGACCAGATCGGCCTGCTCGAGCTTCTAAGCAAGCGCGGCAGCCGTTTGGGTGGCAATACCGGCCAGATGCTGCTGCGGTTCGTCGGCTGGGACGGCTTTGTGACGTCCAGGGACGTCGTGGCCTGCCTGCGCGATGCCGGTCTCGACATTGCCGAAGAGGTCAAGTCGAAGGGCGATCTCGCCAAGGTGCAGGCGCAGTTCAACGCCTGGGCCGAGGAGACCGGGTTGTCCTACACATATCTGTCACGCATCTGCGCGCTCTCTGTTGGCGAGAACAGAAGCGAGTAACGAATTCGGCTCTTGAAATCAGCTCTTAGAATTTGGCTCTTGGGATGTTGAATCATGTGCATCCTGTGGCGATCTGGTGCCGCAAGCGCGGCAGACGCGACGCGCGATCACGAAATGCATTTCTCCGGAACATTTGTGCGTAGCACCTGTTCGGAAGATTGGGCCAGGCGAACATCAGCGCAGGGAACGCCCGCTCTGGCTCAGCTCAGTGAAACCGACGTGACAGAAACGGAGCAGCTCATGAAGCTCACATCCGAACAGGTGAAGCAGACCGTCAACCAGCTCGGCGCTCAAGTGCTGCCCGACGAGCATCCCGCGATGCCGCAGCTCAACAGCATGTTCGGCGAGCACACTTTCTTCGTCGATGAGACGGGGCTGAAGGTCGTCGAGCCCACGGCGCCGCCCGGCACCGAGCGTCAGAGCGGCGAAGTCGTCAGCCTCGCCGATTGGGGCGATTCCGAGCTGACCCGCCTGATGGCACACGAGCCCGAACCGACGGGCGTGATCGTCGTGTTCGAGCACGTGAGGCATTGATCGGGCCCAGCGGATCGTCCTTCGGCGGCGAGTCTGAAAACCCGCCACCGTAGATTCGCGTTGCGAGCGCGCTCGACGTGGCTCTCTGCGTCCGCCGAAAGCCCGTCGGTTTGGTTCAGATGCCGAGAGTCAGCTGCGGCGGCTCCGCATCGTCCCCGGCCTGGAGGGAAGACAGCGAGACCCCCAGCAGCCTGACGCTCTTGGGCAGCGGAATCTCGACTTCGAGCAGGCCGCAAGCCAGCCGCTCAAGATCGTCCCGGCCTGCAACCGGCGAAAGAGCGGACCTGCTGCGCGTGATGATCTCGAAGTCGGCAAACTTGATCTTCAAGGTGACGGTGCGGCCACGGCTGCCCGTCGCCTCGCAATGGCGCCACACCTTGTCGACGAGCGGCTTGAGCTCGGCGACCAGCGCGTCGAATTCGGTGAGATCGCTTGAGAACGTGGTCTCCGCGCCGATGGACTTGCGGACCCGGTTGGCCCGGACCGGCCGTTCGTCGACACCGCGCGAAATCCAGTAGTAATAGGCGCCCGACTTGCCGAAATTCGCATTCATGAACTCCAGCGTCTGACGACGAATATCGAGACCGGTGAACATGCCGAGCGCGTTCATCTTCGCACCCGTGGCCGGGCCTATCCCATGGAACTTTCCGACCGGCAGGGTCTCGACGAAGGCGGGTCCCATCTCCGGTGAAATCACGAACTGACCGTTGGGCTTGCGATGATCGGAGGCGAGCTTGGCCAGGAACTTGTTGTAGGAGATGCCGGCCGAAGCGTTGAGGCCCGTCTCGGCCTTGATCCTCTCGCGGATCCTGAGCGCAACATCACGCGCCAGCGGGATGCCCTGCAGGTTTTCCGTCACGTCGAGATAGGCCTCGTCGAGCGACAACGGCTCGATGATGGGGGTATGCTCCGCGAAGATGTCGCGGATCTGCCTAGAGATCGCCTTGTAGACCTCGAAGCGCGGCTTGACGAAGATCAGATCGGGACATTGTCGCTTCGCCGTCACGGATGGCATGGCAGAGCGAACGCCGAACTCGCGGGCCTCATAACTGGCGGCCGCGACGACGCCACGTTCCGCGGAGCCTCCGACGGCGACTGGCTTTCCGCGCAGCTCCGGATGATCGCGTTGTTCCACGGACGCGTAGAAGGCATCCATGTCGATATGGATGATCTTGCGGACGGGCGAAGCTTCGCCGGTCGCCGTGTCGGATTCGCTCATGGCAAGATGATACAATCGAGCGATGAGAAGCGCGAGGTGGGTGTGGTTCAGCGCTCGAGACAGGCTGGCCGCCGCTCCGGGATGTCCCACTTCATCAAAAAACAATCTCAGGCTTGTGAGTGGCCAGCATGGCCACGCGCTCTAATATGAGGCTGCGGAGGACAGCCCATGCAATACAGCTCCGAACTCATTCGAACGATGCGTCAGGCGCTGGAGGCCGTGATGGCCAGCGTGCCGCCCGATCAGTCGGTGTTCGGCCTGAAGGCGGCGGTCGCCGAATGCATCCTGAAGGCGGCCGCACACGGTCAGACGTCCTACGACGGACTGGTCACGTCGGCTTCCGACCAGGTTCAGGCGATCATCTCGATGCTGAATTGAGGTGGGCTTGCGCCGAGCAGGCGATGACCTGAGCGGGCGGGGTAACAACGCAAATCGGGTGAGGGTGCCTCCAGCGCGCACTGGAGGAGACTGGCGCACCCGACACGATTCGAACGTGTGACCTTTGCCTTCGGAGGGCAACGCTCTATCCAGCTGAGCTACGGGTGCTAGTCGAGGTTCATTTAGCCGATTGGCGGAGGGTGGGCAACCGCTTCCGCCGGCTTCGTCCAGGCTGATTTGGGCTAGGCTGATTTACGAGTCGCGCGGTCAGGAACCGGCACGCCGTCCCGCCCGAGCTTGGCGAACTCGGCGAGCAGCCGTTCGGAGCACATGACGCGGTTGCGGCCGAGCCGTTTGGCCGCATAGAGCGCCTGGTCGGCCGCGCCCAGCAGCCGTTGGGGGCTGTCGTCGGTTTCGTCCGGAATGTGGCTGGCGACGCCGACACTCAGGGTGACGTGCTCGCCGGCACCGATGGCGCCGTGGGTGACCCGCAAGGCCATCACCGCGCAGCGGATTTCGTCGGCGATGGCGCAGGCGGCATCGCAACCCATGTCCGGCAGGATCAGCGCGAATTCCTCGCCGCCATAACGGCTGGCGAGATCGAGCGGGCGCACGGCATACCGGCTGACGACGGACGCGACCGCGCGCAGGCATTCGTCGCCGCTCTGGTGGCCGTGGCGGTCGTTGAACAGCTTGAAATGATCGACATCGACGAACAGCAGCGCCATGGGCTTCTGCGTCCGCTGGGCGCGGGCCCATTCACTCATCAGCATCTGGTCGAACGCGCGGCGGTTCGACAGGCCGGTCAGCCCGTCCTTGGTGGCAAGCTCCTTCAGGGCCATCTCGGCGCGCTTCTGGTCGGCAAGGTCGCGCAAAGTCTCCACCACCGCGATCAGATGGCCGGCCTCGTCGTGAATGGGGCCGGCGTCGATGGCGAGATAGAGCTGGCTGCCGAGCTTCGGCATCACGCACCAGTTTTCGGCGCTGAAGCCGAGCCCGTTATGACCGCGCGCGGCATATTCCGAATAGAACGCCGGCAGCTGTTCCGGGCGGTCGAGCGCGACGAGGTCAGCGAGGCAAGGGCGCCTGGTCTCGTAGAAGGCCTGCCAGTGCTTATTGGTGCCGATCACCTCGGAGGCGGCGACACCGGTCAGCCGCTCGCAGGCCCTGTTCCAGATCACGACGCGGCGCTTGGGGTCGATCACGAAGGTCGGCACCACCAGATGCTGCATCAGCCGCACGGCATAGGAATCCGCAACGTCGACCGTCTTGGCTGGCGTTTTCCCCGGCTTCGCCATCTCAGGCCACCGCCGCCACCGGCAAGGCATGGCTCGAACCGAACAGCTTTCGCACTTCGCTGGCCGGCTTCGGTCTGCTGAAGAGATAACCCTGCATCTCCGTGCAGCCGAGCGCACGCAGCATCTCGCGCTGCGCCTCGGTCTCGACGCCCTCCGCGACCGTGGTCATGTCGCTGGCGGCGGCGATGTTCACCACCGCCTGCACGATCACGGGCGCGCCGCTCGTCTCGGCGATATCAGCGACGAAACAGCGGTCGATCTTGATCTTGTCGAACGGAAAGCGCTTCAGATAGCTGAGCGAGGAGTAGCCGGTGCCGAAATCGTCGAGCGCGATGCGCACGCCGATGGCGCGGAGCTGGTGCAGGATCGAGAGCGCCGCCTCGTCGTCGCGGATCAGCACGGCCTCGGTGATCTCGAGCTCGAGCCGGGAGGGGGCAAGTCCGGAAGCGACGAGCGCGCCGGCGATCCGCAGTGCCAGCGTGTCGCATTTGAGCTGCACCGGCGAGACGTTGACCGCGACACGCACATGCGCCGGCCAGGTCGCGGCCTCGTTGCAGGCCATGCGCAGCACCCAGTCGCCGAGCTCGTTGATCAGGCCGGTGTCCTCGGCAATCGGAATGAACTCCGCCGGCGACACCATGCCGCGCTCGGGATGCCGCCAGCGCAGCAGCGCCTCGCAGCCTGTGACCTCATTGGTGCGCAAGTCGACCAGCGGCTGATAGTGGATCTCGAAACCGCCGTTCACCAGGGCCTGCCGCAGATCCTGCTCCAGGCTCAGGCGCGCCTTGGCGCTCGCATCCATCTCCGGCTCGAAGAAGCGGTGAGCGCGGCGTCCTCCGGCCTTGGCGCCGTACATCGCGAGATCGGCATTCTTGATGAGCTGGTCGAGATCGGTGCCGTCCTGCGGCGCCATCGCGATGCCGATGCTGGCGTCGGTGGAGAGCTGATGGCCGAAGCAGTGATAGGGCCGGCGGATCGCCTCGAAGATCCGCGTCACGAATGACACCACGTCGGCGGACGACTTGATGCCGGTCTGGATCACCGCGAATTCGTCGCCGCCGAGCCGCGCGATCAGGTCGTCCTGTCCGAGGCAGCCGCGGATGCGGGCGGCGATTCCCTTCAACAGCTCGTCGCCGACGTGATGGCCGAGCGAATCGTTGATGCCCTTGAACTCGTCGACGTCGATATAGAGCAGCGCGAACTGACTGCCGCCGCCGACCTTCTCAAGTTCGCGCTCGATCTGCTCGCGGAATAGCGTCCGGTTGGGCAGGTCGGTGAGCGCATCGTAATGCGCCATATGCGCGATCTTCTCGTCGGCGCGCCGTCGTTCGGTGACGTCCTCGACCACGTTGATGAGGTAACGCGGCTCGCCGGAATTGTCGCGGATCCCGATCCGGGTCGAGGTGATGTAGCGCATTCCCTTGGCCTGGCTCTGCCAGGCATGTTCGTCTTTGAACAATCCCTCGGTCATCTGCAGCGCCTTGCTGTCGTCGTCGGTGACGACTCTGGCGGAGGCATCCGGGTAAATGTCGAAGGGAGTCTTGCCAACGATGTTTTCACTCGATTGGCCGAATTGCTCTTCCGCGGTCCGGTTGACCAGCAGATATTGCCGCGTTTGAGCATCCTTCACCGTGATCTGCGATGGGATGTGGTCGATGATCTCGCGCAGGAACATGTAGTTGCGGTCGCGTTCCTGCTCCAGATTGCGGCGTTCGGTGATGTCTTCGATCGTGGCCACCCATCCGCCCTGCGCGAGTGGGGTGTTGATGACCTGGAAAGCGCGGCCGCTCGGCAAGTGATGGCTTCTGGTGGAGACCGTGCCCTCCGCGACGATCCTCATGACGTCGGCGCAAAATGCCTCGACATCGCCTTCGAACGCGCCGCGCTCCTTGCGATGATACATCGCCTCGCGGATGTGACAGCCGGGCTTGATGACGTCGTGGGAGAGGCCGAACATGTCGGCGTAGCGGCGGTTGCAGGTGACGATGTATCCGGCTGCATCGTACAGGATCAACCCTTGCGACATGTTGTTCAAGGCGGTGTCGAGCCGCCCTCGCTCCGCTTCCAGCCGCTGCTGCGCCTCCCGATTCTGACGGCTGATCTGGCGAACGATCAGGAACAGGATCAGCGCAATCACGGTCGCCGAAAGCGCGGCGGTGGTGACCATGAAACCGGTCTGCTGCCGCCAGTCGGCCAGCGCCGCGCTCGTGGTGTTGGTCGCGACGATGACCAGCGGGAAATGCGAAAGCGAGGCGCCGGAGCCGAGGCGCTCGTCGCCGTCGATCGGGCCCCTGACGCGCAGGGTGTGCCGGCCACCTTCGGCCAGCATCTTGCGCATCAGCGGCGCGTCCTTGAAGTCCCTGCCGATCAGCTCTTCGACATGCGGGTAGCGCGACAGCATCTTGCCATTGCGGTCGAACAGCGAGATCGCCGTGCCCTCCGCAAGCGCAACGGATGCGAAATAGTTCTGGTAGCTGTCCGGATCGATCCGGCGGACCATCGTGCCGAGGAAGCTGCCGTCCACGCCGCTCAGCCGACGTGCGACAATCGTGGTCCATTTGCCGATGATGAAACTGCGGACCGACTCCAGAATCACCGGTTCGGCCATCGGATCGGATTTGAAGGTCTGGAAGTAGGCGCGCGAGGAGATGTTGATCTTGGGCAGCGGCTGGGCTCGCGACCAGTTGATCAGCTCGCCGTCGGCATCGTAGATCGCGATGTCGCCGAGATAAGACACCGAGCTGATCTTGCTCCGCAGCATCTGGTTCGTCGCGGGTCCGGACATGCGCTCGCGGAAAGCCGTGGCGGAACTGATCTCCGGCAGATTCATCTGCCCGATCACATCGGCGGCGACGACGTCCGCATCTTCGAATTGTTGATCGAAGTGCCGCGCGATCAGCTGCACCGTGTTTTCCAGCTCGCGCTCGCGGTTGGTCAGGGTACGTTCGCGAAATTCGCCGACGGCCATGGCGGTCACCGCGAAGATCCCGGCGACCAGCAACACGCCGCACAAAGTAAGCCACAGCACCGGTCCGCGCCGGATGGCTGCCTCCCAGCCGTGCTTCGCGGCTAGGAACATTCGTGACGCAATCTCTGCAAAGACCTGGCGCATTCCCTCCCCCTGGAAGGACAGGAATACACCGCACAAATGGCGTAAAGCTTAGGAAAGCCAGTTACCTGGGGGTTAATCTCGTTGCACGAATACGGTTGCGCCGAGCGAGCCGCCGCGCTGCATCATGAATCACGCGTTAATGCGATCCGCTCGCGCTCTTGTCGCCGCCGAGATTGCGCAGCCGTCCGACCACGCCGGTCGGAAAGAAGTAGACGCTGGCGATGAAAAGCAGCCCGAGCCACAGCAGCCAGCGGTCTGGATGCAACAGCCCCGGCAGCAGTGGCAGGCCGGCTTCCGAGGCCGCCTTGGAGGCGACGCCCATCAGCGCCTGCAGATAGTTCTGGGCGAGGATGAAGATGGTGGCGCCGATGATCGCGCCGTAGATCGTGCCCATGCCGCCGATCACGACCATCAGCAGGATGTCCAGCATGATCGAGAAGCTGAGCGAGGTATCGGGACCGGCATAGCGCAGCCACAGTGCATTGAGAATGCCGGCGCCGGCGGCGACCAGTGCGGCGATGCAGTTGGCGTAGCTCAGGTGGAAAACGGTGCGGAAGCCGAGCGCCTCGGCGCGGAAGCGGTTTTCGCGGATCGCCTGCAGCACGCGCCCGAACGGCGAGTTCACCACCCGCAGCAAAGCGAGGATCATCAGGGCCGAGACGGCGAACACCAGATAGTAGGTCAGGAGGCGGCCGTTGACCTCGAATCCCAGCACGTTCTTCGAGATCAGCACCGTGCCGGGCCTGAGCAGCTCGGGCAGCTGAAAGCTGCGCCCGTCTTCGCCGCCGGTCAGCCAGGACAGCTGCGAGGCCAGCACCTGGAAGGCGGATGCGACCGCGAGCGTGATCATGGCAAAGAAGATCGCGGCAACCCGCAGCGAGAACAGTCCGATCGCAAGCGCAAGCAGCGCGGCAAGCGGCAGGCCGACCACGATGCCGGTTGCGACCGCGCCCCAATTCGGGCCCATCCCGTACAGCGCGATCGCGATCGCGTAGCTGCCGATCCCGTAGAACATGGTGTGTGCGAATGACACCGAGCCGGTATAGCCGAGCAGGAGGTCGTAGGAGGCGACCAGCGCGGCGAAGACGCAGATCTTGGCCGCGACGTTCAGCGCCTTCGCCCCGGGAGACAGGAACGGCGTCGCCACCAGCGCCAGGATGATGAGGACGAGAACGAGCGTGAGCACGCGGCTGCGCGGCGGATCGCCTGACAGGATCATCATCGGCTGGTCACCGCATAGAGGCCGCGCGGCCGCCACATCAGAATGGCGACCATCAGCAGGATATTGGAGACGAGGGCGAGCTTAGGCACCAGGAAGCCGCCGTAATTGGCAATCATCGCCACCAGGATCGCGCCGATGAAGCAGCCGCCGATCGAGCCGAGGCCGCCGATGATGACGACGATGAAGATCAGGACGGTGAGGTCGTCGCTCATGGAGGCGTGGACTTGCTCGCGATACAGCGCCCACATCACGCCGCCGAGGCCGGCGAGCGCCGATCCCGTCATGAACACGCCGAGGAACAGACGGCGAATGCGATAGCCGAGCGCCTCGACCATCTCGCGGTTCTCGACGCCGGCGCGGATCAGAAGGCCAAGCTTGGTTCGGTTGAGCACGAGCTGGATCGCGATGAAGACGGCGAGGCCGATCAGCGTCGCCAGCACGCGGTATTTCGCGATCGCGACGTCGCCGAGGATGAAGGAGCCGCGCAGCGACGTCGGCAGCGGCGTCGGGATGATCTGCGGCCCCCACACCGCATAGAGCGTCTGCTCGGCGACGATCAGGCCGCCCGTCGTCATCAGGATCTGCTTCAGATGCTGACCGTAGACGGGCAGGATCAGCACCCGCTCGACAACCAGCCCGAGCGCGCCGGATACCGCCATCGACAGCAGTGCCGCCGGCGCCAGCACCGCGAGGTTAGTCCACAGCGAATCCGCCTGGAGGGAAGCGGCGAACGGCGCCAGCACCAGGGTCGCGACATAGGCCCCGACCGCGATGAAGGCGCCATGGCCGAAATTGAGCACGTCCATCAGGCCGAACACGAGCGTCAGGCCGGAGGCCATGATGAAGATCATCATGCCCATCGCGAGGCTCGCGGCCGTCAGCGTCAGCCAGGTGCTGGGCGAGCCGATCAGCGGGATCATCACCAGGGCGACCGCGATCGGCAGCAGGATCGGCGCGATGTCGCGCTTCGGCTTCGGCAGCGGATCGGTTGCGGCGAGCTCGGTCATTGATGCGTCTCCAGGCTCAGGCCGAGCAGCCGCTCCTGCAGCGGCACGTCTGAGGCCAAGGCCGCCATCTCGCCGCGATGAACGATGGTGCCGTTGTCCATCACCAGCACGTTGTCGCCGAGCTCGCGGGCGGCAAAGAAATTCTGCTCGACCATCAGGATCGTGGCGCCCTTGCGCTTGATCTCCTTCAGGCACTCGATCAGCGCCATCACGATCGCCGGCGCCAACCCCTTGGTCGGCTCGTCGATCAGCAGGAGCTTGCGGGGTTCGATGATGGCGCGGGCAATCGACAGCATCTGCTTCTGTCCGCCCGAGAGACTTCCCGCGCGCGACAGCCAGAACCGGCGCAGCGCGGGGAAGAAGCCAAAAATCCAGTCCAGCTGGGCGTCGTCGAGTGGTCCGTCGCGCGCCGCCAGCACCAGATTTTCCTTCACCGTGAGGTCGGAGAACACCGCCATGCTCTCCGGCACGTAGCCGACGCCGAGCCGCGCGATGTCGGGCGTCGCACGGCTCTCGATGCGCTCGCCGGCGAGGCTGATCTCGCCGGAGGAGGCCTGCCAGAGGCCCATGATGGTGCGCAACGTCGTGGTCTTGCCGGCGCCGTTGCGGCCGAGCAGCATCGTGGTCTGCCCCTGCGCGACAGCGAGATCGATGCCCTGGAGGATGTGATAGCGGCCGATATGAGTGTGAACACCGGAGAGCCTCAACAGATCGGTCATGCTGCGCTCCCTGCAACTTTATTGGGCGCGACGCCGAGATAGGCTTCCTGCACGATCGGTGACGCAATCACCTCGGCAGGCCTGCCGTCCGCAACAAGCTGCCCGTTATGCAACACGATGATGCGGTCGGCGAGCGATCGCACCACGTCCATCTTGTGCTCGACCAGGAGAATGATCCTGCTTTTGTCCTGCTTGAGCTGCGCGATCAGGTTCAGCACGACCGGCACCTCGTCGATGCTCATGCCCGCGGTCGGCTCGTCGAACATGAACACCTTTGGCTCGAGCGCCATCATCAGCGCGACCTCGAGCTTGCGCTGATCGCCATGCGACAGTGCGGTCGCGGCGACGCCACGGCGGCCGCCGAGCGCGACCTGATCCAGGATAGCATCGGCGCGGGCGATCAGATCGCGGCGGACCATCCAGGGCCGCAACATGTCGTAGTGAGTGCCGTTGGCGGCCTGCACCGCGAGGCGGACGTTTTCCTCCACCGACAGATTCGGAAAGAGGTTGGTGAGCTGGAAGGCGCGCCCCAGGCCTGCGCGCGTCCGCATCGGCGCGGAATGCTGGGTGATGTCGGTGCCGTCGAACAGAATGCTGCCGCTCGATGCGCGGAGCTGGCCGGAGATCAGGTTGAAATAAGTGGTCTTGCCGGCGCCGTTCGGGCCGACGATCGCGGTGAGTTCGCCCGGGCGGAAGCTGCAAGTGACGCTGTTGACCGCGACAGGGCCGCCGAAGCGGATGGTGAGGTCGCGGGTTTCGAGGGTCAGCGTCATGGCGGATCTGGCAAATGATGAGAGGAGAATTTGTCCGCGATCAGGCTGCGCTCCCTCTCCCGCTTGCGGGAGAGGGTGGGAGAGGGTGTCTCCTCAGGCGAGAACCCCAAGAGGACAGAGCCTTCTCCCGGCCTCTCCCGCAAGCGGGAGAGGTGAAGGAAGAAAGATCAGCGCTTGTTCTTGACCGGAACGTCCATGTCCTCGATCTTCAGCTCGCGCACCGGCTCGAGCACGGCCCAGGCGACATTCGGATCGACCTTGACCTTGAAGTGATACATGCTCTGCAGCGCCTGATGGTCTTCCTTGCGGAACATCATCTTGCCCTTGGGCGTATCGAACTCCAGGCCTTCCATGACCGTGATCAGCTTCTCGGTGTCGGTCGACTTCGCCTTGGTGACGGCGGCGACGACGGACATCGCCGCGGCGAATCCGCCCGCGGTGAAGAAGTCCGGCGGCGCGTTGAAGCGCTTCTGGTGCTCGGCGACAAGCCAGTCATTTACCGGGTTCTTCGGGATCGCGTAGAAATAATAGGTCGCGCCTTCCATGCCGGGCAGGCCCTTGTAGGCGGCGAGCGCCGGCAGGATGTTGCCGCCGGTGGACAGTTCGATGCCGTAGCGCTTCGGATCCATGTCCTGGAGTTTCGCCAGCGGATTGCCGGCGCCGGCCCAGATCACCCAGATCACCTTGCGGCCCGGCTTGTCCTTCAGCGCGTCGAACAGGCGCTGGCCGACCGCGGTGAAGTCGGTGGTCGAGGTCGGGGCATATTCTTCGGCGGCGAGCGTCGCCCCGGTCTTGCCGAGCGCCTCCTTGAAGGCGGCGACGCCGTCGCGGCCGAAGGCGTAGTCCTGCGCCAGCGTCGCGACGGTGACGCCCTGCTTGCCGATCGCGACCGCGTTCGAGATCGCGTCCTGCGACGAGTTGCGCGCGGTGCGGAAGATGTAGCGATTCCACTTCTCGCCGGTAATCTGATCCGCGACCGCGGGCTCGACGATCAGGATCTTCTTGTTTTCCTCGGCGACAGGCAGGATCGCGAGTGCCGCGGCCGACGAGGTCGTGCCGATCGCGATGTCAACCTTGTCGTCCTGATAGGCTTCCGCGAGCGCGGCCTTGGAGAGATCCGGCTTGCCCTGGTCGTCCTTGGTGATGACGACGATCTTGCGCCCGTCGAGCGTCATGGTGCCCTTGGTGGCGTATTCGAACCCCATCTGCAGGCCGGTCTCGGTCTGCTTGGCATAGGCCTCGAGCGGGCCGGTCTTGCCATAGATCAGCGCGATCTTGAGATCGTCGGCCTGTGCGGAGGTGCCCGCGGCGAGGGCGAGGATGGTTGTTGTTAAGATGAGCGATCGGCGCACGATGGTCCCTCCTGATGAGTTCTTTGGCCATAGCGATTTGCACAACCGTGCGGACATTGCAATTCCACCTTCCGGCGGACCACGCGACGGGCATGTGTGATATTGTCCGGCCCGGCCGAGCCGGATCGCTTCTGCCGAAGAAATCGGCAGATGCAATTGTTGACCTCACCCGTGGAACGGGTTGCTCAGGCTTTGCAAAGTAACGACTCAGGCCCGGGGTTACCGCCGGTATCCGTTCGCGCGGGAATAGCCCTGCCGGTTCTGCTGCGTCGAGCGGTTTGTGACGCTGGCGCGTGCTTCGCTGGAAATGGGCGTTGCGAGCTTCAGCTCCTCCAGGAAGATCGGCCGGGAGAAGTAATAGCCCTGCGCGTAACGGATCTTGGTCGCAGCCTGGAGGTAGGCGAGCTCCTCGTAGGATTCGATGCCTTCGGCAATCACGGTCATGCCGAGCGCTTCGCTCAGGGATTCGATCGCGCGCAGGATGCCCTGGTTGCGTGGACGCTTATGGATATCGGTGATGAAGGAGCGGTCGATCTTGATCTCGTCCGCGGTGATGTCGGCCAGCGCCGAGAGCGAGGAATAGCCGGTGCCGAAATCGTCGATCGAGATGGCGACGCCGAGCTTGCGGAACATCGGCAGGATCTCGGCCTGGAAATGATTCTTGGCGACGAAGGCGTCTTCCGTCACCTCGATCATGAAGCGCTGCGGAAAGCCGGTGTCGTCGAGCGCCTGGGCAAAGCTGCGCATGAATTCCGGGTTGCCGGCCTGCTTGGCCGCGACGTTGATGCTGATGGTCGCTTCCGCACCGAACGTCTCGTTGATCAGGTCGATCGACTTGACGATCTCGGCGAGCACGAGATGGGTCAGCTCGTCGATCAGCCCGAGTTCGGTGGCAAGATTGATGAACGAGCCGGGCGCCTGGATCACGCCCTCGTCGTCGCGCAGCCGCACCAGGGCCTCGATGCCCTTCACGTCCTGCGTGCGGATGTCGACCTTGGACTGGAAGGCGCAGCAGAAGCGCTTCTCCAGGATGGCCTGCCGCAGCGACTGCTCGATCTTCATCCGCGCCAGCGCCTCGCGTTCCATGCTGGAATCGAAGAAGGCCGCCGATCCCTTGCCGTCATTCTTGATGCGGTACATCGCGATGTCGGCGTTCTGGCGCAGTGTCTCGAAGCTGCTTCCGTGATCGGGGTAGAGGCTGATGCCGACGGAGGTTGAGGCGAACACTTCCGAATTGTCGATGAAGAACGGCGCGGTCAGCCGCTCCAGCGTCGACTGCATGAATTCGGCGACTTCCTCCTGGTTCTGGATCGGCGATAGCAGCAGCAGGAATTCGTCGCCGGAGATGCGCGACAGCATGTCCGAGTCGCGCAAGCCGCGTCCAAGCCGCTTCGACAGTTCGACCAGCAGGGCGTCGCCCACGGCGTGCCCGTAATAGTCGTTGATGTGCTTGAAATTGTCGACGTCGAGAAAGGCGAGCGCAAAGCGATCGCCCGTGCGACCCTGCGCGAGCAGGCTGGTGGCGCGATGCTCGATCACGCGCCGCGAGGGCAGGCCGGTCAGATCGTCGAAATAGGCCGAGCGGAACAGCTGGTCTTCGAAATTCTTCTGCTCGGTGATGTCAGAGGAGGCCGAGATCAGCAGCTCGCGTCCGTCGAGGCGGACCGGACGATGGGTGGTCAGCAGCACCTGGCGTGCGGCTCCGTCGTGGAGCGCTTCCTCGGCGACGACCGCCTGGCCGGAGCTCAGGGCCTGCCGGCAGGCTTCGAGGCGCGACGCTAGATCGCGCGAGGGGCGGCTGCCGTCCATGCCGAGCTGGGCAGCCGCGACATCGTTGACCAGGAGAAGTTCGCCTTGCGCGTCCTGCACGGTCAGGCCGGCAGGCAGCATTCTAACGATTTCCTTGAGAAATCCGAGTTCGGCTTCGCTCGCGCCGGAATATTTGTTGTCGTTCATAGAAGTCATGAATCTTGTTGTTTCAGCGCGCCTTTGCAATGGCCGCGATCTTGCGCGGTTCCCTCTTAAGTTTGGTTAAGGGGCCCGGAGAATTACGGTGGTGTTTTGCGGCGATGCGACGCGCGCAGCCTATCGTCATTAACAGGGCGTCAACGCGTCCGGTGAAACCGCGAACGACGCGCGCGAACGGGTTTCGTTGGCGCCGCGTCTAACCGTCCTTGGGGATACGGCATTGCATGGTGCAATGAAGTCCGGTCCTGAGATAGGAAACCTCAGTCTTGCCGTCGAAGGCCGACAGCGCCGACTTCAACAGCTTGGTGCCGAAACCCGGCTCGGAGATCTTGTCGACGCTCGGACCCTCAGTTTCATCCCAGGTCACGGTCAGGCGATCGTCGCTGACGGTCCATGACACCTGCAACAACCCGCGCGGCGCGGAGAACGCGCCATATTTCCCCGCGTTGGTGGCGAGTTCGTGAAACATCAGGGACAGCGTGACCGCAAGTTTCGGCGGCAGGAACAGCCGGTCGCCGTTGAGCGTGAAGCGGACATGGCCGTAAGGGCCGAGCTCGGAGATCAGGAGGTCGCGAATGTCGCAGCCGGCCTTGTCGATCCGTGAGATCAAATCGTCGGTCGCGGCAAGCGACCGCAGCCGCGGATCGATCCGGGCCCAGATTTGCGGCTGATCGTGCAGCACCTGATGCAGCACGGCATGCACCGTCGACAGCTTGTTCTTCAGCCGGTGCTGGAGCTCGTCGACCAGCAGCTTGCGGTAGTCTTCTTCCTCGATCAGGCGTCTGGAAATCCGCCGCTGCTCGACGAGGAGCGAGCGATAGTGCTCGACGCCCCAGATGGTGAGCGCGCAGACCGCCCAATACAGCGCCAGCAGGGCGAATCGCGCGTTATCAAAGGCATCGCCGAAATTCACGACGACGCCGAGCACGCCGCCCACCAGCGCCGTGATGATGCCGATGCGGAAGCCGCCGAACGCGGCTGCAAAGAACACGGCCGGGAAATACGGCGTGAAATAGACGTCGGGCCGCACATGGGCGAGGGCCCAGCGCGCCAGCGTCGCAACCAGCAGGCAGGCGACCGCAAACGCAAGGCTCAGGCCGAGCGACGGCGGTGCCACGCCCTGCCAGCCCTTGCGGAATTCGTCGATCAGCTTCCCCATGCGCAGTCCGGTCGCGATATGCGTTCGACAATCGAGCGATCGCCAGGAATGTTACGCATGTCGCCGGCCCCAAGCAAAGCTTGCCTTGTCGGAAGCCGGCAGGAATAGTGCCTGCCGCGGCGCCGACCGTCGCGGCGCCGTCGTCGATCGGTGTCCGCCATTTGGCGTCAAGGGGTTCGAAAACAGGGACATTCCATGGGCAGGCTGGATGGCAAGGTCGCGGTGATCACGGGCGCGACGAGCGGGATCGGGTTGCGGACTGCAGAAGTCTTCGTTGCCGAAGGTGCCAAAATTGTGATCGCGGGCCGGCGCATACCGGAAGGCGAGGCGCTGGCGAAGCAGCTCGGGGCGAATTGCGTCTTCCGCCAGACGGATGTGACGGTCGAAGCGCAGATGCAGGCGGTGATCGCGCTCGCGGTGGACAAATTCGGCCGCATCGACTGCCTGTTCAACAATGCCGGCGGTCCGGCGCAGACCGGCGGCATCGAAGGCCTCGAGGTCGAGCGCTTTGACGCGGCGATGGCGACCCTGCTGCGCAGCGTCATGCTCGGCATGAAGCACGCCGCGCCGCACATGAAGAAGCAGGGATCTGGCAGCATCATCAACAATGGCAGCATCGCCGGCCGTCTTGCCGGCTTCTCGTCATCGATGGTCTATGGTGCAGCCAAAGCGGCGGTGATCCATCTCACCAAATGCGTGGCGATGGAGCTCGGCGAATCCAACGTCCGCGTCAACTCGATCTCGCCCGGCGCCATCGCGACCGGCATTTTCGGCAAGGCGCTCGGGCTTTCGACCGACGCGGCGGAGAAGACGCCGGCGGTGATGCGCGAGGTCTACAAGACCGCGCAGCCGATCCCGCGCGCCGGCCTTCCCGATGACATCGCCCATGCTGCGGTGTTCCTGGCCAGCGACGAATCCAGCTTCATCAACGGCCATGACCTCGTCATCGACGGCGCGATGACCGGCGGCCGCAACTGGAGCCAGCAGCAGCAGGGCTACGTGGCCCTGCGCAAGGCGTTCGATCAGGGGGGCGGATAGTTTCGTCATTGCGAGGAGCGAAGCGACGAAGCAGTCCAGGCCGCTTCCGCGGACGCAGTCTGGATTGCTTCGCTTCGCTCGCAATGACGACTGCGATGCTCAAACCGCCTTCACCCGCACCCGCAATCCGTCGCGCGGCTTCGGGATCGGCCACATCTGCCAGTCGGGCTTGTAGCCGGGCTCCAGCGACACCTCGATGTTCTGCAGGAAGTGCCGCGCGAAGCATTTGGCCTGCATGTAGGCGAAGTGCAGGCCGAGGCACATATGCGCGCCGCCGCCGAACGGCACCCAGGCGAAGCGGTGGCGGTTGCGCTGGGCCTCTTCGGTGAAGCGCAGCGGATCGAAGCGATCCGGCTCCGGCCAGATGTCCTTCATGTGGTGGGTGTAGAGCGGATTGACGCCGATCGCAGTGCCGGCCGGAATCGAAAAACCCTTGAAGCTGAAATCGCGCACGGCTCGGCGCGGCATCGAGGGCACCGGCGGCTTGATCCGCAGCGCTTCCTTGAACGCCATCTCCGACAGCGGCATCTTTTCGAGATCGTCGAAGCTGCTTGGCGCGTCAGGGGCGAGCCCCAGCGCCATGACTTCCGCGCGAAGCTTGTCCTGCCAGCCGGGATTTGCCGCGAGTTCGCCAATGAACGACGTCAGCGACGAGGTCAGCGTGTCGTGCGCCGCCATCATCAGGAAGCTCATGTGGTCGATGATGTCCTGTTCCGAGAGCAGCGCGCCGTCCTCGTGGGTTGCGCGGCAGAGCTGCGAGAACAGATCATCACCGCCGAGATTGCCGCGTCGCAGCGGAATCTGCTCGCGGAAATAAGCCACGATGCGCTTGCGTCCCCTGACGCCGGCCGCCATCTGCGTGCCGGGCAGCGGTCGGCGGATCGGGGCGACGGCAGCGGCGACCATGTCGACGAAGGCCCGGTTGATCTCGTCGACCTCCGGCCCGATATCGGCGCCGATAAAGGACGCGGCGGCGAGATCGAGCGTGAGCTGCTTCATCGCCGGATAAAGCTGCATCTCGCCGGGCTTGGCCTTCCACTGCGCGACGCGGGCGGCGATGCCGCGGTCGAGATCGCTCAGATACGACTTCATCGGGCCGGACTTGAATGCGACCGACAGCGCCTTGCGGTGCAGCCGGTGCTCCTCGAAATCCAACAGCATCAATCCCCGCGGAAACAACAGGCCGAGCACCTTGTTCCAGCCATGGGTCGAGGAGAACAGCTTTTGCTGGTCGAACAGCACGAGCTCGTTGGCCTCGGGGCCGAGCAGCACGATATTGGTCTCGCCGAAGAAATGCGTGCGATAGACGAGGCCGTATTTGGCGCCGTTCGCCTCGATATGCCCTTTGGGGTCCGCGAGCACCTGGAAGGTCTTGCCGATGATCGGCCAGCCTTCGTCGCCGGGGATGTGGGTCAGCTCGTTGCGCTTGGGCGGAGTGAAGCCGTGCGCAGGGGCGGCCACATTCTGCATCGACATGACGATTGCTCCGGTTGGCTAGACCCGGCCAACATAACACAATCCAGCTGCGATGACTCCGCGCTTACCGCTTCGCCGCTTCCTTCTGCAAATCCGGCGCATTGACGGCCGGAATCGCAACGCGGCCGGCGCCGGTCACCTTCAGCGCCTCGGCGGCCTTTTCGTTTTCCATGATCTTGGCCATCACGGCCTGTCCCGCGCGCTCGAAGATCGCGCGGTTCTCGATCACAAATTTTTGCGACTTGCGCAAGCCGTCGATGTAGCCGTTGATCTCGGGCACCACGTAGCGCGCGACCATGTCCCAGCTCCGGCGCGTGTTCTCCGGATTGGCCCAGTCGTGCACGAAGCCGATGACGGCGCCGATTCCGCCGGAGACCTGCATCACGTTCTTGATCATCTTGACGAGGTCGTCGGGCGTGCCGATGACGGAGGCCGCGCCGTCGACGAAAGCGGTCTTGTCCACGGCCTCGTCGGGTGAGGCGAACGCGGTGAGCCCGGGCCGTTGCAGCGTGCCGACATTATATTCATTGTGCCAGCGCATTAGGCCGGGGCCGGCCTCGCGGCGCGCCTGCTCGCGGGTCTCGGCGATGTGCCAGGTCAGCAGCACGCGCCAGTTCGCGCGATCGACTTTGGTGCCGTGCTTTTTCGCCGCGTCCTCGGCGAACTGCCATTGCTGCTGCAGCGACATCAGCCCCTGAGTCGTCATCGAACCCAGCGAAATGATGCCGATTCCGTATTTTCCGGCGAGCGTCATGCCGGAGGGCGAGATCTGCGAGGCCACGACGAAGGGCATTTCCTCCTGCAACGGCAGGAGCTGCAGCGCGGCGTCGTTCATGGTGAACCAGTCGCTCTTCGCCGTGACGCGCTCGCCGCTGAAGAGGCGGCGGATCACGCCGATCGCTTCGTCCTGGCGGTCGCGCTGCGTCATCGGATCGATGCCGAGCGTATGCGCGTCGGAGGCGAGCGCGCCGGGACCCGAGCCGAAGATGGCGCGGCCGCCGGTCATGTGGTCGAGCTGCACCATGCGCTGCGCGACGTTGTAGGGATGATGGTAGGGCAGCGACACCACGCCGGTGCCGAGCCTGATCCGCTTGGTGCGCTCGCCGGCGGCCGCCAGGAACATCTCGGGGGAGGCGATCATCTCCCAGCCGGAGGAATGATGCTCGCCGCACCAAAACTCGTCATAACCGAGGCTATCCAACTGCTCGACCAGGTCGAGATCGCGCCGGAACTGGAGCATCGGATGCTCCCCGATCGGATGATGCGGGGCAAGGAAGGCTCCGAACTTCAGGCGCGCCATGGCGTTCTCTCCGGCTTACATTTTTTTGTTTGTGGCGCGAAGCTACGTGCTGGAGACAGCGAACGCAATCGTGCGATGTCCCGCGCGGCGGAATGCAGCCATGCGTATGTCGTCTTCCTCTCCCGGCACGCTGAGAGAGGCGGAACGCGCGAGGATCCTACCTTCGAGGTAATCGCGGCGCCGCATGCGGTCTGAGATGATCGGCAAGGACATCCGAGGATCACGCGCCGATGCATCAAACCGTCACAAAGCAGGTCGACACGTCGCGTCGCTGGTGGGTGCTGGCGATCGTCGTGGCCGCCCAGTTCATGTTCGGCGTCGATGCCTTCGTGGTCAACGTCGCCATTCCCACCATCGCGGTCGAGTTGAAGGCGTCGCCGGCTCAGATCGAATCCGTCATCGCGATCTACCTGATCGCCTATGCCACGCTGGTCGTCACCGGCGGCCGGCTTGGCGACATTCACGGCACCAGGAACGTGTTCCTGGCAGGTCTGCTCGGCTTCACCCTGACGTCGCTGTGGTGCGGACTGGCGCGATCCGGTTCGGAGTTGATCGTCGCGCGATTGACGCAGGGTGCCTCCGCCGCGCTGATGGTGCCGCAGGTGCTGGCGACGCTGCATCTCCTGTTCACCGACGAACAGCGCAACCGCGCCTTCGCCATCTACGGCATCGTGCTGGGACTCGCGGGTGCCGCGGGCTTTCTGCTCGGTGGTCTCCTGGTCACGATCGATCTCGCCGGCACCGGCTGGCGCTCGGTGTTCTTCGTCAATGTGCCGTGCGGTCTCGTGATCGCGGTGGCGGCCTGGCGCATCATGCCCTCGGCACCGCATCGCGCCGGCACACGGCTTGACATCACGGGCAGCATCGTCCTGTTCGCCGGATTGCTGTGCATGATCGGTCCGCTGCTGCTGGGTCACGATGTCGGCTGGGCACCGTGGCTGTGGCTGGTGATGGCGGTCGGCGCCGCGATCCTCCTGGGGTTCCCGAAGCTGGAGCATGCGGTGACACGCGCCGGCGGCATGCCGCTGATTGATCTCTCGCTGCTGGCGGACGCCGCTTTCCTGCGCGGCCTTGGCGCGGCGTTCTTTTTCTTCTCCGCCAATCTCTCGTTCTATCTGGTCATGACGCTGTTCATGCAGCGAGGGCTGAAATCCCGCCGCTCGCGGCCGGCATGGCCTTCATTCCGCTCGCGCTCGCTTTCGTCGTGGCCTCGCGCCATAGTGGCGCACGGGCGCGCCATCGCGGCACCAGGGTCTTGATCGAAGGCTGCGCGCTTCAGATCGCGGGCCTCGCGGCCCTTGCGCTGGTCGCGTTCTCTGTCGACGCGCCGTCCGCGCTCCTGCTCGCGCTCACCATGATCGTGTTCGGCTACGGTCAGGGGCTGGTGATGGCGCCGCTCTCCGGCGCGGTGCTCTCGACGGTGAAGCCTGTGGCCGCCGGTTCTGCCTCCGGCATGTACGGCACCACGGCGCAAGTCGGAAATGCGGCCGGAGTGGCCGCAATCGGCGCCATGTTTTTCGCCGTCGAAGCGGTGCAATCAGCGCGCGCAGGATTTCTCGTCTCGCTCGCACTGTTCGCAACATTAATCATGATCTGCGCCGCATTCCTGGCGTGGATGCGCCGGGTATCTGCATGAAGTTGAGGCATTGCGGTTAATGCGTGCTGATTTCTGCAGGCTTTCCTGAGATTTAGCACCTCATCGACAGCACACGGTCTTTTTATTTTGCGCTGCAGCAACTATTTGGTTTGGGTGGACGTTGAACGTCGCCTGCTAGGAGCTGCCGTGTCGTTAACCAGAAATGTCGATCTCTTGAGACGTCTGCCAAAGCTGGACGGATTGCGCTTCGCCGAGTTTGGCCGGAGCGCCGATGCGTCCAGTCCGTTGCAAGAGGTCACGGGCTTCGGCGACAATCCCGGCAATCTGCGCCTGTTCGCGTTCGTGCCGCCGCAACTGCAGAAGCCGCGCGCGCTCGTCGTCGTGCTGCACGGCTGCGGCCAGACGGCGGCAAGCTACGACCTCGGTGCCGGATGGTCGACGCTCGCCGAGCACTACGGCTTCGCGCTGTTGATGCCCGAGCAGCAGCGCATCAACAACAGCAACACCTGCTTTAACTGGTTCCATCCGGAAGACACGGCGCGGGACAGTGGCGAGGCCTGTTCGATTCGCGAGATGATCGCGCATATGACGGAAACGCATCGCGTCGATCCCAAGCGCATCTTCATCACGGGCCTGTCGGCCGGCGGCGGCATGACGTCGGTGATGCTCGCGACCTACCCTGAAGTCTTCGCGGCCGGTGCGGTGATCGCGGGACTTCCCTACGGCATCGCGACCAATCTGCGCGAGGCGCTCGACGGCATGTTTCATTCCCCGGAGCGGCCGGCGCGTGAACTTGGCGATCTGGTGCGGCGGGCCTCGAATCATCGCGGGCCCTGGCCGAGGATCTCGGTGTGGCACGGCAGCGCCGATCGCACCGTCAATCCCGGCAATGCCAACGAGATCGTCAAGCAATGGCTCGACCTGCACGATCTGCCCGAGGCGCCGATGGCGGAAACTGACATCGACGGCTATCCGCGCCAGGCCTGGTGGAACAAGGACGGCGAGACGCTCGTCGAGTCCTACGCCATCACCGACATGGCCCACGGCACGCCGCTCGGCCTTGCCGACAACGACCAGCGCTATGGCGTGGAAGGCGCGTTCCTGATCGAGGCCGGCATCTCCTCGTCTTATCACATCGCCAAATTCTTCGGCCTCACCGGCTGGATTCCCGACGCTGCGAAGAAGGCGGAGGCAAAGCCGACGCCGGCCCGCTCGCCCGCGCCGCATCTGGCGCGCTCGATCCGCGCCGCGATCGCCGAAGAGCCGGCCGAGCCGAAGCGCGAGGAGGCCCGCGGCTTCGATCTCGGCCAGATCATTACGCGCGCGCTCACGGCCGCGGGATTGATGAAGTAACTCAGGCCGTCGCGCCGATAAGGCAGGAGTTTTGTGCCCGTCGTCGCTGCGATCCGCGAATGGGGTGACCGCAACCTGAGCCAGCCCGCGGCGTTCGCAGACGCCGCGGAATAGGCGCTCACATCTCGCCGGTGATGAACGGATTTGTCATCCGCTCCTGGCCGATGCTCGAGCCGGCGCCATGGCCGCAGATGAAGCCGACATCGTCGCCGAGCGGCAGCAGCTTGGTCTTGATCGAGTCGATCAGCGTCGCGTGACTGCCGCCGGGCAGATCGGTGCGACCGACCGAGCCCGCGAACAGGACGTCGCCGACATGGGCGAAGCGCAAGTCCTTGTTGAAGAACACCACGCTGCCGGGCGAGTGGCCGGGGCAATGATAGATCTCGAACTGGAGATCGCCGATGGCCACGCTGTCGCCTTCGTCGAGCCAGCGGTCCGGCTCGAAATTGCGCACCCCCGTCATGCCGAAGCGCGCGCCGCTCTCGACCACGTTGTCGAGCAGGAATTTGTCCGCGACGTGCGGGCCCTCGATCGGCACCTTCAGCTCGTCGCGCAGTTCGGCCGCGCCGCCGACATGGTCGATATGGCCGTGGGTGAGCCAGATCTTCTCCACGGTGACGCCGGTCTGCTTGATGGCGTCCAGGATCTTCGGCACGTCGCCGCCGGGATCGATCACCACGGCCTTCTTGGAAGGCTCGTCCCAGATGATGGTGCAATTCTGCTCGAACAGCGTCACGGGGACGATGATCGCGCCTGCCTTCGCGCTGGCCTCAGCTTGTGTCTCGTTTTGCTCGGTCATGGCGCCACAATGCCGATTTTTGCCATGCCGCCAAGCAAAAGATTTCTCCCCGGGGCCTGGGAACAACCGCAGACATCGTCACACGGCCGTCCCAATTCGCCTGCTGGTTTGAACCGGAGCGCTCCTTCCGCGTTCTCCCGCGCAACAAGCAGTTTTGGATGGATTTCCCGCATGGCTCAGGGCGGCAGCGATTGGTGGCGCGACGGCATCTTCTATCAGGTCTATCCGCGCTCCTTTCAGGATTCAAACGGCGACGGTGTCGGCGATCTCGCCGGCATTTTGCAGCGGCTACCTTATGTGAAATCGCTCGGCGTCGACGCGATCTGGCTGTCGCCGATCTTCCCCTCGCCGATGGCCGATTTCGGCTACGACATCTCCGACTACACGGGCATCGAGCCGCTGTTCGGCACGATGGCGGATCTCGATGCGCTTCTCGCCGCCGCGCACGACAACGGCCTTAAGCTGATCCTCGACCTCGTGCCGAACCACACCTCGGACCAGCATCCCTGGTTCGTCGAGAGCCGTTCCTCGCGCGACAATCCCAAACGCGACTGGTACATCTGGCGCGACCCGGACGAGGGTGGCGGCGTGCCGAATAATTGGCTGTCCGAGTTCGGCGGTAGCGCGTGGCAGTTCGACGAGACCACCGGCCAATACTACTATCACGCCTTCCTCGCCCAGCAGCCGGATCTCAACTGGCGCAATCCCGATGTCCGCGCGGCAATCTATGACGTGATGCGGTTCTGGCTGGAGAAAGGCGTCGACGGCTTTCGCGTCGACGTGATCTGGCATCTGATTAAGGACGCCGAGTTCCGCGACAACCCGCCCAATCCGCATTATGCCGAGGGCCGGCCGCCGAACGAAAAGATAATGACGCAATATTCCACCGACCAGCCGGAGGTGCACGACGTCATCGCCGAGATGCGCCGCGTCACGGATGCCTATGATGCCCGCGTCCTGATCGGCGAGATCTATCTGCCGCTGCATCGCCTCATGGCCTATTACGGCAACGATCTCACCGGCGCGCAGATGCCGTTCAACTTCGCGCTGCTCTCGACCTTCTGGAGCGCGCGCTCGATCGAGAAAATCGTCGAGGATTACGAGAAGGCGCTGCCGAAGGGCGCCTGGCCGAACTGGGTGCTCGGCAATCATGACCGTCCACGCGTCGCAAGCCGCGTCGGGCCGGAGCAGGCCCGCGTCGCCGCCATGCTGCTGCTGACGCTGCGTGGCACGCCGACGCTCTACTATGGCGACGAGATCGGCATGCATCAGCTCGCGATCGCGCCCGAGGACGTGCGCGACCCCTTCGAGAAGAACGTGCCCGGCATCGGTGTCGGCCGCGACGGCTGCCGCACACCGATGCAGTGGGATTCTTCCAACTTCGCCGGCTTCTCGGACGTCAGGCCATGGCTGCCGCTGCCGGAGGATCACATCCGCAACAACGTCGTCGATCTCGAGGCCGATTCACGTTCGATCCTGACGCTCTATAAGCGTCTGATCGCGTTGCGGCAGGGCTGTCCGCCGCTGGTCGCGGGCGACTATCATCCGCTTGCCGCGCAAGGCGATCTCCTGATCTATCGCCGCGAGGCCGAGGGCAGGGCGGTGACCGTGGTGCTCAATCTCGGCCCTGAGCCGATCGCGGTCACCACCAGCGCGATCAGGTTCGGCAGCGAGATTCTGCTGTCGACATTCCTGGATCGCGAGCGAGAGCGGATCGAAGGCGTGCTGGATCTGCGCGGCAACGAGGGCGTGATCATCACGCCACCCTGACCGTCGTCCTGGACAAGGCGAAGCGCAGATCCAGGACCCATTGCCCCAGGGAGTGGTTTGACGAAGATTCGTGGTGATAGCTTCGTACAACAATCACCTATTGGGGTAATGGGTCCTGGCTTTCGCCAGGACGACAACGGAGTGCGTGGTCGCACTGACTACCCCGGATGCTTGTTCCCTCGCACCGTCCCGTCGATATCGCTCCGCTTCAACAGATAGTCCAATCCGCCGACGCGGTACCAGCGATAGCCATAGGGCTCCAGCACGACGCGGTGCTGGCCGCGCTTGTCGGCGTGGCTGTGGTCCTCCGCGAGCAGATTGATCAGGTGCGCGCCGGCCTCGCCTGGCAGCCCCGCCGAGAACGCGATCTCGCGCGGCTTCTCGTCGAGATTGTGCACGAACAGCACGGAATTGTTGCGCCAGTCATAGCGCATGATGAACACGGCGGGATCGCGCGTCGCGATGATCGAAAAATCGCCCCAGCCGATCTCCGGCACCTCCTTGCGCATGCGGACGATGCGCTCGGTCCAGTTCAGCATCGAGTTGGGATCGCGCCGCTGCTTGGCGACGTTGACGTGCGGATAGCCGTACGGTCCTTCGTCGATGACGGGCAAGGCCGGCTTGTCGCTGGTGGTGAAGCCGCCATGCGGCTCCGTCGACCATTGCATCGGCGTGCGCGCGCAATTGCGCTCGGGGAGCGAAAGATCATCGCCCATCGCGATCTCGTCGCCGTAGCGGATCACGGGCGTTCCCGGCAGCGTGCACATCAGGCTGTAGGCGAGCTCGAGCCGCCGGCGGTCGCCACCGAGCATCGGTGCCAGGCGACGGCGAATGCCGCGGTCGTAGAGCTGCATGTCCTTGTCAGGACCGAAGCTTTTGAACACGGTGTCGCGCTGCGCCTTGGTCAATCGCCCGAGATCGAGCTCGTCATGATTGCGCAGGAACAGGCCCCATTGCGCCGAGGCGGGCCGCGGCTTGGTCGCCTTCAGCGCTTTCCCCAGCGGGCGGGAATCGGACGAGGCCAGCGCATAGAACAGATGCTGGTTGACCTGGAAATTGAACATCATATGCATGCGGTCGGCATCACGGCCGAAATATTCCATGTCCGTCTTCGGCAGCACGTTGGCCTCGGCGAGGATGATGGCATCGCCCTGCCGCCATTGCAGGAATTCACGGAACGTCCGCAGCATGTCGTATTGTTCGGCCGGCTTTTTCACTTTGGCGCCTTTGGTCGCGATGACGAAAGGCACGGCATCCATCCGAAAGCCCGAGACGCCGAGTTGGATCCAGAAGCCCATGATCTTCAAAATCTCGGCCTGCACGCGCGGGTTCGAGGTGTTGAGGTCGGGCTGGAAATCGTAGAAGCGGTGGAAGTACCAGGCGCCGGCTTCCTTGTCGCGCGTCCATGTCGATTTCTGAACGCCGGGAAAGACCATGCCCTGATTGGCGTTGGCCGGCTTCTTGTCGGACCAGACATACCAATCGCGGTAGGGCGAATTCCTGTCGCTCCGCGCCGCCTTGAACCAGGGATGCTGGTCGGAGGTGTGGTTGACGACGAGATCGATGATGACGCGAATGCCGCGTTGCTTGCAGCCATGAGTGAACTCGACGAAATCGCCGAGCGTGCCGTAGCGGGCATCGACGCTGTAATAATCCGCGACATCGTAGCCGTCGTCGCGGCCGGGCGAGGTCTGGAACGGCATCAGCCAGATCGTGGTGATGCCGAGGCCGTGCAGATAATCGAGCCGGCGCAACAGGCCCTTGAAATCGCCGATGCCATCGCCGTTGGCGTCCATATAGGTGCCGACGGACAGGCAATAGATGATGGCGTTCTTGTACCAGAGATCGTCGATCATGCGCGCGCAGCCTCGGTGGTTCCGCCGAGGTGCGGCGGCTGCGTGATAAGTGTTAAGAGCGAGAGCGGTTCCGTACCCCGCCGTCGTGCTGGACAAGCGAAGCGCAGATCCAGGACCGAATACCACAGGCCGAAATTTGACGAGGACTGGTGGTGATCCCCTCGTGCACCAACGATCCCTTGGGGTCATGGTCCTGGCTCCCGTGCGCAATTGCGCACTAGGCCAGGACGACGACGGAGGAATCGGCTATCCTCCCCCGATGGACAACACCGCCCGCATTGCCCTCGTACCGCCGCCGGACCGCCGACAATCCGAGACGGCGCTGGCGATCGCGCGCGGGACGGCGCGGTTGCTGCGCTCGCTCGGCTTCACCTGCATCAGCGAATTGCCGCTGCCCTCGGGGCGACGCGCCGATCTCGTCGCGCTGAACGAACGCGGCGAGGTCTGGATCGTCGAGATCAAATCGTCGGTGGAGGATTTGCGCGCCGATCAGAAATGGCACGAATACCGGGCGCATTGCGACCGGCTGTTCTTCGCCTTCACGCAGGACCTGCCTTGCGAGATCTTTCCGCAAGATACCGGCTTGATCATCGCGGATGCCTATGGTGCGCACCTGCAATGCGAGGCGCCCGAGCACAAGCTCGCTGCGGCCACGCGCAAGCAGATGACGGTGCGGTTCGCCATGGCGGCGGCGTTGCGGATCAACCGGCTGGTCGATCCGCAGGGGCATGCGGAGTTTTGGGAATAGCGGCGCCGCGAGCGCGATGCCGTAGGGTGGGCAAAGCGGAGCGTGCCCACCATCCAGGTCAAAGATTGAAGCAGACATGGTGGGCACGGCGCTTTGCGCCTTGCCCACCCTACGGCACCGTTATCGCGGCGCGCGCTTGGCCAAAATCCGCTGCAACGTGCGCCGATGCATGTTGAGCCTGCGTGCCGTCTCCGAGACGTTGCGGTTGCACATCTCGTAAATGCGCTGGATGTGTTCCCAGCGCACGCGGTCGGCCGACATCGGGTTCGCCGGCAACTCGGACTTGTCCGAGCCGGTCGATAGCAGCGCCGCGACGACGTCGTCGGCGTCCGCGGGTTTCGAGAGATAATCGACCGCGCCCATCTTCACCGCGGTGACGGCGGTGGCGATGTTGCCATAGCCGGTCAGCACGATCGCGCGGGCGTCGGGGCGCTTCTTCTTCAGCGCCGAGACCACGTCGAGACCGTTGCCATCACCGAGCCGCAGATCGACCACGGCGAATGCCGGCGCCGCCTTGCCGATCTGCGCCAGACCGTCCGAGACGGTGTCGCATGACGTCACCGCAAAGCCGCGCGTTTCCATGGCGCGCGACAGCCGCTCCAGAAACGGCTTGTCGTCCTCCACGATCAGCAGCGAGCGGTCGGTCTGTTCGTTCAGTTCGGCGATGGCGTTCAAGGTTTGGTCCTCTCTCCAGCGCGTCTACATATGGCGGCGCAATCGGGCGGTGCCAAGGGCGCCAATGGTCGATCGGCCCCGTTGTGCGACGCAAGGTCGCGGCCTATCCTATTGTTTCTTCGAAGGTCTCGATAGCCTCAAAACGGTCTCGCGGCCACGTGATCTGGACCACTGCGCCATGGTCCGGAAAGGTCCGGTTGGTAAACGAGACCTTGGCGCCGGTGCGCTCCAGCAAGGTGCGCGCGATGAACACGCCGAGCCCGAGGCCGCCGCCTTCGTCCTTGCTGCGCCGCCGCGACAAATAGGGCTCGCCGATCCGGTTCAGGATGTCAGGCGGAATGCCGGGACCATCGTCGGAGATCACGAGCTCGATTGTGTCCTTGTTCCACCACGCATTCACCTCGACGGTGGTGCGGGCGAAATCGACCGCGTTCTCGACGATATTGCCGACGCCGTAGAGGATCGCCGGATTGCGCGAGCCGACCGGTTCGGCCACGATGGCGACGGCGATGCGCACCTTGATATCGACGCCGAAATCGCGGTGCGGCGCCACCACCTCCTCGATCAGCTCCGACAGCTTCATGCGGTCGAACGGCGCGCCGGTGGAGGAGAGCTGGGTGATCTTGCTCAATATGTCGCGGCAACGCTGCGTCTGCTCGCGCAGGGTCTTCAGGTCGGCGGCAAAGTTCGGCTCCTTCACCGTCTTCTCCAGCTCGCGCGAGATCAGGAAGATCGTCGCGAGGGGCGTGCCGAGCTCGTGCGCTGCGGCTGCGGCCAGGCCGTCGAGCTGGGTCAGATGCTGCTCGCGCGTCAGCACCAGCTCGGTCGCGGCCAGCGCGTCGGCGAGCTTGCGCGCCTCCTCGGTGACCTGGAACGAGTAGAGGCTG
Organism: Bradyrhizobium sp. 23; assembly: GCF_023073295.1. Lineage (NCBI taxonomy): Bacteria > Pseudomonadati > Pseudomonadota > Alphaproteobacteria > Hyphomicrobiales > Nitrobacteraceae > Bradyrhizobium > Bradyrhizobium sp. 23. The sequence goes on along the minus strand of NZ_JADPJF010000151.1, from coordinate 280,118 downwards.
GTCACGCCGATCGCGAGCGCGATCGAGAGCCAGACGCCGACGAGATAGATCGGCGGCAGCACCAGCGGATCATCAGAATCCCAGGGCAGCGGCAGATGGAAGAAGAACAGGACCGAGGCGCAGGCGACAGCCAGCACGCCGAGGCCGAAGGTGAAGCGGGCCGGCAGCGCCGTCGCGGAGATCAGCACGGGCGCGAGGAACAGGAACGAGAACGGGTTCTGGAGTCCGCCGGTGAAGAACAGGAGACCCGCCAGCTCCACGATGTTGAGCGCGAGCAGTCCGGCCGCCTGCATCGGCTCCAGCCGCTGCAGCGGATTGGACACGGTCTGGAGCGCCAGATTGAGCGCCGCCGACAGGGCGATGATGCTGACGCAGGGAACGATCTCGACATTGAATTCCAGCCCCTGCGCCACGATGAAGATCGCGGCGAGCTGGCCGAGCACCGCGAGCCAGCGCAGTCGCAGGATCGTATCCAGGCGGATATGCCGCTGCGCGGGGCGAAAGTCGGAAGCGGCAAGTTCGGTCATTTCGGCCAATGGGGCGGTGCCTTCTCGATCACAAGCGCGCGGCTCACGGAACCGCCGGATTACAAGCCTTGCGCTCTCCGCTGCAATAGCAGAAGAACGCCCAGCATGACGGAGAATGACAAGGCTTCAAGCTGGCCGACTGTCGCGGATCGCAGCCTCTCCGCGGCAATCGCGGTCGATCACCTGGTCAAGGTCTACAAGCAGACCCGCGCCGTCGACGACATCTCCTTTTCGCTTCCGCGCGGCAGCATCACCGGGCTGCTGGGCGGCAACGGCGCCGGCAAGACCACGACCATCGCGACGATCATGGGCCTCGTGCTGCCGACCTCCGGCCGCGTGCAGGTGCTCGGGCATCGGATGCCGGAGGACAGCGCGTCCGTGCTGGGTCGGATGAACTTCGAGAGCCCCTATGTCGACATGCCGATGCGGCTCACGGTGCGTCAGAACCTCACGGTGTTCGGCAAGCTCTATGCGGTGAAGAACCTCTCCGATCGCATCGCTGAGCTCGCCGACGATCTCGATCTCACCGAGTTCATCGACCGCGCCAACGGCAAGCTCTCCGCAGGACAAAAGACGCGCGTTGCGCTTGCCAAGGCGCTGATCAACCAGCCCGAGCTGCTGTTGCTGGACGAGCCGACCGCCTCGCTCGATCCCGACACCGCCGACTGGGTCCGGGGGCATCTGGAGCGTTATCGCATGGCGAACAACGCCACCATCCTCTTGGCGTCGCACAACATGCTCGAGGTCGAGCGGCTCTGCGATCGCGTCATCATCATGAAGCGCGGCCGTATCGAGGACGACGATACGCCCGAAGCCATCATGGCCCGCTACAACCGCACCACGCTGGAAGAGGTGTTTCTGGACGTCGCGCGCGGAAGGGTGAACGGCGCGCAGGAGGTGGCACGATGAGCCAGGCCGTATGTTGCGACCGTAGCCCGGGTGAGCGAAGCGATACCCGGGAACGCCGCCAGCAAGGTCCCGGATATCGCTTCGCTCATTCGGGCTACGCGGTGCCGCAATGACCGAACTCTCCCTCCACCGCGGCATCTCCGTCCACCGCATTGGCGCGATGATCCTGCGCTATTGGTACCTGTTGCTGTCGTCCTGGCCGCGGCTGCTCGAGCTGCTCTACTGGCCGGCGCTGCAGGTCATCACCTGGGGCTTTCTGCAGCTTTACATCGCGCAGAATGCCAACTTCTTCGCGCGTGCCGGCGGCACCCTGATCGGCGCCGTCATTCTCTGGGACATCCTGTTTCGCGGGCAGCTCGGCTTTTCGATCTCGTTCCTGGAAGAGATGTGGGCGCGCAACCTCGGCAATCTCATGATGAGCCCGTTGAAGCCGATCGAATTTCTGCTGTCCCTGATGATCATGAGCCTGATCCGGCTCGCGATCGGCGTCATCCCCATGACGCTGCTCGCGTTATTCCTGTTTCACTTCAATGTTTATGCGCTCGGCGTGCCGCTGATCGCGTTCTTCTGCAATCTGATCTTCACGAGCTGGTCGGTCGGCATTTTCGTCTCCGGACTGGTGCTGCGAAACGGCCTCGGCGCCGAGAGCATCGTCTGGACCTTGATGTTCGGCATCATGCCGCTCGCCTGCGTCTACTATCCCGTCAGCGTGCTGCCGGTCTGGTTGCAATACATCGCCTGGACGCTGCCGCCGACCTACGTGTTCGAAGGGATGCGCGCGCTGCTGATCGAAAACACCTTCAGGACCGATCTGATGCTGAGCGCGTTGGCCATCAACGCGGTGCTGTTGCTTGCATCTTTTGGGGCATTCCTTGCCCTTTTGCGCAGCGCCAGGATGCAGGGCTCGCTGCTGTCAGGCGGCGAATAACGTCACTTTCTCGTGGATTCTGCCCGGTTTGGGCACCTCGGCCACGTAGATGTACGGAACCATGCATTGACGCAATATTACGCATTCGGCAGTATGCTGCGATGCGAAGAGGAATATAGCGATGCCGATTGGTGAGTTTGGCGGGGCGCCGCCCCTGGTGGCCGAAGGCAGTCCTGTCCTGACGACGCCGATGTACTGGATGTACGAGATGGGGCAAGCCTCTCTCAATCCGGCGCGTGCGATCACGGACGCGACCAAGCTCCTGTTTCAGAATCCGCTGAACCCCTGGGCACGCACCGAGGTTGGCAAGTCGGTTGCCGCGGCCTGCGAATTGTTCGAACGCACCACCCGCCGCTACGGCAAGCCGGAATGGGGCCTCAACGACACCGAGGTCAACGGCATCCGCGTTCCCGTCGAGGTCCGCTCGGTCTGGGAAAAGCCGTTCTGCCGCCTGCTCTACTTCGATCGCAAGTTCGCCCGTCCACTGCGCAGTCCGCATCCACGCGTGCTGATCGTCGCTCCGATGTCCGGCCATTACGCGACGCTCCTCCGCGGTACCGTCGAGGCTTTCCTGCCGGCGCATGAGGTCTACATCACCGATTGGGCCGATGCCCGCATGGTGCCGCTCAGCGACGGCCGCTTCGATCTTGACGACTACATCGACTACGTCATCGAGATGCTGCATGTCCTCGGCGGCAACACGCATGTGCTGGCGGTGTGCCAGCCCTCGGTTCCCGTCGTCGCTGCCGTTTCGATTATGGAAGCGCTACGCGATCCCTTTGTGCCGACCTCGATGACGCTGATGGGCGGCCCGATCGACACCCGGCGCAATCCGACTGCGGTGAACAACCTGGCCCAGGAGCGCGGCATCGACTGGTTCCGCAACCACGTCATCACCAAGGTGCCGTTCCCGCATCCGGGTATGATGCGCGACGTCTATCCGGGCTTCTTGCAGCTCAACGGCTTCATCAGCATGAATCTCGACCGGCATATGGATGCCCACAAGCAGCTATTCGCCAACCTGGTAAAGGGCGACGGCGACCTCGTCGACAAGCATCGTGACTTCTACGACGAATATCTCGCGGTGATGGATCTCTCCGCCGAGTATTACCTGCAGACCGTCGACACCGTGTTCGTGAAGCATTCGCTGCCGAAGGGCGAGATGACCCATCGTGGAACACGCGTCGATCCCTCCAAGGTCACGCGCGTCGCGTTGATGACCGTCGAAGGCGAGAACGACGACATCTCCGGCATCGGTCAGACCGAAGCAACGCACACATTGTGCAGCTCGATTCCCGATCACCGCCGCGTTCATTACGTCCAGAAGGGCGTCGGACATTACGGCGTGTTCAATGGCTCGCGCTTCAAATCGGAAATCGTGCCGCGCATCCACGACTTCATGGTCTCGGCGGCGAATCCGAGCTCATTGCAGGCTCTCGCGGCCGAATAATCGCGTTTTTCGGCTTTCCCGCTGAAAATCGACGCCCTGTCGGAGGCTCCGACAGGGGCGAGTTCCCGCTAGATTCGCGGTATTTAGGTAGCTTTGTAGGAGTGAGTCCAACCTCACCCCTTGGGGGTGCCACATGCGCCGAACGGGGGCGAAAAAAGCCGGTTCCAACCCCAGTCTGTAGGGTCTCCCGGACGCCAGACCCCTGTATATTGGGCAAATGATTTGTTTTTGCGCCGAGCGCTTTCCCTGGCGGCGGTTATGGCAGAATCCGGGCGCTCTCCTGCCCCCCGGACTGACAGACATGGCCACTCGCGCACTCCTCTATCGGCGGCCCCACGAGCCGAAGACCCTCCTGATCACCCATGGATCGCAATATTTTGCGATTCGACTGCGCCGGCATCGCCGCGCGCGCCGTTACACGCTCAGAATTCATCCGAGCGATCGCGAAGCCATCCTCACCATGCCGCCGCGCGGCACGCTCGCCGAAGCAAAAGACTTCGCGCAGCGCCACGGCGCGTGGATCGCGGCACGTCTCGGCCGTTTGCCGAAGGCCGCGCCGTTCCAGCCTGGCACAGTGATACCACTTCGCGGCACGGCCCATCGCATCGTTCATCGCGCCGGCACGCGCGGTACGGTGTGGACGGAAGTGCGCGACAGCGGGGAGCGCATTCTCTGCGTCGCCGGCGGCGTCGAGCATGCGGACCGTCGCATCAGCGACTTCCTCAAGCGCGAGGCTCGCCGCGACCTTCAGCGTGCGGCGGAATCCTATGCCGCCGAGCTCGGCGTCAAGGTCAAGCGGCTCTCGATCCGCGATCAATCCAGTCGTTGGGGCTCCTGCACCTCGGCCGGCTCGCTGTCGTTCTCCTGGCGCCTGATCCTCGCGCCGCCCTACGTGCTCGACTATCTCGCCGCCCACGAGGTCGCCCATCTCGTTGAGATGAACCACTCGGCGCGGTTCTGGCGCGTCTGCGGCAAGGTCTGCCCGTCGATGGAGCGCGCCAAGAAGTGGCTCGATACGTACGGCAACGACCTGCACCGCTACGGGGTCGAGGATTAGGCCCTCGCTGCCAACCTCCATCTGACGCTGTCATCGCCCGGCTCGACCGGGCGATCCAGTGTTCCGAGGCGGTTGTTATTGAACCGAGAGGCCGCGGCGTACTGGATTCCCGCGTTCGCGGGAATGACAGTTGAGAATGCAGCGACGTCCGCGCGTACTCAATTCATCCCTCTGCTCAGGCGCTGACATCCGCGCTTGTCCCCGGCTGCGTGCGCGAGGCGAGATAGGATGACTGCAATTGCACGCCGGCCTTCTGGCCCTCGGCCAGCATCGCCTGGAAGGCTGCGTCGAGTTGATCGCGGCTATAGGTTGCGGAGCTGCTTTCACGCGGGGTCCATTGCGATTGCGTGATCGCGGTGGAAGCTTTTTCAACGGTGCCACCGAGCCGCTCGGCGTATCTGTCGGCCCGCCACTGCGCCAGATCCGGTCCACTCAGATCGGGTGGATCCTCCAGCTTGCCGATCTTTCCAGCCGCCTCGTTGGTCATCGTTGAGGACCCGCCATTGTACAGGGTGGCGACCACCTTGCCGTCGACCTTCACCTGAGCATAGGTGTTCTCAGGGGCATCGTCCGAGACGACCGACTGAGTTGCGCTCGTGTCATGGGTCATCAGCCAGTTCGATGCCATGAGGTCGCGCAGGTGAGGATTGTCCGCCGCCGATATCGACTTGGCGCCTGTCAGGGGCTTGACCTGCGAGACGTCAATCCGAAAGCCGTCGGTCGCAGCATCAGTCGCATCCGGTCCCGCCGGCTGAAGACTCGATGTCCTATTCGAAGCGGACGTTGATGCGGGTCGCAGATGAGGCAACGCCGCGCTGGATACACCCGACATCATGGAACGCTCTCCGATACTTGCTCAACCTGTGAGAGCAAATCCCGGGCCGCCGACCGGAGCTTGAAGAGACTGGTGTTTTTGCGTTCCGGGAGCTGCGGGGATCGGCCGATTTTGCCATGGTAGGCAGGACTTGCCGAAGACGACACCGGTGGCGAACCGGGAGAGCCGAGATAGCGGCCGCGTTCGGGATGATGGCGGAACGGTTCTGTTTTGCCCGAGGTGTCAAATGGCTTTGCTGTCAGAATCAGCCGTCTTGCGCCTCACGCAAGCCGTTGATTTCGTTATCCTCGGCTACTGTGCATGGGGTTGTTTTCGCTTGTTTTTGTTTTGAGGTCACCCGGACCTCAGGTCGGCGCTAGCGATTCCCGCCGAACAGCCGGTCCATCAGCCAGCCATCGAGTCCTGCGGCTGCCTCCGGTCGCGCATTGGCGCGCGTGGGGGGTGGGCGATAGCCGCCGTTGCTGGCCGGTGCGGGTCCGGGCGCTGCCGCTGTTGGCGGCGACACCTGCGACGTCGCCTGCGCCAGGTTCGACAGGCCCCAGCCACCTGGAGAGCTCGGCAAGGCTGCTACCGGCACGCCCTCGTGCGCTGTGCGCATGAAGCGCGACCAGACTTCGACCGGCAAGCCGCCGCCGGTGGCCTTCTTGGTCGGCGAGTTGTCGTCATTGCCGAGCCACACGCCGGTGACGAGGTTGGCGGTGTAGCCGATGAACCAGGCGTCGCGGTAGTCCTGGCTGGTGCCGGTCTTGCCGGCCGCTGGCCAGCCCGGGATCTCCGCCTTCTTGGCGGTGCCGCTGATCAGCGTTTCCCGCATCATCGCGTTCATCATGCCGACATAGCGCGGGTCGACCACCTGGTTGTGCTCGTCCGCCTGGCGCATGTAGAGCAGCTTGCCACTGAGCGTCCTGATCCGCGTGACGACATGCGGCGTCGCCGTGAAGCCGCCATTGGCGAAGGGTGCATAGGCGCCGACCAGCTCGACCATCGAGACTTCGGAGGTGCCGAGCGCGATCGAGGCGTTGGGCTCGAGTTTCGAGGAGATGCCGAGCCGGTGCGCGGTGCGCACCACGTTCTTCGGCCCGACCTCGAGGCCGAGGCGAATGGCGACCGTGTTGAGCGACATCGCGAGCGCCTGGGTCAGCGTCACCGCGCCGAAATATTCGTGGGTGTAGTTCTCAGGCCTCCAGCCCTTGACCTCGATCGGCGCGTCCTGGCGGACCGTGTCGGGCGTCAGCCCCTGCTCGAGCGCGGTCAGGTACACGAACGGCTTGAACGAGGAGCCCGGCTGGCGCCTGGCGGTGACCGCGCGGTTGTACTGGCTCTCGGAATAGTTCCGCCCGCCCACCATGGCGCGAACCGCGCCGTCGGGCGTCATCGCCACCAGTGCGCCCTGGCTGACATTGAATTTCACGCTCTTGGCCGCGAGCTCGTCGATGATGGCGGCTTCCGCCACGCTCTGGAGCTTCGGATCGATCGTGGTCTCGACCTTGATGCTCTCGTCGATCTGGCCGACCAGATCGTCCAGCACCTCGCCGATCCAGTCGGCGACGTAATTGACCGTGCCGGCGCCGACCGGCTTCACATTGTAGGAGGGTTGGCCGATCGAGGCCTGCGCCTGCGCTTCGGTGATGAATTTGGCATCCGCCATCGCCGTGAGCACGATTTTCGCGCGCGCTTCTGCGCCCTCGGGGTTGCGGTTAGGCGCGAGCCGCGAGGGCGATTTGACGAGACCGGCCAGCATCGCCGCTTCCGCGACGGTGACGTTCTTGGCCGATTTGCCGAAATAGCGCTGCGCGGCGGCCTCGACGCCGTAGGCGCCGGAGCCGAAATAGACGCGGTTGAGATAGAGCTCCAAGATCTCGTTCTTGGAATGCTTGCGCTCCAGCCAGATCGCGAGCTCCGCTTCCTGCAGCTTGCGCGCCATGGTGCGCTCCTGGGTCAGGAACAGGTTTTTCGCCAATTGCTGCGTCAGCGTCGAGCCGCCCTGCGACACGCCGCGATGGAGCACGTTGGTGACGAGCGCGCGGAGGATGCCCACGGGATCGATGCCGAAATGCGAATAGAAGCGGCGATCCTCGATGGCGATGAACGCCTTGGGCAGATATTGCGGCAGATCCTTCAGCGAGACGTTGGCGCCGGCCATCTCGCCGCGTTGCGCCAGCATGCTGCCGTCCATGCCGACGATCTGGATCGTCGGCGGCCGCTTGGGGATTTCCAGCGACTGGATCGGCGGCAGATGAGCGCCGACATAGATCACGACGCCGATCACGGCGATGGCGCCCCATAGGCCCAGCACCGCGCCCCAATAGACCAGGCGACCAAGGCTCGCGCCGATGCGTGACTTCGATCGCCGCTTGGGGCTGCCGCGGCCGGCTGGCGCCTTCCGCTCGCGCGGCGGCTCGTCGCCGGCATCCTCGCTCTTGCGCTTGGCAGATGACTTCGTTGATTTCTTCGGCTTCTCATCGCCGCCAGGAATGCGGTCGGCCGCGGTCAGGCGCAGATCGGCGAGTGCCGCAGGCAAGCCGAACAACGGCTCCTTCCGCCCACCCTTTTTCTTTCCCAACCCCATACGCAAACGCCCGGTCAGCCCGCCCCGCCGCACGCTAGCGGTCGCTGTTTAAGGCCCGGTTACCCAGAGCTTAACGCGCGATTAGGAGGTGCGGCATTCGCTGGCCGCAGTTCCGCTGGGAGGTCGGCAGAGCTAGGATCGCCGGCATAAAAGAAAAGGAAACTCAGATGGGCCACATCGATCCAACCAAGGAGATTTTCGCGCAGTTCCGGGACAACGACCGTCCCGGCCCGATCCACATGCTCAACCTGGTGCGCTTACGCAAGGAGGCAGCCTATCCAGATGGCCGCAAGGCGAGCGGCGCGGAAGCCTATGCGGCCTATGGCCGCGAGAGCGGCCCGGTGTTCGAACGCCTCGGCGGCCGCATCGTCTGGCAAGGCAAATTCGAGTTGATGCTGATCGGCCCCGAGACTGAGCGCTGGGACCATTGCTTCATCGCCGAATACCCAAGCGTCGCCGCGTTCGTCGAGATGATCCGCGATCCCGTCTATCGCGAAGCGGTTAAGCACAGGCAGGCCGCCGTGGAGGATTCACGGCTCATTCGGCACGCGGTGCTGCCGGTGGGCAAGAACTTTGGCGAGGTGCCGGCCTGAGCGGCGTCGGCGGAACTCCCTCCTCAAGGTGGATGGCCGGGCTTGACTCGGCCATCCACGCCTCACCTGCTTGCTCCGAGAAAACTAACCCGCCGGACCCGCATCTTCCAGGAGCGGGCCGAACAGCTCCCAGCGTTCGCCGTTGAACTTCATCATCTGAAGCTGCTTGTTGACGCGGTAGTCGGTCGCCGAGGTGTTGGCCTTGATGCCGGGCAGGGCGATATCGCTGGTCACGTCCTTCAGCGAAGCCGCCTGCTTCATGACGTTTTCGCGCGTCAGGTTGTCGCCGCACTGCTGCAGCACGTGGGCCAAAAGCTGGGCGGTACCGTAGCCGTAGGTATTGAAGTTCGAATCCTTGTCGCCGTCCGGATAGTACTTCGCCATGAAGTCGAAATACTTCTTCAGGCCGGCATCGTCCTTCCAGGTCGGATCGAGCGGATCCTTGCCGTAATTGACGCTGATCACGCCCTTGGCGGCGTCGAGACCGGCAGGCTTCATCACCGCGCCGACCGAGGTGGCGTTGATGTCGACGATCTGCACCGGCTTCCAGCCGATCTCGCCGATCTTCTTGATCGCCTGCGCCGCTTGCTTCGGCGTGCTGGCGCTGAAGAACAGATCGGCGCCGGCATCCTTGATCTTGAGGATCTGCGAATCGACGGTCGGGTCCGAGACTTCGTAGGAGGACTCGTTGACGATCATCTTGGCGGCCTTGTCGCCGAGCCCGGCCTTGATGCCGTTCAGATAGTCCTTGCCGAGATCATCGTTCTGATAGAGCACGCCGACTTTGGCGTTTGGATATTCCTTCAGGATGTACTGGCCGTAGATGCGGCCCTCGACGAAATAGTTAGGGTTGTAGCCCATCGTCCACGGAAAGTTCTTCGGGTCCGTGAACTTCGAGGCGCCGGTGGCCGCGAACAGCTGCGGCACTTTCTTGGAGTTGAGATATTTTTGCACGGCCGCATTCGATGGCGTGCCGATGATCTGGAAGGTCAAGAGCACCTCGTCGCTCTCGACCAGCTTGCGCACCTGCTCCACTGCTTTTGGCGGCGAGTAAGCGTCGTCATACTGGATCAGATTGATCTTGCGGCCGTTGATGCCGCCCTGGTCGTTGATCATTTTGAAATAGGCGGCCTGGGTCTTGCCGATCGACGCGTAGGCCGATGCCGGTCCCGAGAACGGCACGGTCTGGCCGACTTTGATCTCGGTATCGCTGGCCCCCGGATCATATTTCTTCTGGGCATTGGCCGCCGAGACCGATAGCGCCAGGGTCAGCGCCGTTGCCGTGGCCAGATGCAGCATTCCATTCCTCATTCGCATTTCCTCAATGTTTGTTGCCGGTGATCAATCAGGTGCGCCTGTGCGCACCTGATGTCACCGCTGACGGCGATAGTGGATGAGGCGTTGTTGCAACGCAAGTTTGGGCGTGCGCCCGCAGTTCGTAGCATGCGCGGCTGCGCAGCAGGTTTGTAAGGTGGGCAGCGCCGGCGGATGCGCGAAGTGCAGTCCGCCGGGCGTAACCCGCCCTATGAGATATCCGAGAGGCTAACCCGCTGGACCCGCATCCTCCATGATCGGGCCGAACAGCTCCCAGCGTTCGCCGTTGAACTTCATCATCTGCATCTGCTTGTTGACGCGGTAGTCGTTCGGCCCGGTGTTGATCTTGATGCCGGGTAGCGCGAAGCTCGGGGTGAAGTCCTTGATGTTAGCGACCTGCTTCATCACGTTCTCACGCGACAGGTCGTCGCCGCACTGTTTCAGCACCTGCGTCAGCAATTCGGCGACTGAATAAGCATAGGTGTTGACGGTATTGAGCTTGTCCCCTTCGGGGAAATACTTGTCCATGAAGGCAAAGAACGCTTTCACGCCCGGATCGTCCTTCCACTGCGGATCGCCGGGCTCCTTGCCGTATTGGGTGGAGATGATGCCCTTGGAGATGTCGAGACCGGCCGGCTTCAACGTCGCCGAGATCGGGCTCGCGTTGATGTCGAGAATGTGCACCGGCGTCCAGCCGAGCTCGGCGACCTTCTTGATCGCCTGCGCCGCGAATTTGGGTGTCGAGGCATCATAGAAAAGATCGGCGCCCAACGACTTCAGTTTGACCACCTGCGAGTCCACCGTCGGATCGGTGACCTCGTAGGACACCTCGCCGACGATCATGCTGGCGGCCTTGTCGCCGAGACCGCTCTTGAGGCCGGCGAGATAGTCGCGGCCCATGTCGTCGTTCTGGTAGAGCACGCCGATCTTGGCGTTCGGATGCTCCTTGAGGATGTACTTGGCGTAGATGCGTCCCTCGGACACGTAGTTGGGATTATAGGCGATGGTCCAGGGATAGTTCTGCGGATCGTTGAAGCGCGCGGCGCCGGTCGAGGCCAGCAGTTGCGGGATCTTCTTGCCGTTGAGATATTTTTGCACGGCAGCGTTCGCGGCCGTGCCGATGATCTGGAAGGTGAACAGCACCTCGTCGCCTTCGACGAGCTTGCGCACCTGCTCGACCGTCTTCGGCGGCGAATAGGCGTCGTCATACTGGATCAGATTGATCTTGCGGCCGTTGATGCCGCCCTGATCGTTGATCATCTTGAAGTAGGCGGCCTGGGTCTTGCCGATATTGGCGTAGACGGAATAGGGCCCGGAGAACGGCACGGTCTGGCCGATCTTGATCTCGGTGTCGCTCGCGCCGGTGTCGTATTTCTTCTGGGCGAGAGCTTGGTTGGCGGAGAACGCGAAGGCGAGCGCCGCCGTGGCGGTGATGAAGGCTCTGCGATTGCTCATGTGGGCTTGTTCCTCCTGACGGAATTTCCGACCGACGGTCTTGTCCCGTTGATTGCCAACGGTCGCCATCGCTGTCGGAGATTGTGGAGGAACGGCAGGCGCCGCGCAAGGATCGCGGTGCCGCGCTATGGCATCTCAGGTCAGGAACAAGGCCAACAGCGCGAGCGCCGCCGGCAGCGCCTGCACGATCAGGATCCGCGTGCTGACGGTCGCCGCGCCATAAGCGCCGGCCACGATCACGCAGAGCAGGAAGAACGCCTTGATCTGGAACGCGAAGGCCGGATTGCCGTGCACCAGCCCCCAGACCAGGCCGGCGGCCAGGAAACCGTTATAGAGTCCCTGGTTCGCGGCCAGCACCTTGGTGATCGCTGCCTTCTCCGGCGTGTTGCGGAAAACCTTCAAGCCCTGCGGCTTGTCCCAGAGCAACATCTCCAGGATCAGGAAGTAAGCGTGCAGTGCGGCGACCAGCGCCACCAGGATATTCGCGATCCAGATCAAGTTGAGCTCCCCCAGCGTCAGCTTTCGGGTGGACGCTAGCACGGCTGGCGTGGCAAGTGCGATGGCGTGTTTCGATGCAATGGTGCCGCAATGCCCGCGCGACCGACCAAACCGCCTGTAAGCTTCGGCCTCGATCGGCTGGCGACGCCGATCGGGATCGCGCTGCTGATCACCGACGCTGAGGGCGCCTTGCGCGCGCTCGACTGGGAGGATTACGAGCACCGCATGCGCGAGCTCTTGCGCCTGCATTACGGTCTGGTGGACCTGAGTGACCAGCCCGCGCCCGCGGCCATGCGGACTGCGCTGTCGGACTATTTCGACGGCGATCTCGGCCAGCTCTCAGACATCGCCTGGCGCATCGCCGGCACGCCGTTCCAGCAGAAGGTCTGGAATGCATTGGCGCAAATCCCTGCCGGCACCACAATGAGTTACGGCGCGCTCGCCGCAAGGATCGACACGCCCAAAGCCATTCGCGCCGTCGGCCATGCCAACGGCTCCAATCCGATCAGCGTGGTGCTGCCGTGCCACCGCCTGATCGGCGCCGATGGTTCTCTGGTGAAGTATGGCGGCGGCCTCGAGCGCAAGCGCTGGCTGCTGCGGCATGAAGGCGTGGCGGTCTAAGCGCCTGTTTGACAACGGTTGAGCGATTGGCGGCGGCCGGCGATGGGCCGTCGAGCGAGCCTTCGGCCGCTCTCCCCCGCCGTGACCGAATCCATCAGACGTTCGACGTCATTACTTTCTGCGCGATCTTCCAGGTCCCGTTCACCTTCAAGCACGACAACAGGTCTGTGAAGTAACGCGGCGGGATGCGCAATTTCACCTTCAAAAGCGCGAGCTCTCCTTCAACATCCGTCGACAGGATCTGATCGTCTCGCTCGAAGCCCTGTTGCTTTGGAGCTTTCATGTCGCGGACCGCTGCCAGCCAGGTCGCAATCGGCGTCACGCCCACGTTGCCGTCCTCGGCGACCTTCGTCACGGAACTCAAGGGGTGAAATATGGATGCAAATTTCTCGGCATCCATTTCATAGGCAGCATCGAAATAGGTTTGCGCAAGGGAGTGCAAGGCGGGAACGTCCGTATTCATTGTCATCCTCAAAGCCGTTACACCGGGCATTCATGCGGCCCGGCCCGGCCAGCCGTGCCGAGCGTCAGCCTGGCGCCCGTGCAGAAAAGCACCGTAGGTCGTCGAATTGCGGGTGGGAGCCTACGGCATAGTTGTTTATGAAGCCAGCCGACTTGCGCGGCATGGGCTTATGATCGATATTCATAGACGATGACAAACGAATTGAACGAGCTCGCGACGTTCGCAATCGTGGCCAGTGAACGAAGCTTTACGCGCGCTGCGATAAAGCTGGGTGTGTCTCAGTCTGCCTTGAGTCACACAATCCGGAGGCTTGAGCAACGGCTTGAGCTGCAGCTGCTCGCTCGAACAACCAAGAGCGTTGCGCCAACCGCTGCGGGGGCAGCTCTTTTGGAAGACTTGTCTCCGGCGCTTGAGCAAATTCGTCACGCCCTCGACAAGGCCCGAAGTGTTCGGCAGCGACCCGAAGGTCGTCTCCGAATCGTAATGTCACGATCAGCTGCCGTGATGGTGTTGTTGCCGCGGTTGAGAGCTTTCGCTGAGTCCTACCCGGACATCGTTCTGGACGTTGTTACCGTCACTGGCCCCGTGGACCTTGTTGCAGGCGAGTTCGATGCCGGTATCCAGCTTGGCGAGTACATTCAAAAGGATATGATCGCGGTTCGCCTCACGCCCGAACTGCGATTGGCGGTAGTGGGCTCGCCAAGCTATTTCGCTTCACGAAGCATCCCCAAGAAACCAAAGGATCTGAACGATCATCGGTGCGTTACGCTGCGTCTTGCGGGTGGACCATATCGGTGGGAGTTTCAGCAGGGACGAAAGTCGGTCACGATCAACGTGAACGGCCCACTCATCATTGACGATACCCACCTGGTGATCCAGGCGGCGCTCGCCGGGGTTGGTGTGGGACTCGCTTATGAAGAGCAGGTCGCCGAATATGTTGCGAAGCGCCGCCTTATCCGGGTGCTGGAGGATTGGACTCCGCCAATTCCGGGCTTCTTCATGTATTATCCCAGTCGTCGGCATCAACCGGGCGACGCTGTCTGCGCTGGTGAACGCGCTGCGATTCTCCGAACAAAAGTCGGCGCGATGATTCAGCGGGGAATGACGAGAGAAGTCAGGCCGCTGGCTGAACCGCCTTGTCGCCGGCCATCACGTGGGTCAGCGCGCTCTTGATCGCGGCCTGACGTGTCGGCGCGCTGATCTGTGCGCCCAGGAGATCGGTGACGTAGAACACGTCGCGCGCGCGCTCGCCGAAGGTCGCGACATGGGCCGAGGCGATGTTGAGGTTGAGCTTCGAGATCGCGGTGGTCAGCTCGTAGAGCAGCCCGGGGCGGTCGAGGCCGGACATTTCGATCACTGTGTAGCGGTCGGACCATTGGTTGTTGATGGTCACTTCCGGCTCGATCACGAACGGCCGCGCCTTGCCGCGCACGGTGCGCCGGGCCACCACTTCGGGCAGACGCAGCTTGCCTTCCAGCACGTCCTCGATCATCTCGCCGATGCGTGTGGCGCGCCGTCCCTCGTCCTCGTCGCGGTCGTATTCCCTGGAAATCGAGATGGTGTCGAGCGCGCGACCGTCGGTCGTGGTGTAGATCTGGGCATCGACGATGTTGGCACCGGCCGAGGCACAGGCGCCTGCGATGATCGACAGCAGCCAGGGATGGTCGGCGGCGAAGATGGTCAGCTCGGTGACGCCACGCACCTCGTCGAAGCCGACATTGATCGCGAGCTTGTGGCCCGCCTGCTCGCTGGCACGGACGAAGCGCGCGTGGCGGATCTTGCGCGGCAGCTCGACCTTGAGCCAATAGGCCGGATAGTGCCGGGCGATATAGGCGTCGAGCTCTTCCGCCGGCCATTCCGCGAAGGCGTTACGGAATTCGGCATACGCGGCCGTGAGCCGCTTGCCGCGGTCTACCTCCGAGAAGCCACCCGTCAGCACCGGTTCGGTCTCGTAGTACAGCGAGCGCAAGAGCTGCGCCTTCCAGCCGTTCCACACGCCTGGGCCGACGCCGCGGATGTCGGCGGTGGTCAGGATCGTCAAGAGCTTCATCTGCTCGACCGACTGCACCACGGCGGCGAAATTCTCGATGGTCTTGCGGTCGGAGAGATCGCGCGACTGTGCGACCGTGGACATCGTCAGATGCTCCTCGATCAGCCAGGCCACGAGCTCGGTGTCGGCCGGACTGAAGCCGAGCCGCGGGCAGAGCCGTCGCGCCACCTTGGCGCCGGCGATCGAGTGATCCTCGGGCCGGCCCTTGGCGACGTCGTGCAGCAGCGTCGCAATGTAGATCACGGAGCGATGCTCCGGCCGGATCTTGCGCATCAGGTCGCTCGCCACCGCGAATTCCTCGATGCCGCCGCGTTCGATGTCCTGGAGGAACCCGACGCAGCGGATCAAATGCTCGTCGACGGTGTAGTGATGATACATGTTGAACTGCATCATCGAGACGATCTTGCCGAAGGCACGGATGAAATGGCCGAGCACGCCGGTCTCGTTCATCCGCCGCAGCACGATTTCCGCGTTGTCGGATGTCAGGATCTCCATCAACAGCCGGTTGGCTTCGGGATTCTCGCGCATCTGCGCGTTGATCAGGCCGAGCGAACGCGTCACGTCGCGCATCGCGTCCGGGTGGAAGGCGAGATTGTTCTTCTGCGCCAGGCGGAAGATGCGGATCAAATTGACCGGATCATGCTTGAACACGTCGGGCGCGGCGACGTTGATGCGGTTGTTGTCGACGATGAAGTCGTCGCTGTCGGGCACTCGCCGCTTCACCGCGGTGGGGCGCAGCCGCGCCATCATCCGGCTCAGCACCGGCGCGGGCTTGGCCTGCTGGTCCTCGAGCTTGGCGCAGAGGATGGCGGTGAGGTTGCCGACTTCCTTGGCGACCAGGAAGTAGTGCTTCATGAAGCGTTCGACGTCCTGCATGCCGGGATGCGAGGTGTAGCCGAGCCGGACCGCGATCTCGCGCTGGAGGTCGAAGGAGAGGCGCTCTTCAGGGCGACCGGAGTAAAAGTGAAGATTGCAGCGCACCGACCAGAGGAAGTCGGCGCAGCGGCGGAAGGTGCGGTATTCCTGCGCGTCGAACACGCCGCGGTCGACCAGTTCGTCGGTGTCGCTCACGCGGTAGACGTACTTCGCGATCCAGAACAGCGTGTGCAGGTCGCGGAGCGCACCCTTGCCGTCCTTGACGTTGGGTTCGACCAGATAACGCGATTGGCCGCCGCGGCGATGCCGCTCCTCACGCTCGGCGAGTTTCGCGGTGACGAACTCGGACGCGGTGCCTTGCACGACCTCCTTGTCGAAGCGGGCAACCAGCTCGTCATAGAGCGGCCGGTCTCCGGTAAGGAAGCGCGTCTCCAGGATCGCGGTGCGGATGGTCATGTCGCCGCGCGCCTGCCGGATCGACTCGTCGACCGAGCGCGTGGCGTGACCGACCTTCAGCCCCATGTCCCAGAGGCAATAGAGAATGGCCTCGGCGACCTGCTCGCCCCAGGCGGTCTGCTTGTAGGGCAGGATGAAGAGCAGATCGATGTCGGACTCGGGGGCCATCAGGCCGCGGCCATAGCCGCCGGTCGCCACCACTGCCATGCGCTCGGCACCGCTCGGAATCGGCGAGCGGTAGAGATGGCGGGTCGCGGCCGAATACAGGATGCGGATGATCTCGTCCTGCACGTGGCACAGTCGCTCGGCGCAGCGCCGGCCATGACGGTCCTTCAGCAGGATCGTCTGTGCCGCAGCGCGCGAGGCAATCAGCTCGGCCTTGAGCAGTTGCGCCATGGCCGTGCGGAACGCGTCCTCGCGTCCCTGGTGCTTCTCGGCAAGCGCATCGACCGCGGCGGTGATCCGCGCGGTGTCGAAGCGATCGTCCACCTCGGCCTTGTGTTCAGTCGCGACGCTGTCCATGTCTCACCGGATATAAGAGGCGGCCGGCGCTGTCACCCGCCATTCTCTCGCAATAGTCGTTCCATGCTGGAAAGGTGCGGCTTTGGGCAAAGCTGTTCTCAGCCGGCGCGCTTTCGAGGGATGGATTTTCTCGTTGATTTCTAGATCTAACTCATTGAAAAACAATGAAGTTTTGAGGAGGTCGGGCATGACCAGGATTACACGACGCATACTGTTGGCGGGAGCGGTCGCTCTTGCCATGTCCCCCGCGGCGCGGGCGGCGGATCCGCTCAAGGAAATCCGTATCGACTGGGCGACCTATAATCCGGTGTCGATGGTCCTGAAGCAGAAGGGACTCCTGGAAAAGGAGTTCGCCAAGGACGGCATCACCGTCACCTGGGTGCAGTCGGCCGGCTCCAACAAGGCGCTCGAATTCCTCAATGCGGGCTCGATCGACTTCGGCTCGACCGCGGGCTCGGCGGCGCTGGTCGCGCGTATCAACGGCAACCCGATCAAGTCGATCTACGTCTATTCGCGTCCCGAATGGACGGCGTTGGTGACATCAAAGGATTCCAAGATTGCTAATGTCGCCGATCTCAAGGGCAAGCGGGTCGCGGTGACGCGCGGCACCGATCCGCACATCTTCCTGGTGCGCGCATTGCTTGGCGCAGGTCTCACCGAAAAGGACATCACGCCGGTGCTGCTCCAGCACGCCGACGGCAAGACCGCGCTGATCCGCGGCGACGTCGATGCGTGGGCCGGGCTCGATCCGATGATGGCGCAGGCCGAGGTCGAGGACGGCGCGAAACTGTTCTATCGCAAGGCCGACGCCAACACTTGGGGCATCCTCAATGTGCGCGAGCAGTTTTTGAAAGACTATCCGGACGCCGCCCGCCGCGTGCTCGCGGTGTACGAAGAGGCGCGCAAATATTCGCTCGCGAATTACGACGAGCTCAAGAAGACCTTCATCGCCGTGACCAAGCTGCCGGAGCCTGTCGTCGACAAGCAACTCAAGGAGCGCACCGAGCTGACCCACAGCCGCATCGGCGCGCCCCAGCGCGAATCGATCCTCGCCGCGGGCCTCGCCCTGCAACAGGCCGGCGTCGTCGACGCCAAGGTCGATGTGAAGGCGACGCTGGATGCGTTGATCGACGATCAGGTCCCGCTGCCGACGAATTAAAGGCAGGCGGGCGGCAAACTCGGTCGTCGTCCCGGGGCGCGAAGCGAGCCCGGGACCCATAACCACAGGAAGTGGTTTGGCGCCAAAGGGGCAACTCCGAGTCACCGTAGCCACGCCTTCCCGTGGTTAGGGGTCCCGGATCTGCGCTCCGCTTCGCTGCGCTTGTCCGGGACGACGCCGAGAATGCCGCGCGCCCTTGCAATCTCGCACAGGACGCGCTTCCTACCGGCCATGATCTCTGACGCGCCAGTCCTGCAACAGACTACGGAACCGGCCGAGAGCGCCGCGCCCTCGCGGCTGTCGCGCTATGCGGGGCCGACGCTGGGATTGCTGTTGCCACTGACCCTCGCGCTTGGCTGGGAACTCGTGGCCTGGTCCGGCTGGTCCAACGGCCGGCTGGTGCCGCCGCCCTCGCGCTTGTTCGCCACCGTCGTTGATCTTGCGCGCTCCGGCGAACTGTTCCGTCACATCGCCGCAACGCTGTGGCGTGTCGGCCTTGGCTTTGCGTTCGGCGTGGTCGCGGGGACCTTGCTCGGCGCCATATCCGGCTATTGGTCGCTGGCGCGGCGGCTGCTCGACCCGACCGTGCAGGCGCTGCGCGCGATCCCGTCGCTGGCCTGGGTGCCGCTGTTCATCCTCTGGCTCGGCATCTTCGAGACCTCGAAGATCGCGCTGATCGCAGTCGGCGTGTTCTTTCCGGTCTATCTCGGCGTGATGGGCGCGATCCTCATCGTCGATCGCAAGATCGTCGAGGTCGGTCGCACATTCCGTCTCTCCGGGCCTGCCATGATCCGCCGTATCCTGCTGCCCGCGGTGCTGCCGGCCTATGTCGTGTCCTTGCGCGTCGGTCTTGGTCTGGGCTGGATGTTCGTGGTGGCGGCCGAGCTGATCGGCGCGTCCGAAGGCCTCGGCTATCTCCTGCTCGACGGCCAGCAGCTCGGCAAGCCCGCGCAGATCCTCGCCGCCATCGTGATCTTCGCGATCCTCGGCAAGCTCACGGATTGGTTGATCGAGATCGCGGCTGCGCCCTTCCTGCGCTGGCAGGACGCCTTTGGGCGTACAACGGGAGCATAAGGCGATGCTGGCGCTCGACCGGGTCAGCAAGACCTATCCCAACGGCGTGCAGGCGCTGGCGCGCTTCTCCGCCGAGATCAGGCAAGGCGAGATCGTCGCCATCATTGGCGGCTCGGGCTGCGGCAAGTCCACGCTGCTGCGCGCCATCGCGGGCCTCGACCGCGCAAGCTCGGGCACGGTGACGCTGGACAACGAGGCGATCGCCGCGCCGCATGCCAAGATCGGCATCATCTTCCAGGAGCCGCGGCTGCTGCCCTGGCTCAGCGTCGCCGACAATATCGGCTTTGGTCTTGCCGATGGGCCCGCGACCGAGCGGCGTGAAAAGGTGGCGCGTGCGCTCGAGCGTGTCGGGCTCGCCGAGAAGGCGCAGGCCTGGCCGCGCGAGCTCTCGGGCGGGCAGGCACAGCGCGTCGCGATCGCCCGCGCGCTGGTGCCGCAGCCCGAGGTGCTCTTGCTCGACGAGCCGTTCTCGGCGCTCGACGCTTTCACCCGCAGGGACCTCCAGGATCATCTGCTCGATCTCTGGGCCGACACGCGGCCGACGCTCATCCTCGTCACCCATGACGTCGACGAGGCCGTGGTGCTGGCTGACCGCGTGCTGGTGATGCGGCCGCGGCCGGGCCGGCTGTTCGACCAGATCGAGATCAACCTGGGCAGGCCACGCGACCGCAATTCGCCGCTGTTCGAGAATTTCAAGCGAAGTGTGCTGACGTCACTCGATCGTTCGCTCGACCGCAGCGTGCCCGACCGTGACGCAACCCAGGGTCCCGGTCAGGCCATGTGGTGGTGACAATTTCGCTCCGAGCCGGTACATCGCAAGCCGGTACTTCGTAGAGACGATTTTCCCGGGAGAGACAAAATGGACGCCGCAGCACTGCGCCAGATGCAGGCCCCGATCAAGGAGCGCTACAAGACCGACCCCAAGACCGCGATGATCACGTTGAGGGCCAAGGGCTCG
>NZ_JADPJF010000151.1:249770-259713 GCF_023073295.1 Bradyrhizobium sp. 23 | reverse complement strand
GAGGGCATCGCCTGCAAGGTCGAGACCGGCCGCGCCATCGCAATGGCCGGCCTGCATCCCGCAACCGGCGGCTCCGGCCTCGAGCTCTGCTCGGGCGACATGCTACTCGAAGCGCTGGTCGCCTGCGCCGGCGTCACGCTGAAATCGGTCGCGACCGCGATCGAGGTACCCTTGAAGACCGGCAACGTCTACGCCGAGGGCGATCTCGATTTCCGCGGCACGCTCGGCGTCGACAAGGAGACGCCGGTCGGCTTCGCCGAGATACGTCTGCGCTTCGACGTCGATACTGATGCGCCGCAAGACAAGCTCGACCTGCTGCTCAAGCTCACCGAGCGCTACTGCGTGGTCTATCAGACCATCAAGAACGGCCCGAAGGTCTCGGTGTCGATGCAGCGGATGTAGCGAGCGAAGGCCGCTCGCCCAACAATTCGTGTCGTCTCGGCGAAGCCCGGGACGACAAAAGAAAAAAATGTCCCCCGAGCTCCACCTCATCCTCATCCTCGTTCTGCGCATGATGGTCGCGGCGGCGTTCGTCGTGACGGCGTCGATCATCACCGAGCGTTCAGGGCCGGTGATCGGCGCGCTGGTCGCGACCTTGCCGGTTTCGGCCGGACCATCCTACGTCTTCCTCGCGCTCGACCACGATGCCGCCTTCATCGCGCAGGGCGCGCTGTCGAGCTTGCCGGTCAATGCCGCGACGATCTTCATGTGTCTCACCTATGTGGTGCTGGCGCAGCGGCGCAGCCTTCTGGTGAGTTGCGGAAGCGCGGTCGCGGTCTGGATCGTGTTCGCCTCGATCATCAAGCAGTTCGACTGGCCGCTCACCGCCGGGCTCGCCGCCAATCTGATCGCGTTCGGCATCTGCATTCCGCTGCTCGCGGGCTATCGCCATGTAAAGATGCCGCTGGTGACGCGGCGCTGGTATGACGTGCCGATGCGGGCCGCGCTGGTCGCGACCCTCGTCGCAATCGTCGTCTCGACCTCGGGCTGGGTCGGTCCCCGGATCAGCGGCATCATCGCGCTGTATCCGGTGGTGTTTTCCAGCATCATGGTGATCCTGCATCCGCGAATCGGCGGTCCGCCGACCGCCGCGGTGCTGGCCAATTCGGCTTGGGGGCTGCTCGGATTCGGAATGGCGATCGCGGTGTTGCACGTGGCGGTGGCGTGGTTCGGCTCCGCCGTCGGTCTTGGGCTTGCACTCGCCACCTGCATTGTTTGGAATCTGACGCTGTGGGGGATCGGGCGGCGTACGCAGCACAAGGCGCGGCAAGCGCCGTGACACTACGGACATGCGGCGCGGCGTCGCCGGATACTTCCGTAGCAAAACTCGCCATGACCGATCGCGAGACGCTTTCCTTCAAACTCCTGAAGGACCAAGCATTCAAGTGACAGCGCCGACCGAGCAGCGTGTAAGGCCTACCGTCGTGCAGCTTTAGGCTGCTCTGTCGGCGATCGCTTTTCCCAGAATTCGTTAGCACTTTATTCGAATCTTATGGGTACTGAATCATCTTGCGTATCCGCCTTGGTCTTCGCAACGCGAGTTTTACCGGCGGAATTCGATTGGAATTCAGCGCGTGTGCCGCGCCGTCACGTCACCTGATCCCGTCTCGCAATTTAATGATTTTGGAGATTCAATGATGTTTGGCCGCAAGTCCCGCAACGACGCGGATGCTAAGCTCGCCGCCATCGGCCGCTCGCAGGCCATGATCGAGTTTGCCATGGACGGCACGATCCTGAGCGCCAACCAGAATTTCTTGAACGCCCTCGGCTATTCCCTCGACGAAATCAAGGGAAAGAAGCACGCCATGTTCATGCCGGCCGACCAGCGCGACGGCGCCGAGTACAAGGCGTTCTGGGCTGCATTGAACCGCGGCGAGTATCAGGCAAGCGAGTTCAAGCGGATCGCGAAGGGCGGCCGTGAGATCTGGATCGAAGCATCCTACAATCCGGTGCTCGACGGCAACGGCAAGACGGTGATGGTCGCCAAGATTGCGACCGAAATCACCGAGAAGAAGATCCGGAGCATGACGGAGTCTTCGAAGATCGCCGCTATCGGCCGCGCCCAGGCCGTGATCGAGTTCAAGCTCGACGGCACCATCGTCACGGCCAACGAGAATTTCTGCAACGCGCTTGGCTATTCGCTGACCGAGATCCAGGGCAAGCATCACAGCCTCTTCATGCCCCAGGCCGAGCGCGACGGCGCGGCCTATCGCGAGTTCTGGGCCAAGCTCAACCGCGGCGAATACCAGGCTGGCGAGTTCAAGCGCATCGGCAAGGGCGGCCGCGAGGTCTGGATTCTCGCCTCCTACAATCCGCTACTCGATGAGAACGGCAAGCCCTTCGGCGTCGCCAAGTTCGCGACCGACGTCACGGCGGAGAAGCTGAAGAATGCCGTCCTTGCGGGCCAGATCACGGCGATCGAGAAGGCGCAGGCGGTGATCGAGTTCAACATGGACGGCACGATCATCACCGCCAACGCCAATTTCCTCGGCGCCCTCGGCTATTCGCTGGCTGAGATCAAGGGCAAGCACCACAGCATGTTTGTCGAGCCCTCGGAGCGCGATGGCAATGGCTATCGCGAGTTCTGGGCGGCGCTCAACCGCGGCCAGTATCAGGCGGCCGAATACAAGCGCATCGGCAAGGGCGGCAGGGAGGTCTATATCCAGGCCTCCTACAATCCGATCATGGATCTCAACGGCAAGCCGTTCAAGGTCGTGAAATATGCGACCGACGTCACGAAACAGGTGCTGGTCCGCATGGGCAACGAGCGCGTCCGCGGCATGATGGAATCGGTCGCCGCCGGATCGGAAGAGCTGAACGCCTCGGTGCGGGAGATTTCCGAGGCCATGACCAAATCGCGCGAGACGGCGATGAGCGCGGTGGAGCAGGTCGCGTCCGCTGATGCCCAGGCCCAGCGCCTCACTGAAGCGGCGCTGGCGATGAGCGGGATCGTCGAGCTCATCAACAACATCACCGGGCAGATCAACCTCCTGGCACTCAACGCCACCATCGAATCCGCCCGCGCCGGTGAAGCCGGTCGGGGTTTTGCGGTGGTGGCCTCGGAGGTCAAGAGCCTCGCCAACCAAGCCAAGCAGGCCACTGACAAGATCGGCGCTGAGATCGGTAGCCTCAACGGCATCTCTGGAGACGTCGTCACCGCCCTGGCTTCGATCAAGACGGCCATCAGCAACGTCAGCGAATATGTGACGTCGACGGCCGCGGCAATCGAAGAGCAGAGCACGGTGACCAACGAGATGTCGACCAGCATGCAGCGCGCCGCAGCGGAAGTGGCGGCGATCGCGGCGAGGGCGTAGCGTTCAGAAGCATAGGGTGGGTTAGCGAAGCGTAACCCACCACTTCTCGCGCGCTGACAAAGGTGGTGGGTTACGCCTTCGGCTCACCCACCCTGCGGCACCGTCACTGCTTCGGCAGCTTGGCCTTCAACGCATACAGCGCATCGAGCGCTTCGCGTGGCGACATCTCGTCCGGATGCAGCGCCTTCACCGCGTCCATCAGCAGTTCGGCCTCGCTCGGCGGTGTGACTTCTGCGGCGGCGCGCGAGGGCACTGCGAACAGCGGCAGATCGTCAGCAAGCGCGCGCGCGGTCTGGCCGCGGTCCTGGGCTTCCAGCTTCGCCAGTACCGATTTGGCGCGCGTGATCACGGCCGGCGGCAGGCCCGCGAGCTTGGCGACCTGGATTCCGTAAGAGCGATCGGCCGAACCCGGCAACACCTCGTGCAGGAACACGACATTGCCCTGCCATTCCTTCACCCGCACGGTCGCGTTGAACATCCGCGGCAGCTTGGCGGAGAGCGCCGTCAGCTCGTGGTAATGCGTCGCGAACAGCGTGCGGCAGCGGTTGCTCTCGTGCAGGTGCTCGATTGCGGCCCAGGCGATCGAGAGGCCGTCGAAGGTCGCGGTGCCGCGGCCGATTTCATCAAGGATCACGAGCGCGCGCTCGCCGGCCTGGTTGAGGATGGCAGCGGTCTCGACCATCTCGACCATGAAGGTGGAACGGCCGCGGGCGAGATCGTCGGCGGCGCCGACACGCGAGAACAGGCGGTCGATGATGCCGATCCGCGCGCGTGTCGCCGGCACGAAACTTCCGATCTGGGCGAGCAACGCAATCAGCGCGTTCTGGCGCAGGAAGGTCGACTTACCCGCCATGTTCGGACCGGTCAGCAACCAGAGCTGGCCGGATTTTTGCGCAGGGCCCGGCGAGAGATCGCAGGCATTGGCGATGAACGGCTGGCCATTGCGCTTCAAGGCCTGCTCGACCACGGGATGGCGGCCCGCCTCGATCGCAAAGCCGAGAGACGAGTCCACCTCGGGCCGCACATAGTTCTGGTCGATCGCCAGCTTGGCAAGCGACGTCGCGACGTCGAGCAGCGCAAAGGCGTGAGCGGCGGCGCGCAGTTCCTCGCTGATGGCCAAAGCCTTGGCGCAGAGCCGCTCGAAAATCTCGAGCTCGAGCCCGAGTGCGCGGTCGCCGGCATTGGCGATCTTGGCTTCGATCTCCCCGAGCTCGGAGGTGGTGAAGCGGACCTGGCCGGCCAGCGTCTGGCGGTGGATGAAGGTTGCGTTTAGCGGCGCCGACATCAGCTTGTCGCCGTGCTGCGCGGTGACCTCGACGAAATAGCCGAGCACGTTGTTGTGCCGGATCTTGAGCCCCTTCACACCCGTGTTGTCGGCGTAGCGCGCCTGCATCGAGGCCACCACCAGGCGCGAGGCGTCGCGCAGATTTCGCGTTTCGTCCAGCGCAGGCTCATAGCCCTGGCGAACGAACCCGCCGTCGCGCTTGATCAGCGGCAGTTGATCGTCGAGCGCCCTGGCGAATTCCGCCGCGAGCTCGCGCGATGGCTTTTGCAGCGCCGCCATCACGACGGCGATCTCCTGCGGCGGCTGGTCGAGTTCGTCAAGCCGCGTCAGCACCTGGTCGGCGGCGATGATGCCATCGCGCAGGCCGGCGAGGTCACGCGGACCGCCGCGGCCGACGGATATACGGGCCAGCGCCCGCGACATGTCCGGGGCGCCGCGCAGGATGCTGCGGATGTCCTCGCGCGCGGCCGAGTCGGCAACGAAGCTGCCGACGGCATCGAGCCGCCGCGCAATCGCCGCCGCATCGGTCAGCGGCGCGGCAAGCCGCTGCGCCAGCAGGCGCGAGCCGGCCGAGGTCACCGTGCAGTCGATCGCGTCGAGCAGCGAGCCGCGGCGTTCGCCGGCGAGTGTCCGCGTCAGTTCGAGATTGGCGCGGGTGGCGGGATCGATCGCCATGGTCGCGCCCGAGGCTTCGCGCGCGGGCGGCGACAGCGGCGGATGTTTGCCGACCTGGGTGCGGTCAACATAGGTGACGGCGGCGGCGGCGGCAGTGGCTTCCAGCCGCGTGAGCTGGGACAGTCCGTCCATGGTCGCGACGGCAAAATAGTCGCACAGCCGCTTCTCGGCAGTGGCGCCGTCGAAGACGTCGCGGGTCAGCGGCGTCACCGCCGGCAGCTCGCGCAGGGTCTGTCCGAGCTCGCTGTCGTTATAGAGCGCGTCGGTGACGATCACCTCGTTCGGATTGATCCGCGCCAGCGTGGCGGCGAGTTCGCCGCCCGAACATTCCGTCACCGTGAATTCGGCGGTCGAGATGTCGATCCAGGCGAGGCCAAAGCGGTCACCGCCCGCCGATGAGCGCGCGCGCGCGAGCGCCAGCAGGTAATTGTTGGCGCGCGCGTCGAGCAGCGTGTCCTCGGTCAGCGTGCCCGGCGTGACCAGGCGCACCACGCCGCGGCGCACGACGCTCTTGTTGCCGCGTGCTTTCGCCGCCGCGGGATCCTCGGTCTGCTCGCACACCGCGACCCGGTGCCCGGCGGTGATCAGCCGGTGCAAATAGTCCTCGGAGCGCTCGACTGGCACGCCGCACATCGGGATATCGGCGCCTTGATGCTTGCCGCGCTTGGTCAGGACGATGCCGAGTGTCCTGGAGGCGATCTCGGCGTCCTCAAAGAACAGCTCGTAAAAGTCGCCCATCCGGTAGAACAGCAGAAGGCCCTGATGTGCCGCCTTGATTTCAAGGTACTGTTCCATCATCGGCGTGACGCGCGCGGCAGCTTCCGCCTGCGGCGCGGGCGTATCGTCGGGAGGCGGTGCAGGGATCGGTTGTTGCATTGTCATGGGCGGCGCAACCTACAAAATTTCGCCCCGCGCTCCTATCGCTTTGGGCGGAGAGGGGAGGTTTTCCACGTTGTCCGCACCGCGGCATGCGCAACTCGCGTGCACACCCGTCGGAACACGCGCGTATCGGTCAATTGACCTGCCGCGGGCGCCCTCCTAAAACTCCGTCGACATTGAAGAATTTAGGCCGGATCGCGGCATTCAGGGAGAACAACCATGCGTGACGTCTTTATCTGCGATGCCGTGCGGACCCCGATCGGCCGTTTTGGCGGGTCGCTCGCCAAGGTGCGTGCCGACGACCTGGCGGCGGCCCCGATCAAGGCGCTGATGGCCAAGCACCCCAATCTCGATTGGGCACAGGTTGACGAGGTCTTCTTCGGCTGTGCCAACCAGGCCGGCGAGGACAACCGCAACGTGGCACGCATGGCGCTCCTGCTTGCGGGCCTGCCGGATTCCGTTCCAGGCCAGACCCTGAACCGGCTCTGTGCCTCCGGTCTCGATGCGGTCGGTGCGGCCGGCCGCGCTATCCGTTCCGGCGAGATCGAGCTTGCGATTGCCGGCGGCGTCGAATCCATGACGCGCGCGCCCTTCGTGATGGGCAAGGCGCAGGAAGCGTTCTCGCGCTCGGCTGAGATCTTCGACACCACGATCGGCTGGCGCTTCATCAATCCGCTGCTGAAGGCGCAGTATGGCGTCGACGCGATGCCCGAGACCGGCGAGAACGTCGCCGAGGAATTCCAGGTCTCGCGCGCGGATCAGGACGCCTTCGCGATCCGCTCGCAGCAGCGCGCGGGCGCCGCGATTGCGGCCGGCTATTTCGCCGAAGAAATCACCCCGATCACCATTCCCGGCGGCAAGGCCGGCCCTGTCACCGTCGACAAGGACGAGCATCCGCGTCCCGAGACCACGCTGGAAGCCCTGACGAAGCTCAGGCCGATCGTGCGCAATCCCGGCACGGTGACCGCGGGCAACGCCTCCGGCGTCAATGACGGCGCCGCCGCGATGATCCTGGCGTCCGAGGCTGCGGTGAAGAAGCACGGCCTGACGCCGCGCGCGCGCATCCTCGGCCTCGCCTCCGCCGGCGTGCCGCCGCGCATCATGGGCATCGGCCCGGTGCCGGCCACCCGCAAGCTGATGGAACGTCTCGGCAAGAAAATCGGCGATTTCGACCTGATCGAGCTCAACGAAGCCTTTGCCTCGCAGGGTATCGCCTGCATGCGCCAGCTCGGCGTTGCCGACGATGCCGATTTCGTCAATCCGCATGGCGGCGCGATTGCGCTCGGTCATCCCCTCGGCATGAGTGGCGCGCGCCTCGCGCTCACCGCGGTGCACGGCATGGAGAAGCGCGGCGGCAAGCTCGCGCTCGCCACCATGTGCGTCGGCGTTGGCCAGGGCGTTGCGGTCGCCATCGAGAAGCTGAACTGACGGGACGCGCAGCGTGCCGTCATCCCGGAGCCGGGTGCCCCAGACTCGTCATGCCCGGGCTTGTCCCGCCTGCGAGGCCGAAGCCTCTTCGGCGAGGCGAAGGCCCGGGCATCCACGTTCTTGGTGCCGCGAGAAGAAGGTCGTGGATGGCCGGGACAAGCCCGGCCATGACGCAAGGTGAGGGAGCATCCCATGATCATCGCGCGCGAGCAGGACGTCACGGCCGCGGCCTTGGCGGTGATGGAGCAGACATCCGATCCACGGCTACGCCAGATCATGGTCTCCCTGGTCAAGCATCTGCACGGTTTTGTTCGCGACGTTCGCCTGACCGAGAAGGAATTCCGCGACGCCACGGCTGTTATCGCCGAACTCGGCAAGCTCTCGACCGACACGCATAATGAGGTCGTGCTGATGGCAGGCTCGCTCGGCGTCTCGCCGCTGGTGTGCCTGCTGAATAATGGCGATGAGGGCAACACGGAGACCGACCAGTCGCTGCTCGGACCATTCTGGCGGCTGAACTCGCCGCGGGTGGAAAATGGCGGATCGATCGTCCGCTCCGAGACCCCAGGCGCGCCGCTGTTCGTCAACGGCCGCGTCGTGGACAAGGACGGCCGTCCCGTCGCCGGCGCCGAGGTCGACGTCTGGCACGCGTCGCCGGTTGGTCTCTATGAAAACCAGGACCCCGAGCAGGCCGACATGAACCTGCGCGGCAAGTTTACGACCGACCAGGACGGAGCCTTCTCGTTCCGCTCCGTGATGATGGTCGGCTATCCCATTCCGACCGACGGCGTGGTCGGCCGCCTCCTGGAGGCGCAGAAGCGGCATCCCTATCGTCCCGCGCACCTGCACGCGTTGGTCTTCAAGCCCGGATTCAAGGTGCTGATCTCGCAGGTCTACGACCCCGCCGACCCGCATATCGATAGTGACGTGCAGTTCGGCGTGACCAAAGCGCTGATGGGCAAGTTCCTGCGCCATGACACGCCACATCCGACCGAGCGCGACGTCGCGACGCCCTGGTATTCGCTGGACCATGTCTATCGGCTCGAAGCCGGCGAGGCCGTCCTGCCGCGTCCGCCGATCAAATAGGGCTCAAAGCCGCTTCCCCCAATTAGTTATATCCTATAATGATTGGCGGAAGCGTTGACCGGTCGGAAAAGGGCCGGGGAGGAGTTCGCCAATGACATTCATCTATCCCGTCGACAGCAACACGGCGCATCCGCTGCCGCTGTCGCCCGAGTACAAAAGCTCGGTCAAGCGTGCGCCGAACAAACCCTTGATCCCGATGCGCCATACGCTGTCGGAGCTGACCGGCCCGGTCTACGGCCACGAGACCGTTCGCGAGGGCGACAATGATCTCACCACCCAACACACCGGCGAGCCGCTCGGGGAACGCATTATTGTGCACGGCCATGTGCGCGACGAGGACGGCCGCGGCGTGCCGAACTCGCTGGTCGAGATCTGGCAGGCCAATTCCTGCGGCCGTTACGTTCACGTCCGCGACCAGCATCCGGCTCCGCTCGATCCGAACTTTACGGGCGCCGGCCGCACCGTGAGCGACGTCTCCGGTTACTACCGCTTTGTCACCATCAAGCCTGGCGCCTATCCCTGGGGCAACCATCATAACGCCTGGCGTCCCGCACACATCCATCTCTCTGTGTTCGGCCATTCCTTCGTCACGCGTCTCGTGACGCAGATGTACTTCCCGGCCGATCCGCTGTTCCCGTTCGATCCGATCTTCAATTCGGTGCCGGACGAGAAGGCGCGGGCGCGGATGGTGTCGTCATTTGATCTCGAGAACACCCAGCCCGAATGGGCGCTGTGTTACCGCTTTGACATCGTGCTGCGCGGCAAGAACGCCACCCCTATGGAGAACCATTAAGTGCAGGACAATGGGATCACGCCGTCGCAGACCGTCGGCCCGTTCTTCAAATACGGCCTGACGCCGACCGGCGAGTATGCCTGGAATGATGCGTTCACCAACTCGACGCTGACGCCCGACGTCACCGGCGATCGCGTCCGGATCGAGGGCCGCGTGTTCGACGGCGACGGAGTCGTTGTGCCCGATGCCATGCTGGAGATCTGGCAGGCCGACGCGCAGGGGCGCTTCGCGGATCCGCAGGACAAGCGCGCGCTGCCGAATGCGAGCTTCCGCGGCTTTGCCCGTTGCGGCACCGACAACGACGGCAATTATTCCTTTGAAACCATCAAGCCGGGCGTGGTGCCCGATCCCGACGGCAAGCCGCAGGCACCGCATGTCCTGCTTGCGGTGTTTGGTCGCGGCATGCTGCGGCATCTCTATACCCGCATCTATTTCAGTGACGAGGCCGGCAATGCCGCCGATCCCGTGCTGGCGGTGGTGCCT
>NZ_JADPJF010000151.1:234116-249657 GCF_023073295.1 Bradyrhizobium sp. 23 | reverse complement strand
GCAAGCCGGTGTACCGGCTCGACCTGCGGCTCCAGGGCGACAACGAAACGGTATTTTTCGACGTGTGACCCCCAGCGCCGTCCCGGACAGGCGGAGCGCCGATCCGGGACGACAGCGGAGGACGGGCCCAAGCTTCGCTGCCCGAAACTGTTGACCTGACGCCATTTCCCGTATTTTTCCGGAGTTCGCGCGATGCAATTTCCGCGCGATGCAATCCCGTGTTTACCGTAATCCTTTAGGGTCCGTGGGATTCAGCGCGGCCCATTGGATTTTTCCATGAAAATTCGTCTTTCGCTTTCTTCCGCAATCATTGCTTTCGGCATCGTTCTGGCCATCGGCTTTACCGCCGTGGTCTCGACCAGCCTCTACGCCTTGAAAGAGCTCAAGGTCGGCGGTCCGCTCTATTCTGATATCAAGCTCGGAAACGATCTCATCGCCGACATCCTGCCGCCGCCGGAATATGTGATCGAGGCCTACCTCGAGGCCACGCTCGCCATGCGCGAGCCCGACCAGCTGGCGGCCCATGCCGAACGCCTGGCCCAGCTCCGCAAGGATTACGACGAGCGCAAGGCATTCTGGGTCACCTCCAGCCTCTCGGCCGACCTGAAGACGACCCTGGTGTCGAAATCCGACGCCGAGGTGCAGAAGTTCTGGAAGCTGTTGTCCGACCAGCTCCTCCCCGCCCTCAAGGCCAAGGATACGGCCGTCTCCGAGCGGGCCTACGCGCAGCTCAAGGAGGCCTATACCGCGCATCGCGCCGTCATCGACAGCATCGTCGAGAGCGCCAACAAGCAGAATGCCGACATGGAGAAGCTGGCCGCGGACCGCGACAGCTCGATGCTTTACATCCTCCTCGGCGTCTCCGCCGCCGTCCTCGCCTTCATTGCGGCGGGCCTGCTCGGCGTCGCCTTCGGCGTGATGCGCCCGATCGTGCGCATGACCAGCGCGATGCAAAAGCTCGCGACCGGCGATCTCGCCGCCGACATTCCTTTCGCGCACCGGCAGGACGAGGTCGGCTCGATGGCGGGTGCGCTCTTGGTGTTCAAGCAGTCCGCGGTCGAGAATTTCCGCCTGCGCGAGGAGCAGTTGCAGAAGGAGCAGGAGGCGGCGCTCGCCAAGCGTGAGGCCCTGCATCAGATGGCCGAAACCGTCGAGCGCGAGACCGGCCGCTCGGTCGACACCGCGAGCGCGGCGACGCAAGGCGTGGAGCGTGCCGCCTCCAGTCTGTCCGAGATCGCAAGGTCGCTCTCGACACAATCGCAGGCGGTCGCAGCCGCCTCCACCCAGGCCCTCGGCAGCTCGCAGACCGTCTCGGCCGCAGCTGAAGAACTCAGTGCTTCGATCCGCGAGATCGCAACCCAGGTCGCGCGGACCAGCACGGTTACAAAATCGGCGGTCGCCGGTCGGGAACAGGCGCGCTCGACCATCCAGACGCTGGCTGGATCGGTGAAGAAGATCGCCGAGGTCTCCGACCTCATCGGCGGCATCGCCGGCCAGACCAATCTGCTGGCACTCAACGCCACGATCGAGGCGGCGCGCGCCGGGGAGGCCGGCCGTGGCTTCGCGGTGGTCGCCGCCGAAGTGAAATCCCTCTCCGACCAGACCGCCAAATCCACCGAGGAGATCGCGCGGCTGATCGCCGAGATCCAGGCCTCGACGCAAGCCGCCGTCGACGCCGTCGAAACCATGGGAGGCCACATCGTCGAGATCGACGGCGTCGCCACCTCGGTTGCCGCCGCGATGGAAGAGCAGGACGCCGCGACCCGCGAGATCACGCGGTCGATTTCCGAATCGACTTCCGCGGCGAAGGAGGTCTCGGCCAAGATCGGTGATGTCAGCCGCGACGCCGCCTCCGTGAACGAGCGCGCCGCGGAGGTCAGGCAGGCGATCGCCGGCATGGCGGCCAATCTCGAGCAGCTTCGGTCGGTCGTGGTCCGGACGGTGCGCGACTCCACAGCGGCGGCCTGAGCCCGGCGCGATGCCTATTGCTGGTGCCGGGGGGTGTGATTGTGCAGTATGGTCCGGGACGAGGGCATCGTGGCGTCCATGACACCTCCACAACTGCCGGCGGTCGTTGAGCGGGCTCGACTGACCGCTGCGCTACGCAGGGGCGGCGTGCTGGATGCGGGCGCCGTGCGCGAGGTGAAGGTGCTGCACCAATACCCCGCCATGGTGTCGCACGTTATCCGACTTGGGCTGCGCTATGTCGGGGAAGCAGCCGGGTCCCCGCACTCTGTCATCCTGAAGATCCCGAATCCGGCCTACGCCAAGTCGCTGGCAAATTCTGGTCGGCAGGAAGTGGCCTTCTACACCCGCCTTGCGCCAAATATGCCGTCGCACATCGTGCCGCGCTGCTACGATGGGCATTTCGACGAGGAGAGCCAGGACTGGCATCTGCTGCTCGAAGATCTCACCGACAGCCATGACGTTGCAGCTGACTGGCCATTGCCGCCCTCACGCGATCAGGCGATGGCGATCGTAACGGCGCTCGCCCGCTGGCATGCATCTTGGTGGGACCATGCGGGTCTCGGCGACACCATCGGCACCTGGATGAGCCTTGATGATACGGCGAGTCTGATAGAGACATTCGCCGGCCATTACGACCGCTTCGCC
The DNA here is from genome assembly GCF_023073295.1 of Bradyrhizobium sp. 23. Lineage (NCBI taxonomy): Bacteria > Pseudomonadati > Pseudomonadota > Alphaproteobacteria > Hyphomicrobiales > Nitrobacteraceae > Bradyrhizobium > Bradyrhizobium sp. 23. The sequence continues at coordinate 247,044 of NZ_JADPJF010000151.1, read as the reverse complement.
GATTTGCTTGGTGATCGCCTCAGTGAGGAGCGGCGGACCCTGTATCGGCGCTTCATCGACAAGGCCGAGCAACTGTTGCAACGCTACCATTCGCATCGCCATGTGACCATCGCTCACGGCGATGCCCATACCTGGAATTTCCTGCTGCCACGCGCGGGCATCGCTGACGCTGTGCGCATTTTCGATTTCGATCATTGGCGCATCAACGTTCCTACCCACGACCTTGCCTATATGATGGCGACGCAATGGTATCCAGAGCGCCGGCAGGCGCTCGAACGCCCGCTGCTCAATCGCTATCACGAGATGCTGATGGCGCACGGTGTCAGCGGCTATACGCGCGGCGCGCTCGACCAGGACTATCGGCGGTCGGTGCTGTGGCACATCACCAAGCCAGTCTGGCAGTGGAGCATCAACATCCCACCGGTGATCTGGTGGAATAATCTGGAGCGGGTGATGATGGCGGTCGAGGATCTGGGCTGCGAGGAGATTTTGGGGTAGAGGCGCGCAACATCATCGGTGTCGTCCCGGCGAAGGCATCACTCCATCACCGCATGTTCCGGCCCCGCCGCCTGCTTGCGCAGGGTGGCCTTGGTCGAGCCGATCAGCAGGGCGAGCGGGATGGTGCAGAGGATGAAGAACATCACCAGCTCGTAGTCGTGCGCGAAGGCGATGATCTGCGCCTGCACGCTGACCATGCGATCGGCCATGGCGCGACCGGCGTCGGTGGAGAGATTGATCATGCCGCTGACGCTGGGCATCTGGAGCGCATGGTTGAACGGGTTGATGTGTTCGGACAGGATCGCGTAGGTCCGCCGCGTGCCTTGTGTCAGCTGGGCGATGACGACGGAAATGCCCACCGAGCTCGCGACGTTGCGCATCAGGGTCAACATCGCGGTGCCGTCGGTGCGCAGCTCATTCGACAAGGTCAGGAATGCCACCGTCGAAAGCGGCACGAAGACGAGGCCGAAGCCGAAGCCCTGGATCACGCTGACGGTCACGATCTCCGGCACCTGGGTCAAATCGGTCCAGCCGGTCATCTGGAACAGCGAGCCCGCGGTCAGCGTCAGGCCGGTGATGATCAGTGTGCGGGCTTCGATGTAACGCATCATGCGGCCGACCAGCATCATGGCGAAGAAGGTGCCGAAGCCGCGGCTCGCCAGCAGCAGGCCCGCGGTGATGATGGGATAGCCGATCACGTTCTGCATATAGGGGGAGGCCAGCGCCATGGTCGAGAACAGCACGAGGCCCATCACGACCATGAACACGCAGCCGGTGACGAAATTGCGGTCCTTGAAGAGCCCGAAGCGGATGAACGGTGTCGAGGTCGTGAAGGAATGCGCGATGAAGAAGTAGAAGGCGACGGCCGAGACGATGAACTCCGCAAGGATCTCACCCGATTCGAGCCAGCCCAATTGCTCGCCGCGGTCGAGCGCGAGCTGAAGCGACCCGATCGCGACCGCCAGCGCCGCGAAGCCGAACCAGTCGAACTTGAGACTGAGATCCTTCCGGGTCTCGTCCATGAAGATGATCAGCCCGATCACGGTGATGGCGCCGAACGGCAAATTGACGAAGAACACCCAGTGCCAGGAATAAGTCTCGGTCAGCCAGGCGCCGAGCGAGGGACCCATGATCGGCCCCATCATTACGCCCATGCCCCAGATCGACATCGCCTTGGCGCGTTCCTGGAGCGTGTAATAGTCGAGCATCACCGATTGCGACAACGGCACCAGGGCCGCGCCGAACACGCCCTGCAGCAGGCGGAAAATCACCATCTGGTTGATGTCCTGCGCAAGCCCGCACAGCACCGATGCCATGGTGAAGCCGGCCGAGCAGATGATGAAGATGCGCTTGCGGCCGAAGCGGTTGGCGATCCAGCCCACCGGTGCCGTCATGATCGCGGCGGCGACGATGTAGGAGGTCAGCACCCAGTTGATCTGGTCCTGCGAAGCCGACAGCGTGCCCTGCATGTAGGGCAGGGCGACGTTGGCGATGGTGGTGTCCAGCGCCTGCATGATGGTTGCCGTCATGGCGCAGATCGTCACCATGTTCCGGCGCAGGCCGGGGACCATAAGGGCGGGATTGGACTCCGCCATAGGATTAGTCCTTGTCCTGATCTTTGTCTTGGCTCGCGGTCGCCGACAGGCCGAGCAGACCGGCGAGCGAGCGCTGGTGGCCGGTGTCGATGGTGGCGTAAACGCTCATGCCGGCCTTCAGCTTGCGTACGTATTTGTCGGTCTCGTCGAAATAGATGCGGATCGGCACGCGCTGCACCACCTTGACGAAATTGCCGCTGGCGTTCTGCGGCGGCAGGATCGCGAATTGCGCGCCGGTGCCGGGCGAGAGCGAGCCGATCTTGCCCTTGAAGGTATGGTTCGGGAACGCGTCGACCTCGAGCGTGACCGGCTGTCCTTCGGTGACGTAGGTGAGGTCGCTCTCCTTCGGATTGGCGTCGACCCAGGGATGGGCCACGTCGATGATGGAGAACACCGGCGTGCCGGCGGCGACGTAGCGGCCGAGCTGGATCTGTTCGACCTGTGTTGCCACGCCATCCATCGGCGCGCGCAGCACGGTGTGGTCGAGGTTGCGCTGGGCATCGTCCAGCTTGGCTTTCGCTTGCGCGTAGGCGGGGAATTGCTCCAGCGGCAACTCGGGATTCCCCAGCAATTGGGTCTTGGCATTGGAGAGTTGCTGCTTGATGTATTGCGCCTGCGCGCCGGCGGTAACCAGTGCATTGGACGCGTTGTCGAGATCGAGCTGCGAGCCGTAATTGTTCTTCACCAGCGACTGCTTGCGTTCGACGTCGCGCTGCTTCAGGTCCATGCCCTGCTGGGCAAGATTGAGCATGTCACCGTAGATCTTGATGTTGGCAACAAGATTGTCATAGGTGATGCGGGCTTGGGCGAGTTGCGCTTTGGCTTCTTCCAACGCATGACGGAACGGAGCGGGGTCGATCTCGAACAACTCGTCGCCGTGCTTGACGACCTGACCTTCCTTGACGACGACCTTCTGGATTTTGCCGGAGATATCAGGGGTCACCAGCACTTTCTGCGCGCCGACATAGGCGTCATCAGTGCCGACGTAACGGCCGCCATTGAGATAGAAGGTGAAGCCGGCAACCGCGACGACGAGCGGCAGCACAACCAGGAGCAGCACGCGGCGATAGCGGCGCAGGCCCGCCACCAGGCGGCGGCGCGGATCGGTGCCGGCTTTCTTGGTGGGCTTGCCGCCGTCGATTTTCTGCTCGGGCTGGAACTTGAGAACCTGATCAGCCATAGCGTTGCTCCTTACGCGCTTGTTCCGCTCCGCTGCTCTGGATCGCGGACCGCACGTTTTCCTTGATTGTTTCGAGTTGGGTGAGGAGGCGATGGGCGTCCGCCGGAGTGATGCCGTCGAGCGCGTTGGCCGTGAGCTCGGACTTCAGCCCGCTCATCCGCCCGAGCAACTGCCGCCCGGCCTTCTTCAGGTACAGCCGCTTGACGCGGCGATCCGAAGGATCGTTGCGTCGCTCGATCCAGTCGCTGTCACAGAGTTTGTCGATCAGGCGCGTCAGCGTGATCGGCTGCACCTCGAGAAGCTCGGCGAGTTCCGACTGCTTCATGCCTTCGCTGCGCTCGACCTTGGCCAGCACCGCCCATTGCGCGCGGGTGATGCCGAAGCGCGAGGCTTCCTTGTCGGCATAGACCCGGAGCAGGCGATAGAGCTCGGCGAGCGTAAACAGGAAGTTCTGGTCCACGGGCCCTGGGCTCATGAGCTTGGTCTCCAATAAGCTTGCAATATAATAAGCAAGCTTATGATTATTTCATGGCGGGTTTGCGGGACGCTGTCCCGCAGGCCGAGCATGGCTGCTGGCCGCATCGCCGGTCCTGCTTTGGGTTCCCCTTTCGAAATGCTAGAACGCCGGTCGCATGACCCTCGCAAAACCGGCATTTCCCGCGCCCGATCACGATCACGGCCGCTGCACCGCGGATGCGCTGGCGCATGCCGAGGCCGTTTGCGGAGAGCGCGCGCAGAAATTCACGCCTATACGCCGCCATGTATTGGGGGCGCTGCTCTCGAGCCACCGGCCGCTCGGCGCCTATGAGGTCATCGACGAACTGGCGAAGTCGATGTCGCGGCCGGCGCCGATCACGGTCTATCGTGCTCTCGATTTCCTGATGGCCAACGGCCTCGTGCACCGGATCGAAAGCCGCAACGCCTATCTCGCCTGCGCCGCTCACGACCACGACGCGATCTCGGCGGTGACGTTCCTGATCTGCGAGCGCTGCGGCCTGGTCGGTGAGATTCCGTCGGCATCCTTCGCCAAGGACCTCAACGCCGCCGCGCGCAGCTCAGGCTTCGCTCCCAAATTGTCGGTGGTGGAAATCACGGGCGTTTGTGCGCATTGTCAGAAAGCCGCATAGAGCAACAACGGCGCAAAGCCGGTTTTAGGAAGAAATGTCCTCACCTCAAGCCATACCGTCCGCCGGTCGTCCCCTCAGTGCCGGCGCCATCGCCCTGATGCTCATGCTGTGCCTGACCTGGGGGTTCAACCAGATCGCCGTGAAGCTGGTGCTGCCGGACATTCCGCCGATGCTTCAGGCCACGTTCCGCTCGATGGGCGCGCTGCCGGTGCTGTTCATCATCGGCAGCTTGCGCGGCGTTAAATTCTTCGAGCGCGACGGCACCTGGAAGCCCGGCGTCATCGCCGGACTGATGTTCGGCATCGAGTTCGTGCTGATCTTCCAGGGCCTGCGGTTCACACCAGCATCGCGGGCGGTCGTGTTCCTCTACACCGCGCCGTTCTTCGTCGCGCTCGGCTCCTACCAGGTGCTCGGCGAGCGACTTGGCGGGACGCAATGGCTGGGGCTCGCCATCAGCTTTGCCGGTGTCGCGCTCGCGATCGGCGTGCCGCAGCCCAACGTCGATTCGCATGTCCTGCTCGGCGATCTCATGATCGTCGGCGGCGCCGCGCTGTGGGCGGCGACCACGCTAGTTGCCAAGGGCACGCGGCTGCGCTTCGCGGCGCCCGAGAAGGCTCTGGGCTATCAGGTCGCGACCTCGATCCCGATCCTGGGGCTGGCCGCCTGGCTGTTCGGGGAGACCATCCCCCACACGCCGTCGCCGCTGTCGCTGGGCCTGATGGCCTTCCAGGCGATCTGGGTCGTGGGAACCACGTTCACGCTTTGGTTCGCGCTGGTGAAGACCTATTCGGCCAGCAAATTGTCGGCTTTTACCTTCATCACCCCTTTGTTTGGCGTGGTGGGTAGCTATTTCATCATGCACGACACGCTGAACCTGACATTCGGGGCTGCCGCCCTCCTTGTCATTGCTGGGCTTTTTCTGGTTAACCGTCCCAGTCAATCCGCTGCGGCGCCGCGCGATGCATTGCTGAACGTCACCAAAACCTGATATTTGGACGCCATGAACAAGCTCGAAAAAACCATCGATTCCGACGTCGCGGGCCCCGCGCCCCGGCACAAGACCACCCAGGTCAAGGTCGGCGACGTTGCCGTCGGCGGCGGTGCCCCGATCGTCGTGCAGTCAATGACCAACACCGACACCGCCGATATCGACGGCACCATTGCCCAGGTCGCAGCGCTCGCCCGCGCGGGCTCCGAAATGGTCCGCATCACCGTGGACCGCGAGGAGGCCGCCGCTGCCGTCCCGCACATCCGCGACGGCCTGCTCAAGCGCGGCATCACCACGCCGCTGATCGGCGACTTTCACTATATCGGCCACAAGCTGCTCGCCGCCTATCCGGCCTGCGCCGAGGCGCTCGCCAAATATCGCATCAATCCCGGCAATGTCGGCTTCAAGGACAAGCGCGACACCCAGTTCGCCGACATCATCGAGATCGCCAACAAGAACAACAAGCCGGTGCGCATCGGCGCCAATTGGGGCTCGCTCGACCAGGAGCTCTTGACCAAGCTGATGGACGAGAACGCCGCCTCCCCCGATCCGCGCGACGTGCGCGCGGTGACGCGCGAGGCCATGGTGCAATCCGCGCTGCTCTCGGCCGCGCGCGCCGAGGAACTCGGCATGCCGAAGAATCGCATCATCCTCTCGGCCAAAGTCTCGGCCGTGCAGGATCTGATCGCGGTCTATCAGGATCTCGCCAGCCGTTCCGACTACGCGATCCATCTCGGCCTGACCGAGGCCGGCATGGGCACCAAGGGCATCGTGGCGTCCTCGGCCGCGCTCGGCATCCTGTTGCAGCAGGGCATCGGCGACACCATCCGCATCTCGCTGACGCCGGAGCCCGGCGGCGACCGCACCCGCGAGGTGCAGGTCGGCCAGGAGCTCTTGCAGACCATGGGTTTCCGCACATTCGTGCCGCTGGTTGCGGCGTGCCCCGGCTGTGGCCGCACCACCTCGACCACATTCCAGGAACTGGCCAGCTCGATCCAAGGTTTCATCCGCGACGAGATGCCGACCTGGAAGACGAAATATCCCGGCGTGGAAGAGCTCAACGTCGCGGTGATGGGCTGCATCGTCAACGGCCCCGGCGAATCCAAGCACGCCAATATCGGCATCTCGCTGCCGGGCACGGGCGAGGCGCCGGCTGCCCCGGTGTTCGTCGACGGCAAGAAGTTCCGCACCCTGCGCGGCCCGACCATCTCCGCCGACTTCAAAGCACTCGTGATCGACTACATCGAGCAGCGCTACGGCCAGGGCGCCAAGGTGCCGGTGACCGCGGCGGAATAGTTCTGCTCCAGATCAGGAATCGTAGGGCGGGTTAGCGAAAGCGTAACCCGCCTTATTTTTGCAGGCGCGAAGTGGCGGGTTACGCTTCGCTAAGCCGCCCTACATTGCTACGATGCTCCCAAGCAAGAATGCATCGGGAGACACGCCATGAGCTCACTCGCCGGCAAGCAGGGCCCGCGCTATCGCCACGCGACGGACGACGGCGCGCCTTACGAGACCATCGCGGTCGAAAAGCTGACCCCGATCATCGGCGCGGAAATCTCGGGCGTCGACATCGGCAAGCTCGTCTCCGACGATGCGCGCTCCAACCGGCAGATGGACGAGGTCCACCGCGCGCTTGCCGAAAACCTCGTCATCTTCTTCCGCGACCAGCACATCACGCCACAACAGCATCTCGCCTTCGGCCGCAAGTTCGGTGAGCTGCATTTCCATCCCGCCGCGCCGCATGAGGATGAAGACCCGGCCCTGATGAAGATCTATGCGGATGCGAATTCGCCGCGGGCCAATGGCGAGGGCTGGCATTCCGACGTGTCCTGCGATCACGAGCCGCCGATGGGCTCGATCCTCTACATCAAGCAGTGCCCGCCGCGCGGCGGCGACACGCTGTTCGCCAACATGTATGCGGCCTACGAGGCGCTGTCGGACCGGATGAAGGCCTATCTCGACGGGCTGACTGCGTTGCATGACGGCGAGCCGATCTATCGCGGGCTCTACGCCAATTACGGCGTCGCCGACCGCCCGTCCTATCCGAGTGCCGAGCATCCCGTGGTGCGCACGCATCCGGTCACCGGCAAGAAGGCGCTCTACGTCAACCGCGGCTTCACCCGCCACATCAACGGCATCCCGCGCGACGAGAGCGAGGCGATGCTTGCCTATCTCTACCAGCACGCCGAGAATCCGCTGTTCCAGTGCCGCTTTCGCTGGACAGAGAATGCCATCGCCTTCTGGGACAACCGCTGCACCCAGCACCGCGCGATGTGGGATTATTGGCCGCACACGCGCTCCGGCACGCGCGTGACGGTGAAGGGGGAGCGGCCGGTTTAACCGGCCTGCGCGCCGCGTTCCGCGTTGACGTCTTCCCGCGTCCGCGCCAATCTTGCCGGCAACAACGACCGTCGGGAGGATTTTCCATGCTCCGCGCCGAGGACAACAAATTCCTGACCGAGTCGGGCTCTGGTACAGGCATGGGCGAATTGTTGCGCCGGTTCTGGATTCCTGTGCTGCTGTCCGAAGAACTCCCTGAACCCGACGGCGAGCCGAAGAAGATCATCGTTCTCGGCGAGGAGCTGCTCGCCTTCCGCGATACGCGCGGCGTTGTCGGAATCATCGATCAATACTGCCCGCATCGCGGCGCCAATCTCTGGCTCGGGCGCAACGAGGAATGCGGCATCCGCTGTGTCTATCACGGCTGGAAGTTCGACACCGACGGCCGCTGCGTCGACATGCCGACCTCCTATCCCGACCTCAACGCCAAGGATCTCATCCGCATCAAATCCTATCCGGCGCGCGAATGGGGCGAGATGATCTGGGCCTATATGGGTCCCGCGGATGCGATGCCCGAGCTGCCCGATCTCGAAATGGCACTGCTGCCGGCCTCGCACCGCTATGTCAGCAAGAAATGGCAGGACTGCAACTGGGTGCAGGCGCTGGAAGGCTCGATCGACACCGCGCATTTCACCTTCGCCCATCTCTCCTTCGACAAGGAGGAGAACGAGATCCTGGACATCAAGAAGCATTTCGTGAATCCGATCGCGCGGATGTCGAGCGATCACATGCGCTGGATCGCGGAGGATCCGCGCCCTGTGATCAAGATCGCCGCGCACGCAGCGGGCCTCACCATCGCCGGCGGGCGGCTCACCGGCGGCGACAACATCTACTGGCGCATTGCGCAATTTCTGATGCCGTTCCACGCCTATGCCCCGAGCGCGATGCCGGGTGAGAACATCTTTGGGCAGACTTTCGTGCCCGTCACCGACACCAATTGCTGGATCTACACCTATGCCTGGAATCCGGAACGGCCGCTGACGCAAGCCGAGCGCGACGTCTTTGACCGCGGCAACGGCGTGATCGCGGAGGTTGGCGACAATTACGTGCCGCTGCGCCACAAGGGCAACGACTATCTGATCGACCGCAAGATGCAGAAGACCAGGAGCTACACCGGCATCAAGGGCGTCTCCGAACAGGATGCGGCCGTGCAGGACAGCCAGGGCCCGATCGCCGACCGCACCCGCGAGCATCTCGGTCCGACCGATCTCGGTATCATGCATTTCCGGAAAGTCGTGATGGAGCTGGCGCGGGCGCTTCAGCAGGGCGAGCCGCCGCCGCAGGCCGCGCATCAGGATCGCCATGCCGTGCGCTCGGGCGCCTGCGTCACCAGCAAGGCCAAGGACCTTTCCGCGGTGATGCTGGAGCGTTTCGGTGACGTCACAGGCTTTGTCGGCCGGCCGCGAACAGCGGCAGCGGAGTAGTACTTGGGACAGCCGCGCAGCATCATCGCAAGTCTCGTCTCGACGCTGGTCGCGTCGATCTTGCTATGGTCGCTGGCGCCTGCAGACTCTGGTCATGCTGCTATCGCGCGGAAAATCGCGAAACCCAAGCCGCCGCACGCGCCGGTCAAGTGTGAGCTGTCGAAATTCCGGATCCTCGTGGATGTCGGGCACACCCCGGACTCCTACGGCGCGTTGAGCGCGCGCAACGACACGGAGTTCGGCTTCAACTTCCGGCTTGCAAGTCTGATTACGGCGAGGCTCAAGGCCGAAGGCTTTGCCGCGACCCGGTTGCTCGTCACGGACGGCAAGGCGCGGCCGAGCCTGTTCAAGCGCGTCAGCACCGCGAATGACGCCCGGGCCGATCTCTTCCTGTCGATCCATCACGATTCGGTGCCGGACAAGCTGCTCGGGAGCTGGGAGTTCGACGGCGCGAACAGCTATTTCAGCGACCGCTTTTCGGGCCACTCTCTGTTCGTGTCGCAGCGGAATCCGCACTTCGCCGCCAGCCTGATGCTGGCCCGGATGATCGGCAGGCAGCTGAAGCAGCAGGACCTGCACTATGCCAGCCAGTACACCCTGCCGGTGATGGGCCGCTACCGGCGCCAATTGCTCGACAAGGATGTCGGCGTCTACCGCTATGACGGGCTCGTTGTGCTCTCGCAGACCCGCAGCGCCGCAGTGCTGCTCGAAGCGGGCTCCATCATCAACCGCGACGAGGAGATGGCGATGAACTCCCCGGAGCGGCAGGAGATCATTGCGGGCGCCGTGGCGGTGGCGATGAGGGAATTTTGCGAGAGGCGGTAGTTCGCGCCCCTAGCAATGACGGGAATCTATAGCGGCCCTCCCCGGTACTCCCGGTTTGCCAAGCTTGCCTCCTCCAGGTCCAGATCGCGCTCGATCCGCCGCCGCGTCTCGTCGGTGATCTGGCCCTCGCGCAGCAGCTCGTGGATGAACTTGCGCTCGGTGGCGATCAGACGGCGGGTCAGGGCGGTGCCGGCGGCGGAGACGTCGTGGTGGGTGGGATCGAGCGAGTCCGGCAGCTGGTTGACCCGGATCTCGTGGCGGGCGCGCAGGAGCCGCATCACCTCGTCGGACACGTCCTTTTCCTCGGTCAGCGCGTCGAGCGACTTTAGCGCCGCGTCGAGGGCCTGGCGCCGTGCCGCGATCTCGGCCTCGTGCTCGGCGGCATGCTCGTTGCGACCGGCTTCCGCGACACCGAGCCAACGAACCACGGGGGGCAGCGTGAGGCCGACGCCGATCAGTGTGATGAAGATGACGCCGAACGCGACGAACAGGATCAGGTCGCGAAACGGGAAGGCCTCGCCGCCCGGCAGCGTGAACGGCAGCGCCAGTGCTGCCGCCAGCGACACCGCGCCGCGCACGCCGGTGAGCGCAAGCACGAACGGCCATTGCCATGGTGGTGACGGATCGCGCGCACGCAGCGACTTGCTGAGCATTCGTGGCAGATAGGTCGCGGGATAGAGCCAGGCGAAGCGCGCGATCACGACCACCGCCAGCACCACGGCAGTCGCAATCATGATGTCGTCGAGCGGGAACGCCTTCGATTTCTCGTAGAGTGCGCGCATCTGGAATCCGGTGAGCAGGAACAGCAAGCCCTCGATCAGATAGATCACGAGGTCCCAGAAGAAGATGCCTTGCAGGCGCGTCGATGCCGAGATCAGCAGCGGGCCATTCCAGCTCACATAGAGGCCACAGGCGACGGTGGCGATCACGCCGGAGCCGCCGAGATGCTCGGGCAGCCAGTAGGACACGTAGGGCGTGATCAGCGACAGTGTCAGCTCGACCTGCGGGTCTCCCGACCATTTGCGGAACCGCAGGGAGAGCCAACCGACGCCGATGCCGAAGGCGATCTCGCCGGCGACGATGAGCAAGAACTCGCCGCCTGCCAGAGGCAGCGAGAATTGCCCGACCATGATTGCGGCGAGCGCGAAGCGGTAGAGGATCAGAGCGGTGGCATCATTCGCGAGCCCTTCGCCTTCGAGGATGACCATCAGCCTGCGCGGCAGATGCAGCCGGCGCGCGATCGCGAGCGGCGCCACCACGTCGGGCGGCGCGACGATGGCGCCGAGCAGGAAGCCGATCGTCCAGGGCAGGCCGATGAAATAATGCGTGGCGGTTGCGACCAACGCCGCGGTGAAGATCACCGCACCGACCGCCAGCAGCACGATCGGGCGAAGATTCTTTTTGAACTCGCGCCAGCTCATCGCGACGCTCGCCGAGTAGATCAGCGGCGGCAGCACCATCAGCAGCACCAGTTCCGGCGGCAGTTCGACCGCTGGCATGCCCGGCACGAAGGCAAGGCCGACACCTGAGAGCATCAGCAGAATGGCGGGCGCGATGTTGAAGCGGCGCGCGACAAGCGCGGTGCCCGCCAGCACGGCGAGCAGGATGAGAAAGGTCTGAAATTTCGCTTCCATGATGGTCTGTCTTCACCCGGAAGCGGTCGCAACGTCAATGCGTGCGGCTTTACGCCAGCCGTTCGGCCACCATGCGGCCGATGCGTGCGAACACGGTTTCGATCTGCGCCGCGCTCGGCGTGCCGCCCTGGGTATAGGCCGCGATCAGGATCGGTGCATCGGGCTTCGTATCGGGCTTGGGCCAGGCCACCGCGATGTCGCCGGATGCGTCCTTGCCGTTGTTGCCGGTCTTGTCGCCGATCTTCCAGCTTGCGGGGAGCCCGCCACGCAGCCGGTTCGCACCGGTCTTGCAGCCCACTAGCCACTCCGTGAGCTGCGCGCGCGAGGTGGCCGACAGCGCCTCGCCCGTGAGCAGCCGGCGCAGATTGCCTGCCATCGCCGCCGGCGTCGTGGTGTCGCGGGGATCGCCGGGCGGTGAGCGGTTGAGCTCGGGCTCGTTGTGGTCGAGCCGCGAGGCGGTGTCGCCGAGCGACCGCCAGAACGCGGTGAGTGCGGCGGGACCGCCGATCCGCGCCAGCAATAAATTGGCGCAGGTGTTGTCGCTGAGCTCGACGATCGCCTTGCACATCTCGGTGACCGACATTGCGCCGGCGGCAATGTTCTGCTTGGCGACCGGTGCGTACTCCAGCAGGTCGGCCTTGCCGTACGGGATCATGGCCGCAAGCTGATCCTCGCCACGATCGACCCGCGCCAGGACGCATGCCGCCAGCGAAGCCTTGAATGTCGAGCACATGACGAACCGTTCGTCGGCGCGCCAGGCGAGCCTTGCGCCGGTCGCGAGGTTCTCGGCATAGACCCCGATCCGGCCGCCACTCTCGCGCTCATAGGTTTCGAGCTCAGGCTGCGCGTCTGCGGCGAGCGCGGGGGAGGCGGCGATCCAGTACAGCGAGGCGAGCAGCGAACGGCGGTCGAGAAGCATGGTGGACCTTTTGAGCGAGACGGGGGCGGAGGAGAGATGCGGCATGCACTCCATCCGCATCGTCATTGCGAGCGCAGCGAAGCAATCCGGTCTTCCTCCGCGGAAAGACTCTGGCTAGCTTCGCTGCGCTCGCAATGACGGAGGATGTGGGAGGAGTGTGCCCGATTTCGGGCAGCGGAAGATTAGGCCCCTCACTCTCGCAGATCATACCGGTAAGACTTCGATACGATCTGCCAGCCATCGGCGAGCTTCATAGCCACCAGATAGTCCGTGAAAAAACGCGGCGGCAGTTGGCATCGGACCTTGATGAAGGCGGTCTTGTCGTCCGAACGGTCAATCGTGACGATGAAATCCTCGCGCGGCTTGCCTTCGGCCTTGCCGGAGGGGCGCTTGCGCAC
>NZ_JADPJF010000151.1:230264-234044 GCF_023073295.1 Bradyrhizobium sp. 23 | reverse complement strand
GCGGTCGAGCCAGTCCGGCACGGTCAGCACCTGCAGCTCGCCCTTCTCGACCCAGCGCAAATCGGCGGAGGGATGGAAGATGGCGCCGAGCTTTTCGGCATCACCCTCGTAAAGTCCGTCGAAGTAAGATTGCACGACGGCTTCGACGCTCGAACGGTTCTGGCTCATGGGTCATCCCTTTGAATGATGGCTCAGGGCGAACTTAGTCGTACACGTCAAAATGCGCTATGGTGTCCGTACCATTTGCTGGGACGCTGTGATGACCGGATCAGAGAATTCGAACGCTCCCTTCCTGATCGGCGAATGCTGCTGCCGCGCCGTGCGCTACGAGGTAGCGGACGCGTTCTCCTATGCGATGAACTGCCATTGCTCGAATTGCCGCCGCACCACCGGCGCTGCCTTCAAGCCGTTCGCCGGCATCGAGCAGGGCAAGCTCCGCATCGTCAGAGGCGAGAACCAGCTCACCATCTACGGTGACGAAACCACCCACGACGCCCACTGCGCCCGCTGCGGCTCGTTGCTTTATTCCCGGGTGCGCGACGGAAAATGGGTCCACGTCGCCATGGGAACCCTGGTCGATGCCCCCTCGATCCGACCGAGCGCCCACATTTTCGTGGGGTCGAAGGCGCCCTGGCACGAGATTACGGATAATCTGCCGCAATATCGGGGCCACATCGGGGATGTCTGAGGGAACCTGCTGCGCACCTGTTTGGCGGCGAACCGCGGCCGGACTGGCGCGACGAACAAGGGGACCTTTCGGCTTGCCGCCGGCGCCATCTTCGTGACCTCCGTTACAAGCGTCCGCGACGGACCCTGCTAAAGCCGTCCCAAAGGGCGCGAATCGCCCCGAAATCGGAAGTCGTGTCATGCGCAAATTGCTCAGACTTTGCCCAGTCCTCCTCGCCGTCGCGCTGCTATTCGGCGCCGGGCCTGCTTTCGCCGGAAAGCGCGTCGCGCTCGTGATCGCCAACTCCGCCTATCAGCATGCGCCGTCGCTGACGAACCCCGTCAATGACGGTTCGGTGATGGCCCGGACGCTGAAGGAGGCCGGGTTCGACATCGTCGATTCCCGGCACGACCTGACGGCGCAGGAAACCCGGCGTGTGCTGCGCGAATTCGCCGACCGGACCCGCGATGCCGATATCGCCGTGGTCTATTATGCCGGCCACGGCCTCGAGGTCGAAGGCTCGAACTATCTGATCCCTGTCGACGCCAAGCTGGAGCGTGACACCGACGTCTTTGACGAGGCGCTCTCCCTCGACCGCGTCCTGGTCGCGGTCGAACCGGCTAAGCAGCTTCGCCTGGTGATCCTGGATGCCTGCCGTGACAATCCGTTCGGCAAGACCATGAAGCGCACGATCGCCTCGCGCGGCGTCGGCCGCGGCCTCGCCCAGGTCGAGCCGACCAGCTCGAACACGCTGATCGCCTATTCGGCCAAGGCCGGTTTCACGGCGCAGGATGGCGACGGTGCGAACAGCCCCTTTACGGTGGCGCTGTCGAAGCATCTGACGAGGCCCGGCCTAGACGTCCGCCGTGCCTTCGGCTTCGTGCGCGACGACGTGCTCAAGTCGACAGGTAATAAGCAGGAGCCGTTCGTCTATGGCTCGCTCGGCGGCGAGGACGTGCCGCTGGTGCCGGTCAAGGTGACCGCTGCGGCTGCCGCTGCGCCCAACCCTCAGGCCGACATCCGCCGCGATTACGAGCTCGCGCTCCAGGTCGGCAACCGGCCGGCGTGGGAGGCCTTTCTCGCCCAGCATCCCGACGGCTTCTATGCGAGCCTTGCCAAGCTGCAACTCGAGAAAATCGGCGCCGAGCAGGCTCATGCGGCGGCCACCGAGAAGGCGAAACAGGCCGAGGCCGAGCGCGATCGTCTTGCCGCACTTGGCGCGCAGAAGGATACGCAGGCCAAGGCAGCCGCCGATGCGGAGGCCGCCGAGCAGATACAGCTTGCGGCGCAAAAGGCCAAGGAGCAGGCGCAGCAGCAGGCGGCCGCTGCCGAGCAGCAGCGCGTCAATCTCGCCGCCGCGGCGCCGAGTGCAGCGCCCGCCAGCACGGCGGGCCCTGCCGGCACCAACGTCGCCTCGCTGACGCCGGCCATCGCGCCGGCCGATCTCAGCCGCTCGGTACAGACCGAGCTCGGCCGCGTCGGCTGCTTCTCCGGCGCCGCCGACGGCAACTGGACGACATCCGCGCAGCGGTCGTTATCGCAGTTCAACCGTTATGCCGGCACCAAGCTCGACGTGAAGGTGGCGAGCACCGATGCACTCGACACGGTCAAGTCGAAACAGTCGCGCGTCTGTCCGCTGGTTTGCGAGCACGGCTTCAAGACCGACGGCGACAAATGCACCAAGATCGTCTGCCGTGATGGCTATGCGCTCAACGACGACAACGAGTGCGAGAAGCAGCGTGCCGCCAAGCCTGCGACCGCCAAGCCTGCGACCGCCAAGCGGGACGACGGCGACGAGCGTCCCGCACGGCAGCGTCGTCAGGCCGGCGGTGAGGCTGCCGGAGCGGCCGGCGGCTTTGGTGGCGCTGCGGGCATCGCTGCTGCCGCTGGCGCCAGCCGCCGCTCGAGTGGCGGACAGCTATTCTGCAACAACAGTGGCTGTCGTGCGGTCAACCGCGGCTGCCATCTCGAATATCGCGGCGGCGGCGGCCCGGGCAACGATGGCAATGCCGAGGTCTGTAACTAGGATTGCGGAAATGAGTTCAGGTCGAGATCGCGCTCGCCGCGATGTTGACCGTCAGCGCCAGCAAGGCCGTGTTGTAGATGAATGAGACGATGCCGTGCGCGGTGGCGGTGCGGCGGATGGTCTTGTCGGAGATGCCGACATCGGAGACCTGCGCGGTCATGCCGATCACGAACGAGAAATAGACGAAGTCCCAGTAATCTGCGTGGTCTTCCTTGTCGCCGCTGGGAAACTGAAGGCCGCCCGGCGTGGCGTGCCGGTAAAAATCATGCGCGTAATGCAGAGCGAAGATTGTGTGCACGGCGGCCCATGACAATACGATGGTGGTGATTGCGATGCTCAGCTCCAGGCCGCCGCGATGCGGCGTTCCAAGCTCGGAGACGATCGCGGCGATGCTGGCGAAGGCGCCGATCGCCGTCACCAGCAGGATCACGAAGCGACCGTCGTCCTGCATCGCTGCGGCGCGGCGGATGTGCTGGTGGTCGTTGCACAGCATCATCGCGTAGACCAGCACCAGATAAACGGCGATCAACGCATCCCAGCCGAACACAAGCCGCGTGACCAGCCGGTGCGAACCCGGGATGAGCAGGCAGACGAGAATACCAACGGCAAGCGACATGAACGTCCGCGGACGCGCATAAATCAGCCGCATCGGCCGCGACATCTTGCGAAAGCGGGCGAGGGCGGGGTCTTCCTTGCTGCCGCCCGCCATCGCGCTATCAGCTCTTCCGTTCGGCCACGAACCGCGCAGCCGCTTGCAGCACGGCGGCCCGTTCGCCGAAGATCGACACGGCGCTGTCGGCGCGCGCGAGCAGATCGCGCACGCGCTGCTTGGCGCCTTCGATGCCGAGCTGGGTGACGAAGGTGGTCTTGCCGAGCGCTGCATCAGCGCCGGCAGGCTTGCCGAGCGCGGCGGCATCGCCTTCGACGTCGAGCAGGTCGTCGGCGATCTGGAAGGCTTCGCCGAGCGCGCGGCCGTAATCGTCGAGCGCCTGATATTCCTTTTGCGAGGCCTGGCCGAGGATCGCGCCGGCGATGCAGCCGTAGCGCAGCAGCGCGCCGGTCTTCATCTGCTGAATGCGGGCGACGT
>NZ_JADPJF010000151.1:180619-230191 GCF_023073295.1 Bradyrhizobium sp. 23 | reverse complement strand
GATCGGCTCGTTGCCGCCAAAGCGGCCTTCGCCGGCGAGGTCGAGGATCTGGCCGCCGACCATGCCGCCGATGCCGGCGCAGCGCGCGAGTGCGCGGGTCAGCAAAAGCCTCACATTGGCGTCGCGATGAATCTCGTCGCGGGTGATGATGTCGAAGGCGAGTGTCAGGAGGCCGTCGCCGGCGAGGATCGCGGTCGCGTCGTCGGTCTTCTTGTGCAGGGTCGGGCGGCCGCGGCGCAGGTCCGAATTGTCCATCGCCGGCAGATCGTCATGGATCAGCGAATAGCAGTGGATGCATTCGAGCGCCGCACCGACGAGCAGCGCGGCTTCGCGGGACACGCCGAACACGGCCGCGCTCTCGACCACCAGGAAGGGCCGGAGGCGCTTGCCGCCGTTGAGGCTCGAATAGCGCATTGCGTCCATCAGTCGCTTGGGCCGGGCGATCTCATCGGGCAGGATGTCGTCCGACAGCAGGCGCCCGAGCAGGGCCTCGGTGTCATCAGCGGTCTTGTCCAGACGTTTGGCGAAATCGGACGGGGACGTGCCGGTCATCAAGAAGGGCTCCAGAACTAAAATTCGGCGGGACAATCCTTTATGCGCCCGCCTCAGTCAATCGTTTGGAAGGCCTAAAAAGTGCTGGAAAAGGCCCGAATTATCACAGACTTAATGCCGGGCCCGTGGCCGCGTTTCGTTCTGCGCCGGAAAGGTTGATTTGCGCGTCGTCAAAACCCTTCTCCTGGTGCTCGCGGTCGCGGCTCTCGCGCCCTATGTCGTCGCGCCGTTCTACCGTGCCGGCCATCCCGTTTCGACGCTGATGATCTGGCGCTCGCTGCGGGGTGCGCCGATGCAGCGGGAATGGATCGATCTGGCGGCGATGTCGCCCTCGCTGCCACGCTCGGTGGTGGCGGCCGAGGACGCCCATTTTTGCAAGCATCACGGCATCGACTGGGGTGCGCTGCGTGAGGCGATCGACGATGCGAAGGAGGACGGCACCCCGTTCCGGGGCGCTTCCACCATCACCCAGCAGGTGGCGAAAAACCTGTTCCTCTGGCAGGGGCGGGACTTCGTCCGGAAGGCGCTGGAATTCCCGTTGGCGCTGTGGATCGATCTCGTCCTGCCCAAGGCACGGATCCTGGAGATTTACCTCAACATCGCCGAGCTCGGCCCGCAGAGCCAGTTTGGGGCCGAGGCCGCCAGCGCCTATGCCTTCGGCAAGTCGGCGGCGAACCTCTTCCCCCGGGAGGCCGCGCTTCTAGCCTCTATCCTGCCGAATCCGGTCAAACGCAGCGCCAGGACGCCGGGACCGGGTGTCCGGCGGCTGGCCGGGACCTATGTGGCGCGAGCGCAGGCGAGTTCACTTTCGACCTGCTGGCGGGAGAATCGCTGATTTCCGGTCCTTTTCGGGCGCATTTTCCGGCCCAGAGCCCTAGATTTAAGGCAGGCCTTCCTCTATAAGCCCGGCCTTGACCGGCATTCAGCTCGCCTCGGTTTGCGGGTGCTGAGCCGTCCCCTCGCGGACGATGCCCCAAAACACCAATCCCTAGAGGATATTGAAATGGCCGTTCCGAGAAGAAAAACCTCGCCGTCCCGTCGTGGCATGCGCCGCTCGGCAGACGCCATCAAGAAGCCGACCTATGTGGAAGACAAGGATTCCGGCGAACTGCGTCGTCCGCACCATCTCGACCTCAAGACCGGCATGTACAAGGGCCGTCAGGTCCTGAAGAAGAAAGAGTCCTGAGTTCGGGACCTTTCTGTGGGCAGGACGATCGGGCCTGCCTGATTTCGGCCCACCCATGAGATATGACAGTGACGGCGGCGGAGCGAATGCATCGCCGCCGCATTGTCCTGTCTGGATATCTTGATCGAGAAGGCATTTCGCCGATGGTCGGTTTCCCGCTGCTCCTGATCCCGCTCGCGGTCTACAACATCATCGCATTCCTGATGCCGAGCGTGTCCTTTGCGGACGTGCTGTTCAAAGTGCCGATGATCACGGGCGAGGCCTGGCCGGTCACGCTCGCCGACGTGATGCTCGCGCTAGGTATCGTGCTGCTGCTGCTCGAAGTGGTCAAGGGCGCGCGGCCCGGCTCGAAATTCCTGATGGATCATCTGCTGTCGCTGATCGTGTTCGGCGCGGCTGCGGCCGAATTCGTGATGTGGCCGAAATTCGGCAACTCCACCTATTTCCTTCTGGTGCTGCTCGCGATGGCCGATTTCCTCGGCGGCATCGCCCAGCGCACCCGCCGCCGCGTCGCTTATGTCGCCGAAACGACGGTGCCGGCGCCCCGCAAGACCAAGCGCCAGGCCGAGACGCCGGCGGATGAGTTCGAGCCCAAGTTCGAGCCAGTGTCCGCTCCGCGACCAGCTCCGGCGGAGCCGCCCGCGCCCACGGCACAATCGGTCGCCGAATCCGTGCTGATGGATCACCCGGCGCCGAAGCCTGTGAGTGCGCCCTCGCCGGAAATTCCCTCGCCTCATTTGCAGCCGGGCAACGGCACCCAGCCGTCTCCCGACGCGCCGCGCTGATTCAAGCCACCTGCCGCGTGCGCGCGCTAACGCTCGGAAGCGGGCGCTTGCTGCCATAGGCGACCTGCGCATCCTCGGAAGAAGCGCGGCGGAGCCGGCTCGCCTGGGGCAGATGCTCGGCATTGGCGATGAGCTGGGCGACGAAGCTGGGATCGGGGCGTGGCAGCGGGGCCTTGTGGACCCACTGCAAAACTGGCATCAGCGGCACCAGGGCCGAGCCTGTGCCGTTGTCCGCCACGTCCAGTTGACCAGTACTCAACATCGCAATCACCGTTGACCGGCCTAGATTGTCGCGTTTCGAGACGCTGGCGCCGGTGCGTGTCATGTACTCGCAAGGCCTATGCCGGGTGAGCCGCTTCGGTTCCTGCGAGCGAGGAAACGTGGTTTCCAAATTGTTTATCAACTTTGCCTAGGGTCAATGGCGAATCTGGCTTTATCCTGTGCCGGCTCAGGACTCCCCGCTGTCCCGAAACGAGGCGATTTTGACCCCCGCATTGCCGCAAGCCTCCGACATCCTGGCTGCCCTCGGCCAGGCCGTGTTCGCCTGGGACATCGCCAGCGATGCCATCGTCTGGGGTGAGCAGGTCAGCGCCATCTTTCCCGGAATTCCCGCCGAACGGCTGGCCACCGGCGCCGAATTCGCCAGGCTGATCGAGCCCGCGCAATCAATGCGGACCGCCGCGCTGGCGCAGACCTCAGCCGTGCATGGCGCCGACGGCACGCCCTACCGGGTCGAGTACGGCGTGCGCATGAGCGCCGCCGATCCCATGGTCTGGATCGAGGAGACCGGCCGCTGGTTCGCCGGCCCCGACGGTCGCCCGGTGCGTGCGATCGGCTCCGTCCGCATCAACAATGAACGCCATGCCCGCGACGAGGAACTGACGAAGCTGGCCCGGCTCGATCCGCTGACCGGCGAGCTCAATCGCTCGCATCTGATCGCCGCGCTGGCCGAGGCCATCGAGGAGACGACCCGTTTCCGCTCGACCGCGGCCTTCATGCTGGTCGGCATCGATCATCTCGCGCGTGTCAACGAGGCCTTCGGCTTCGACGTTGCCGACGCCGTGATCCTCGACGTCGCCACGCGCATTCGCGCGCGCTTGCGCGGCGGCGACGTGCTCGGCCGCTTCTCCGGCAACAAGTTCGGCCTGATCCTGAAGAACTGCACCGTCGATGACATGAACGTGGCTGCCGAACGTTTCCTCGCCGGCATTCGCGACGAGGTGGTGCCGACCAAATCCGGACCGGTGTCGGTCACCGCCTCGATCGGCGCGGTCAGCGTGCCGCGCTATGCCCGCAACGCCGATGAAGCCGTCAATCGCGCCCACGAGACCCTGGACACCGCGAAACAACGCCGCGTCGGCTCGTTCGCAGCCTGGCGCCCGGATGCCGCGCGCGACGCCCAGCGCCGCGTCAACATCCGCGTCACCGACGAGATCGTCACCGCACTGAATGAGCGCCGCATCAAGCTTGCCTATGAGCCGGTAGTTGCCGCCCTTTCGCGCGACTGCGCCTTTCACGAATGCCTGGTGCGGATGGACCAGGGCGACGGCCAGGTGCTGCTCGCGCCCGACATCGTGCCGGTTGCGGAACGCCTCGGCCTGATCCGCCTGGTCGATCACCGGGTGCTCGAGCTCGTGGTCGCCGAGCTCGCGGCCGCGCCGGACATCTGCCTCAGCCTCAACATCTCGCCCGACACCACCATGGATCCGGATTGGTGGGCGGGAATCGAATCGCTGATGCGTGCCCATCCCGGCGTTGCCGAGCGGCTGATCGTCGAGATCACCGAAACCGTCGCGATCCAGGACATCGACGATGTGCGCGGCTTCGTCACCCGGCTGAAGAATTTCGGCAGCCGCATCGCCATCGACGATTTCGGCGCCGGCTACACCTCGTTCCGCAATCTGCGCAAGCTGGGCGTGGACATCGTGAAGATCGACGGTGCCTTCGTGCAGAACATCACCCGTTCCGCCGACGACCGCGCCTTCGTGCAGACCCTGATCGACCTCGCCCGCCGCCTCGACATCAAGACGGTGGCCGAATGGGTGCAGGACGAAGAAGCTGCGAACATGCTGCGCGACTGGGGCTGCGACTACATCCAGGGCCGCCTGATCGGGCTCGCCTCAGCCGACCGCCCCTGGGGCGCGCCGCCGGATAACGTGCTGCCCGCGGCAGGCTGAGACACCTGCCAATCCCTCACGCGCCCTCATCCAGCGCCACGAGCTCGCGCTTCTTACGCAGCGCGGGTAATAGCGGCGCCATCAGCAGCACCAGCGCGAGCGCAAGACACGCTGCCGAGATCGGCCGCTGCACGAAGGTCCAGAGGTCGCCCTGCGACAGGATCAGCGACTTGCGCAGATTGTTCTCCATCATCGGTCCCAGCACGAACGCCAGCACCAGCGGCGCGGGCTCGAAGCCGAGCTTGCGCATGAAATAGCCGATGATCCCGAACGCGATCATCACGTAGACGTCGAACACATTGTTGCTCGAGCAGTAAACGCCCAGGATCGTGAACAGGATAATCAGGGGGAACAGGATGTTGTAGGGCAACTTGAGCAGCTGCACCCACATGCCGATCAGCGGCAGATTGAGGATCAGCAGCATGACGTTGCCGATATACATGCTGGCGACGATGCCCCAGAACAGGCCGGGGTTTTGCGTGATCAGTAGCGGCCCCGGTTGCAGGCCGTGGATGACGAAGGCGCCGAGCAGCAGTGCCATCACCACATTCGGCGGGATGCCCAAGGTCATCAGCGGAATGAACGCGCCGCCGGCCGCCGCGTTGTTGGCGGATTCGGGACCCGCTACGCCCTCGATTGCGCCATGGCCGAAGCGCTCCGGCGTCTTCGACAGCCGCTTCTCCAGCGCATAGGACGCGAACGAGGCCACCACCGCGCCGCCGCCCGGGAGAATGCCGAGCAGCAAGCCAAGTAACGTGCCGCGCGCCACCGGGCCGGCGCTCGCCTGCCAATCGGCCTTGTTGGGCAGCAGCTGCGTGATTTTGGCGTTGATGATGTCGCGTTTGATCACCTGCTCGGTATTGAGCAGCACCTCGGCGACGCCGAACAGGCCCATCACGACGGGGACCAGTCCTATGCCGTCGATCAGCTCCATGCGGCCGAATGTCAGCCGCGGCTGCGCGGTGATGCTGTCGAGCCCGATCAGTCCGAGCACGACGCCGATACATGCCATCAGAAGCGCTTTCGGCATCGATCCCTGCGTGAGGAAGGTGAGCACGACGAGGCCGAGCACCATCAGGCTGAAATATTCGGCAGGGCCGAACGCGATGGCGATGTTGGCGAGCCGAGGCGCCACCAGCATCAGTGCAACGAGTGAAAATGTGCCGGCGATGAACGAGCCGAAGGCTGAGATGCCCAGCGCGGGGCCGGCACGACCCTGCTTCGCCATCTGGTGGCCGTCAATACAGGTCACGACGGAAGCCGCCTCGCCGGGAATGTTGACCAGGATTGAGGTCGTCGAGCCGCCATACATCGAGCCGTAATAGATTCCCGCCATCATGATGATGCCGGATTCCGGCGTTCCTGACAGTGTCACCGGAAGCAACAGAGACATCGCCGAGATCGGCCCGATGCCCGGCAGCACGCCGACCAGCGTGCCGATGAAGACGCCGATGAAGCAGTAGAGCAGGTTGATCGGCAGGAGAGCGACGCCAAACCCATGCGCGACGTTGAGAAGCGTATCCATGCGATCAGCCGATCCCGAATAGGCCGGAGGGTAACTGGATCAGCAGCAGTCGCTTGAGCATCCACCACATGCCGAGCGGTGCCAGAGCGGCGATCGGCATCGCCAATGTCCACCGCAAGGGATCGATCAAGCGCAACAAAAGCAGCATGAGCGGGATCGATGACAGCAGGAATCCCAGCGGCTCAAGGGCAAAGGAAAACGCGGTAAGGCAGACGATGACGAGTAACGGCTTGCTCCAGCTCACGTTCTGCCAGCGCGAAGCCAGCGTTGGTCCGCCCTCGGTGATGGCCGAGATGATAATGCTGGCCGCGAACACGCACATCAGGATGCCCGTGTAGAAAAGCACGTAGCCGGAGCCAGGGTCGTTGATGGTGCCGAGCTTGAGCTTTAAGCCTTGCCAGATCACGAAGCCGCCGAGTGCGAGCCCGATCAACCCACCCCAGAGTTCGGAGTTGTTGAGGCGGAGTTTGACGGTGGTTTGGTCGTTCATCAATACCTCTCGGCCGTGCCGGGACGCTATGCGGCGCGAAGCGGTGCGCTGCAGATCCGGGATCGATAGATGCGTGGCAAAGGTAGATCCCGGCTCTGTGGTGCAGCGCTGGAGAAGCGCTGCACCACGCCCGGAACACGAAAGTGGCTCAATACTACTTCTTCGCAAGCCCGAGCGTATCGATCACCTTGCGCTCCGATTCCGTAACCTCGACGACGAACTTCTTGTAGTCCTCGGTATTCTTGTAGCTCGGCACCATGTCGTATTTGGCGAGCGTGGCAATCACTGCGGGATCCTCGACTGCCTTCTTGAAGGCGTCGTGCAGCTTGGCGACGATCTTGGGATCCATGCCCTTGGGGCCGGCGATGCCGAACGGGGAATCATAGACCATGGGATAGCCGAGTTCCTTCAGCGTCGGCACGTCAGGATAGTTCGGTGATCGCGCGCCGGTCCACACCATGAGAAGCTTCAGCTTTCCGGCGTCGACCAAGGGTCGCCAACCTGTGGAGTCGGCCTGCAGCATGGTGTGCTGGCCGAGTACCGCGGCGTTGGTCTCTGCCCCGCCCTTGAACGGCACCTGCGTGAGCTTGATGCCGGACATCGCGGCGATCTGCTCCATGCCGATATGAAGCGAGGTGCCGGTGCCGGGCGTCGCGTAGGTCACCTTGCCCGGATTTGCCTTCGCGAACTCGACCACGTCTTTCCAGGACTTGAATTGCGACTCCGCGCTGGTGGTTACGCCAAAGGTGTAGCCGGTGAGATGTATGATGTAGGTAAAATCCTTTGCCGGATCCCACGAGACCTCCTGCATCAGGGGCAGGCGGAAGACGGTGATCGGAAGCTGTGAGATGGTGTAGCCGTCCGGCTTCGCAGCCGCGGCCATGGTGGCTGGTCCAACCGTGCCGCCGCCACCGGCTTTGTTGTCGATCACGATGGGCTGCCCCAGGACCTTGGACGCGCTGTCGGCGATCGCGCGCATCGAGATGTCGGTCGATCCGCCGGCCGGCCATGGAACGATCAGCGTTACCGGTTTGATGGGATAATCCTGTGCACCCGCGGCGGTTGCGAGCAGCGCGCTCACGACGGCATGCATGGCGGCAATGGCAAAGGTCTTCAGCCCGTATCGAGACATCGAAACTCCTCCCTCGCGGTGGCCTCGTTCGGGCCGCCGTTTCTCATTGTTATGACGGGATTGTCCCCGAAATCATGGGAGAAGAAAAGCGCATTGCGCGGGCGCGATACGGTGATCTCGCCGAAAAGCGCACGTGCGACAATTGGTCGTTTGGAGGCGTACCGAGATACGGAATTGGCTTCGGCTGAGCCCTTACGCCACGCGGCGGACTGCGCTCAGCGTCTCGATCATGCGTCCGACTTCCGCGGCCGGGCAGGGCTTGCCGAAATAATATCCCTGAACGGCGGTGCAGCCGCATTCGCGAACGAAGTCGAGTTGTTCAATCGTCTCCACGCCTTCCGCCGTGGTCTCGACGCCGAGCACCGAGCCGAGGCTGGCGATGGTGCGGACGATCGCCACACTCTCCGGACTTTCGCCGAGCGTGCCGACAAAGGAGCGGTCGATCTTGATGCGGTCGAACGGAAACTTGCGCAAATAGCTCAGCGAAGAATAACCGACGCCGAAATCGTCGAGGCTGACGCGCACTCCCAACGCGCGGAGCTGGTGCAGGATCTCGATCGTGGCCTCGCTGTCGTCGAGCAGAGCCGTCTCGGTGACCTCGAGCTCGAGCCGATGCGGCGGCAAGCCGGCCTCCGCAAGCGCGCTCGTCACCATCGTCACCAGCCCGCGCGAGCGGAATTGCACCGGGGACAGGTTCACCGCGACCGTGAGATCGGGCCAGGTCGCGGCGGTCGCGCAGGCTGTGCGCAGCACCCACTCTCCGATCGGAACGATCAGCCCGTTCTCTTCCGCAATCGGAATGAATTCGGCCGGCGGGACGAGGCCGCGCGAGGGATGTTTCCAGCGCAGCAGCGCCTCGAAGCCGGTAAGTTCGGTGGTGTCGAGCCGCACCTGCGGTTGGAACGCCAGGTGGAATTCACGGGCCTCCAGCGCGCCGCGCAGATCGTGCTCGAGCGCGTGCCGGCTGCGCGCCTCTTCCTCCATTTTGGGCTCGAACAGCTGATAGGCGCCGCGCCCCTTGGCCTTGGCCTGGTACAGCGCGAGGTCGGCGCATTTCATCAGCTCGTCGGCATCGAGCCCGTGATCGGGAGCGATTGCGATGCCGACGGAGACGCCGACATGGATCGACTGGTTCTCCAGCGGCGGCGGGTGACCGATGATCTCCACCAGGCGGCGTGCGAGCCTTTCCGCCGATTGCGGCTGCGGTCCGCGCTGGAGAACCGCGAACTCGTCGCCACCGAGCCGCGCGACGGTGTCGTGCTCGCCGACATTCTCCTGCAGCCGCGCCGCGACCCAGCGCAACAGCCGGTCGCCGGCCGCGTGTCCGAGGCGGTCGTTGACGGTCTTGAAATTATCGAGGTCGAAGCACAGCACGGCCATCGCGCCACCTGCGATTGCGACCTGGTTCAGCCCCTCGCCCATCTTCTCGCGGAACAGCGTGCGGTTGGGCAGGTCGGTGAGCGAATCGTGCCGCGCCATATGCGCAACGCGGGCCTGGGCCTTGTGGCGCTCGGTAACGTCCTCATAGGTGACGACCCAGCCGCCATGCTCCATTCGCTTGTGATTGAGCTTGATGATGCGGCCGTCGCCCAAATAGCGGTGCAGTGTGTGCTCGCCCTCGCGCAGCCTCTCGACATAGTCGGCATAGAGCCGCGCGGCGGTGGTGTTTGGATGGATGCCGAGCTCGCAGCTGTGCTCCATGATCTCGCGCATCGACACACCCGGCTTCACCAATTCGGGCGACAGTCCGTACATCTCGATGTAGCGCCGATTGCAGACGATGACGCGCAAGCTCGAATCGAGCATGCACAGGCCCTGGCTCATGTTGTTCAGGGCCGCGTCGAACCGCCGATACTGCTCGCTCAACTGCTCGACTGCGTGCTCGCGCTCGGTGATGTCCTCGTAGGTGGCCACAAAACCACCCTCGGCCAGGGCGCAATAGCGCACCGAGATCGTGGTGCCGTTCGACATCCGTCGGCGTATCGGCGAGGAGTTGCGGTCGGCGATCCTTGCGCTGGCGGCCTCCAGGAGGTGTCGCGGGCTATACTCGGAAGAGAACGCGCCGTTTGCCATCGAGCGTTCGATCAGTTCGCCGAGATGCGTGCCCGGCTTGGCTTCCTCCGGCGAGAGCCGATAGATCTTCCGGTAGGTGGTGTTGCAGACGCGCAGGCGCATCTCGCTGTCGTAGAAGGCGAGTCCGTGCGCCATGTTCTCCAACGCCGCATCGAGCATGAAGTTCTGGTGCCTCAGCATCTCCTCGTATTGCAGCCGCTCGGTGACGTCTTCGTGCACCGTCACCCAGCCGCCGTCGGGCAGAAAACGGGAAACCACCTGCACCATCCTTCCGTCATAGCGCATCACCAGCAGGGTTTTCTCCTTCCTGGTGCGCACGTCCTCCAGCCTGGTGTCGTGGAATTCCTCGCCCGGCATGCCCGGCAGGTTGCCGCGCGACATCCAATGCTCGATGACCGTACAATGCGAGACGCCCGGCTTCACGATTTCCGGGTCGAGGTTATAGAGATTCAGGAAACGTTCGTTGCAGACGACGACGCGGCTGTCGGCATCGTACATGATCAAGCCGTGCGCCATGTTGGCGAGCGCGTGCTGGCTGCGCTCGGTCTGCACGCGCAGCTCCGCCTCGAGCCGGGCGAGGCGGCTGACGTCGTCGCAGATCGTCATCCAGCCGCCGCCGGGAAGCGGCTTCAGCTCGAGCGCCATGACGAGGCCGCTCGCGAGTGTCTGTTGAGTCCGGAACGGCTGGCCGGCTGCGATCCGCGCCAGGCGCGCGGCATAGAGTGCGTCGACTTCCCCCGCGGGGATGTTGCCGAGGGCCACACTGTGGGCGAGCACGTCGCGGTAGCTCGTGCCGACCCGCACGATTTCGGCCGACATGTTGAACAGGCTGAGATAGCGCTGATTGACCAGCACGATCCGGTTGCCGGCATCGTAGACGCAGACACCCTGTTCCATGTGGTCGAGTGCAAGCTGGCTCAGCCCGACCAGGGCCTTCGGGCCCTGCTCGCGGCGTGCATCAAGCTCGTTGTCGCGGATCGACGTCATGGGGCGGCGGGGTCTCGGCGGGCAATAGACTTAACGCAGGGCAATTCAGCCGCCGAGGCTAGCGAACAGGCGGGAAAATTCCCTTAAGCGCCGTAGTTTACGGAGGGTGACCGTGATGCAGAGATGCTGCCAATGTGGAGGGGGGTGCAAGGTAGCGTCGCGCCGGTCGGCCTGCGCAATTGCGCCTTAGGCCCGGATGGACATCGAATGTCTGGTCCAAACGGGCCTACGGCCCGTACAGCACGAGTTCCGTATCCGTGAGATCGGCGAGCTGCGGCCGGTGCGGGCCCTTGAAATATTTGCGGCCGCGACGCTCGGTGTAGATGCCGACGAGGCCGGGAACGGAGCCGTTGGAATCGACGGCGACCGCGATCTTGCCGAGCCGCAGCAGCAGCCGGCCGATGCGGCCCGCGCATTCGGTGTACTCGGCCGCGTTGCGGCAGTAGATCAGCTTCATCGCGGGCGGCGCAATGATGCCACGGCGGATGCGCACCGGTTGCAGGATGAAGGGGAACGCTCCCTTCGGCGTGCGGCAGACGAGGCTGAGGCAATTGTAGCGCGCATGCCGCGTCAAGAGCTCGGTCTCGGCATCGGAAAGCCCGTCGATCGTTTTGGCGTGCTGCGAGATGACCTCGATCTTGCTCCAGCGTGGGACGCGCGCCAGCGCAGGCACGGAGAAGAATATACCCCTGCAATAGGCGCGAAAGCCCTGCGTCTCGATAATCGGCCAGGTCCACGGCGCCGGGCTGATGTTGAGATAGGTGACGTCCTTGTGCCGCTGCGCGATCTTGGTCAGGAGCGGGGCGTAGTTGCGGTAGGCCGGATCGACGTACCAGCTCGACAAATTGCACTGGATGGCGGTCTCATCGCCGTCCCTCCGCGCCGTGTAGATCAGCAGCAGCACGCCGACCGGCGTGCCGTCATTGTCGAGCATGTAGCCGAAGCGCGGGTAGCCATCCGGTACCGGTCGGAAGGCTTGCCGGCGCAGGCCTTGGATCCAATAGCCGCGCGAGCGCCCGACGAATCCGCGCGTCAGCAAGTCCGCGACCGCATCGACGTCGGACTCGGTGATCTCGCGGCATCGGACCTTGGTGTGGATCACGCTCGTCTTTCCCGTGGAAATGACCGGCCTCGTTCCGTTAGCGCCAGCCTTCGCCGTGGGCATCGGCCGCGATCTGCGGCTGCAGGCCCATGATCTCCCGCACCTTGGCGGGCCAGGCGGAAGGGTCGGTGCCGTGGGTGTGGAACATGGCGACCGCCAGCCGGTCCATGCCGAAAGCGACGCAGCCGGTGTGGGCCGGCTCGCCATTGGCGTCCTTGATGTCCCACGTCGTGCCGAAATGCTCGCGGTGATAATTGAAGCTCATGCAGGCGGTCGGCTGCTCTTCCGAGCGCAGCGGGATCAGCAGTTCGAACTTGAGCTGCTGCTGCTTCTGGCTCACGGCCTTCATCTGACCGACGCGGCCGAAGAACGGATCGCTGGCATAGTCGACGCGGAAGGTGAGACCGAGATCGGTCGCAATCGCCTGCGCGCGCACCATCCAGCGCTCGCGGAAATCGGCCACGTCATCGGGGCTTCCGATGCAGACATATTCCCGCATCCGGAACGATTGCAGCCGGTCGAGATGTTTTGACGGTTCACGGCGGAAGCAGTCGGCGGCGACGTCGAAGCGCAGGCCACCCTTCGGCAACTGGCCGCGGCTCGCCGCGATCGGATAGACGGGATAGCAGGCCGCCGGCGACAGCACGAGGTCTGCCGGCGAGAGCGAGCTGGTCCAGTCACCGCCGGCGTCGAAGCGGCTTACCGCGGCGTTGATCTCGCGCTCGGTGCCGTGCAGGCTGCAGACGCAGCCGAGCAGGTTCGGAAAGCTCTTCAGGTAGCCGGACTTCTCAAGCTGAGATCGGCTCATCACCGGCGGGAAGCGCATCACCTCAGTGCCGGCCTCGCGATGGCTCGTGATCAGCGCGGCGAGCCGCTCGACGATGCCCTCATAAAGCGCGGTGCGGGCGTAGACGCCGTCCGAGCCCATCGGATGAAAGAGCTTATCGGCGAGATGATCGAGCGGATCCGCGATCTGCGGCGCGGTCTCAGGCGAGTTGGGGAGAACAGCAATGTTCATTGTCGGCTTCCTGCTATCTGAAATTATTCTTATTGAACGAAGGCACGTCGGTCTCGAAAGCTCGTCAGTCCCGAAGGCTTGTCGGCACGCCGCTCATCAGGGTCGATGTTGCGGCATTGGCCAGAATGCGGTCGTTGTTGATCATGATCGGCGACGACAGCACGTCGCGCAGGTGGCGGCCCATCGTGAACTCGCCGTCATTGCGGTAGCCGGAAAGGCCTGCGGTGCGCATCGCATGCATCACGGTCTCGACCGCGAGCTCCGAGGCCTGCACCTTCAGAAGCGTGATCGAAGACTGGAAGTCGAGCGAGCCGAGCGCGCGTTCATCGTGCTCGGCGAGAGCAAAGGCGTCGATATTGGCCGATATCAGCGCCCGCAGCTTGGCCAGCGACATCTTGGCGGCGGTGAAATGTGCGGCTGCCGGAGGCATCTGTCCGCCCGAGGTGCGGGCCGCCTTGCGGACGAAGGCCTGCGCACGGGTAACGGCGGCTGCAGCGATACCAGCCCAGGCCGAGGACCAGCACAGATGCGCGAACGGCGTCATGGTCTGGGCGTGGATCTTGTCGTAGGATTCCGGGAAGACGCGGTCGGTGGGGCAGTCGACCTTCAGCTCGAAACCGGTCGAGCAGGTGCCGCGCATGCCGAGCGTTTCCCAGCCCAGCGTCCGCTTCAGCGAATAATCGTCCCTGGCGAGCGCCAACAGCACCTGGTCGGACGCAGAAGCGTCTGTGGCGCGGCGGGCGATGGTCACGAGGCCGTCGGCCTCGGCACCGTAGGAGATCACGGTGGCGTCGCGCAGCAGCGAGACAGTGTCGCCGGCGACGTCGACGGCGGCGGCGCTAGCGCGGATGTTGCCGCCGTTCTGACCTTCGGTGGTGGAGGAGGCGAGCAGCCACTGGTCGCGTGCGACCCGGCGCATCATGGTTTCCATCCAGGGGATGCCGTGGCCGTGCCTGACGACGCAGGCGACCTTCGTGGTGTGCATGGCGTAGATCATCGCCGTGGAGGCGCAGGCGCGTCCGAGCGTGTAGCAGACGTCGGTGGCGTCGTGGATCGAGGCACCGAAGCCGCCGAACTCGGCCGGGATCATGACGCCGAGCAGCTTCTGCTCACGCGCAACCTCGAAAGCCTTGTGGGGGAAGCGGGCATCGCGATCGACCCCGTCTGCGTCGGCAGCCGCCACGGTGGCGGTGCGGGCGGCGCGCTCAATGAGAGAGGGACCATGCTCGAGAAAGCTCGTCTGCGTCTCGTCGACAGTGAGGACTGCTTCACGCACGTTCATATCGTCCGCCTCCGGTTTGCCGTTCAGGATCGCCGGCATCATTCGCGATGCCGCTTGAGCGATTCCTTCGACCATCTTTGCTTATGAGATGAGGCTACGGATTTAATTCAAATTCGTCGATGAAATAGAGGGTAAACAAAGCCCAATTCCGAACGAACAGTTAAGTTCGGGTTGTTTGCCTCGTCCGGATTTCCGCGATCGCGTTAGGGATCTGTAAGAAGCCGGAAATCCAACAATCTGAGTCATCGTTTACTAAGAAACGCGAAGTAATGGTGGCGTCCATTGCGGGATCGGCCCGCCGTGCGCATCGTAGCCGGCAACCGGTCCGACCTTTGTCGACAGATGGGAATTTACCGATGCAGGCTTTCGATACCGAGTTGCGCAATCGCATCATCAAGCTGGTGAAGGGCATCCTCGCGCAGAACTCGCTCTCCGCTGAGGTCACGCCGCAGGCCAAGCTCGTCGACGTCGGCCTGACCTCGATGGACATGGTCAATCTGATGCTCGGCGTCGAAGCCGAATTCGACTTCACGATTCCCCAGGTCGAGATCACACCGGAGAACTTCCAGTCCGTCGAGACGCTGGAGCGCATGGTCGCGACCCAGCTGCGGTCGGCGGCCGCGGCATAGCCGGGAGTGCTGGCGCGCGTTCTCCTGACGGCACCTCTTGACCCCATCACCCGTTCCAAAACCGACGTAAAACTGGCATAGCTTCTCCACGGAATCGCGATGGCGCGAACGGGGTGGAGCAGGCATGACGCAGGCGGTATTGGGCATCATCGGCGGCTCCGGCATCTACGATCTGCCGGGGCTGGAGGACGCTCGCGAAGAGGTGATCAGGAGTCCCTGGGGTGAACCGTCGGCACCCCTGCGGCGCGGCTCGATTGCCGGCCTGCCGATCGTGTTCCTGCCGCGCCACGACAAGGGCCACCGGCTGTCGCCCTCCGACATCAATTATTGCGCCAATATCGACGTCCTCAAGCGCGCAGGGGTCACAGACCTGATCTCGCTGTCGGCCTGCGGCTCGTTCAGGGAGGAACTGCCGCCGGGAACCTTCGTTCTCGTCGACCAGTTCGTCGATCGTACCCACAAACGCGAGAGCTCGTTCTTCGGGAGGGGATGCGTCGCGCATGTGTCGATGGCGCACCCGGTCTCGCCGCGGCTGCGCATCCACCTTGCCACGGCGGCCGAAGCCGAGGGCATCGCGTTTGCGCGCGGCGGCACCTATGTCTGCATGGAGGGACCGCAATTCTCGACCTATGCGGAAAGCATGACCTACAAGACGCTTGGCTATTCCGTAATCGGCATGACCAACATGCCCGAGGCGAAACTCGCGCGTGAGGCGGAGCTTTGCTACGCCACCGTCGCGATGGTGACGGATTTCGATTGCTGGCATCCTGATCACGACGCCGTCACCGTGCAGGACATCATCCGCGTTCTGAGCTCGAACGCCGACAAGGCAAAAGCGCTGGTGGCGCGGCTGGCGAAAGACTTCCCGCGCGAGCATGAGCCGTGCCCGATCGGCTCGGACCGCGCGCTCGATACCGCGCTGATCACCGCGCCCGAGGCGCGCGATCCCGAGCTCTTGAAGAAGCTCGACGCGGTGGCCGGGCGCATCCTGCGAACGTGATACGAAAGGCAGAATCCCATGAAGGTCGACGGCAAGCATTTCCGCAGCATCTGGCGTGAGCGCGACGGCTGGTCGGTCGGAGCGATCGACCAGCGCCGGCTGCCGCATGAGTTCATCGTTGCGAAGCTGACCTCATGCGAGGACGCGGCCCTCGCCATCCGCGACATGCTGGTGCGCGGTGCGCCACTGATCGGCGCGACCGCAGCTTACGGCATGGCGCTGGCGATGCGCGAGGACGCTTCCGACGCCGGCCTGAAGCGCGCCTACGACACGCTCGTGGTGGCGCGGCCGACCGCGATCAATCTGAAATGGGCCCTGGACGAGATGCGCGCGAGCCTCGCGCCGATCGATGCACTGGAGCGCGCGGAGGCCGCCTATGCGCGCGCCGACGAGATCGTCGAGCAGGACGTCGAGATCAACCGCGGCATCGCCGGCAACGGCCTGAAACTCATCGAGGCGATCGTCGCAAGGAAGAAGCCGGGCGAGACCGTCAATGTGCTGACCCATTGCAATGCCGGCTGGCTTGCGACCGTCGACTGGGGCACGGCGACGGCGCCGATCTATCTGGCGCACGAGCGCGGCATCAAGATCCACGTCTGGGTCGACGAGACGCGGCCGCGCAACCAGGGCGCCTCGCTCACGGCCTGGGAGCTTGGCCATCACGGCGTGGCGCATACGGTGATTCCGGACAACACCGGCGGGCATCTGATGCAGCACGGCATGGTCGATCTCGCCATCGTCGGCACCGATCGCGTTGCCGCCAATGGCGATGTCTGCAACAAGATCGGCACATATTTGAAGGCGCTCGCCGCTCACGACAATAATGTGCCGTTCTATGTCGCGCTGCCGTCGCCGACGATCGATTTCGCCGTTGATGACGGCATCCGCGACATCCCGATCGAGCAGCGCAGCGGCACGGAAGTCACCGACATGACCGGCCGCACCGCGGACGGAAGGCTTGAGACCGTGCGCATCGTGCCGGAGGGCTCGCCGGTCGCGAACTATGCCTTCGACGTGACCCCGGCACGGCTCATCACCGGCCTCATCACCGAGCGCGGCGTGCTGAAGCCCGATCGCGCCTCACTTGCCGCGGCGTTTCCGGAGCGGATCGCAGCTGCGGCGGAGTAGTTCTGGCTCGGCGATAGCTCGCAATGACGGAGAATGACGCTCTAGCTCAGCTTCAATCCCGTCGCGGCCTCGAGCCCGGCGATCGCCTGGGCGCCGCTGGTGACCTTGATCGTCGTCATGCCCATCTCGCGTGCCGGCTTCAGATTGACGCCGAGATCGTCGAGATAGACGCAATTCTTCGGATCGACCTTCAGCGTTTCGACCATCAGCTGATAGATGCGCGGGTCGGGCTTGCGCAGGCCGATTTTGGCGGACTCGATGACATGGTCGAACAGCACCATCACCTCGGCGACATAGAGTGAGCGCCCGGTCATGCTGCCGATCGCATTGGCCGGCAGATTGTTGGTAATGCAGCCGGTCTTGAATTGCGCCTTGATGCGCTTCAACGCTTCGACCATCTCGGGGCGCAGATCGCCCTGAAGCAGCGGCAGCACGTCGCGGCCGCGCACCTCCGCGCCGAGCGCCAGCGATTCCGTCGCGAACAGTCTGTCGAACGTGTCGATATCGACCTCGGCGCGCTCGAACTTGGCCCAGGCATTTTCCAGATGATTGGCGGCATTGGTGCGCCGGATGATGTCGATGGGCAGGCCACGCTCTGTCTCGAACCGCGTGAACGCTTCAAACGGCGAACTCGTCAGCACGCCACCAAAATCAAAGATCACAGCCTCGATCGTCAAGATCCCGCCCTCGTCAATTCCTTTCCAAGAGCGCTAGCATGCGCTATCGGCAAGGGCCAGTCCGAAGCCATCCTAATGCTGTCACCGACGCCAACACCAAAGCGTGTTCCCATGAAGAAGCTCGTAACCCTCATTGCGATCGCGCTGCCGCTCGCCACGCCCGCTTATGCCATCGTTGGTGGCGGCACGCCCCAGGCCGATGGCGTCGCGCGCGCCGTCGTCACGATCGTCGGCTCGCGCGGCAATTTCTGTACCGGCACCCTCGTTGCGCCAAAGCTGGTGCTTACCGTCGCCCACTGCGTGCAACCCGGCGCGGACTACAAGATCGTCGATCGCGGCACCGACGGGCAGCCGCAACTGCTGAATGTCCGCACCGTCGCGATCCATCCGAATTTCAACATGCAGGCAATGCAAGCGCATCGCGCTACCGCCGACGTGGCGCTGCTGCAGCTGGAAATTCCACTCAAGGGAAAATCGACGGTGCCCGTCGGCGCGCCGAATATTCCGATCCAAGTCGGCAGCCGCTTCGTCGTCGCCGGTATCGGCGTCACCGTGCGTGGCGAGGGCAAGAGTGGCGGCGCGACGCGTGTTGCCGGCCTCGTCGCGACGGGTCAGCCCGGCACGCTCCAGATCCGGCTGGTCGACCCCGTAACCAACGGTGTTCGCGACGGAATTGGCGCCTGCACCGGCGATTCCGGCGGTCCCGTGTTCGAGGACAAGCCGACCGGATCCGTGCTCGTCGGCGTCATCAGCTGGTCCACGGGGCCGAACGGAGCCGCCGGCTGCGGCGGGCTGACCGGTGTTACGCCGCTCACGCTCTATCGCGACTGGATCTTGCAGACCGCGCGGAGCTGGGGTGCGGCGCTGTGATTTGACCGCGACCCGATCTATGTCATCTTGAAGCGGAAGCGCGATGGGCGACCATGTCCGTCGCGGAGGAAACGCGCCGCCCAACCAAGGGCGGCCACAAAAACAAGCAAGGCATAGAAGCAACAATGAATGTCGCTGTTCGCAGTCACGCCACGGCCAAACAGGCTTCTGAACATTTCGACGTGCTGATCGTCGGCGCCGGGATCTCGGGCATCGGCAGCGCCTATCACATGACCAAGCAGCTTCCGGGTGCGAGCTTCGTCATCCTGGAAACGCAGGCGACGTTCGGCGGCACGTGGACCACGCATCGCTATCCCGGCATCCGCTCCGACAGCGATCTCCACACCTTCGGTTATAGCTTCAAGCCCTGGGTCGGGCCGCCGATCGCGACCGCCGAGGAAATCCTCGCCTACATGAACGAGGTGATCGACGAAAACGATATCGCGCGGCATATCCGCTACAAGCACAAGATCAATTCGGCGAGCTGGTCGAGCGAGCAAAACCTCTGGACTATCGAGGCGGTGACGACCGACACCGGCGAAGCGAAAACATTCACTGCGAACTTCCTCTGGATGTGCCAGGGCTATTACCGCCATTCGGAAGGCTATACGCCGGAATGGAAAGGTACCGATCGCTTCAAGGGCCGCATCGTTCATCCGCAGACCTGGCCTGATGATATCGACCTCGCGAACAAGAAAGTCGTCGTGATCGGCTCCGGCGCGACGGCGGCGACGCTGGTGCCGAACATTGCCGACAAATGCGCGCATGTCACGATGCTGCAGCGTTCGCCGACCTATTTCCGTCTCGGCCGCAACGCCATCGAGATCGCGGAGGAGCTGCGCCGGCTGCAGGTCGACGAGGCCTGGATCCACGAGATCGTTCGCCGCAAGATCCTGTTCGAGCAGGACGCGTTCACCAAGCTTTGCTTGTCAAAACCCGAGCAGGTGAAAAAGGAGCTGATCGGGCAGATCAGCGCAGTGCTCGGTCCGGAGTACGATGTCGACACGCATTTCACGCCGAGCTACCGGCCGTGGCGGCAGCGCATCGCCTTCGTGCCCGATGCCGATCTGTTCAAGGGCATCGCCAGCGGCAAGGCGTCCGTCGTCACCGACGAGATCGAGTTCTTCGTTGAGAACGGCATCCAGCTCAAATCCGGCAAGCTGCTTGAGGCCGACGTCATCGTCACCGCAACCGGCTTCAATCTCGCGGCGCTCGGCGACATCGCCTTCGAGGTCGACGGCAAGCCGCTCGCTTTCGGCGACACCGTCACCTATCGCGGCATGATGTTCACGGGCGTGCCGAACATGGTCTGGGTCTTCGGCTATTTCCGCGCCAGCTGGACGCTGCGCGTCGATCTCGTCGCTGACTTCGTCTGCCGCCTGCTCGGTCACATGAAGGCCAAAGGCAAGAAGAAGGTCGAGGTCAAGTTACGCGCCGAAGACCACAACATGCCGATCCTGCCCTGGATCGATCCGGAAAACTTCAATCCCGGCTACATGATGCGCAACATGGACCTGCTGCCCAAGCGCGGCGACAAGCCGGAATGGCAGCACAGCCAGGATTACTGGACCGAAAAGGACGAGATCCCGAAGACGAATCTGGATGGCGGGGAGTTTGTGTACGGGTGAGGACTAGGCGCTAACCAAGCATTGCAACGTCGTCCCGGCCTAGTGCGCAATTGCGCACGGGGGCCGGGACCCATACAGCGAGGCCTATCGATTGCGGACGGTGCTAGTCCGAACGACTAGTCTTCGCCAAATCACTCCCTGGGGTTATGGGTCCCGGCCTTCGCCGGGACGACACGGTGTGCTGAGTCACATCCCAACTCACTCGGAGCAAGACTACGAATTCCTTCTTGTCGCATTCGTTGCAATCGCCGCAGCCGCGGTCCGGTTCTCGACTCCAAGCTTGGAGTAGATCTGCTCGAGATGCTTGTCGACCGTGCGCGGGCTCAAGCCCAAAATCTGCGCGATGTCGCGGTTGGTTTTGCCCTTGCTGAGCCAGGCCAGCACCTCGCCTTCGCGGGTAGTGAGGCCGAGCTCGCTGGTGAACTCGGGTGGCGGCGCGGTGCCGGATTCCCTGGAGAGCCGCAGCAGGAACTCGTTCGGTGCGGTCTCGCCCATGTAGTACAGCCGGAGCTGAGGATTGTCGGGCAAGGAAGCCGCCTGAGACTTCGAGCTGCCCTTGCCCTTCGCCTGCTCCAGCCATTGCAGCAATGATACCGGCAGGACGAAATCGTCGTCGGCCTGCGCGCCGTGGTGGTCCGCCAGCAGCTTCTGCGCCTGCGGGGTCGCCCACAACAATTTGCCCTGGCGGTTGACCGCGAACAGGAATCGGCCGGAGACATCGAGCGCGGCGCGTGCGCTTTGCGTCAGCCGCGCATTGCCGAGATGAACGCGGATCCGCGCCAGCATCTCCTCGATCACGATCGGCTTGGTCACGTAGTCGACGCCGCCGGCCTCCAGCCCGCGCACGATGTGCTCGGTCTCGGCGAGCCCCGTCATGAATATCACCGGGACATTGGCAAGGCCCGCATCGCGCTTGAGGCGGCGGCAGGTCTCGAACCCGTCCATGCCCGGCATCACAGCGTCGAGCAGCACGATGTCAGGCGTGATTTGGTCGACGATACGCATCGCGGCCGCGCCATCGAGCGCCACCATCACCGTCATCCCGGCGCTGTCGAGCGCGTCGGTGAGCAGCCGCAGCGTCTCCGGGGAGTCGTCAACAACGAGCGCGACGTCGCGCTTTTTCGACTCAGTGCTCATA
The DNA here is from genome assembly GCF_023073295.1 of Bradyrhizobium sp. 23. Lineage (NCBI taxonomy): Bacteria > Pseudomonadati > Pseudomonadota > Alphaproteobacteria > Hyphomicrobiales > Nitrobacteraceae > Bradyrhizobium > Bradyrhizobium sp. 23. The sequence continues at coordinate 208,812 of NZ_JADPJF010000151.1, read as the reverse complement.
CGCATGCAACGTCTTCAATGTGGCCATGTACTGGCCGAGATCGAAGCGGTCGATCAGCGACCGCATTTCCGCGACGAAGTCGGCATGTTCAGGGTGCTCACTGCCGATCTCGTCCAGCTTCAACTGGATAGCCTTGACGTAGCCGATCTGACCGAGCCCGATCAGAGCCTCGATGTGTCGTACAGGCGGCCGCGAGCCGCTCTCCGGCCGCCACAGCGGCACCGCGATCTCCTCCGAGCCGTATTGCCATTCGACCTTGAGAAGCTGGCGGATACTTTCCAAAAGCCTGGGAATATCGATCGGCTTCATCAGGTAGCCGTCGTGGAAAGGCTGTGCCAGCGGTGTGCCGTGCGCCTCGAGCGCGCTGGCAGACACCATCAGGATGCGCGCCTGATGGTGGCCGCTGGCGCGCAGCGTCTCCGCCACCGTCCAGCCGTCCATGCCAGGCATGGAGATATCGAGCAGGAACAGATCAGGCCGGCAGTGCTGGGCTAGCGCCAGGCAGCCAGGCCCGTCGGGCGCGCTGAGCAGGATGAAGCCGAGTGGGGTCAACACCTCGCGCAGGAGGTCGCGATGCACGGGATCGTCGTCGGTGATGAGGATGGTCTTGCGCGCGCCGTGATAGCCCGAGATCGGGGCCTCCACCGGCGCAATGCGCTGCGGATTGGTGACTTCGGATAGCAGCATCTTGACCTTGAACGTGCTGCCGCTGCCGACCGTGCTCAAGACCTTGATGTCGCCGCCCATGACGCCGGCGAGCAACCGGCTGATGGTGAGGCCCAGCCCCGTGCCGGTCTGCGGCTGCGAGACACCGAGCGCGCCACGTTCGAAAGGTGCGAAGATGCGTTCGAGATCGTCGCCCTGGATGCCGGGGCCGGTGTCGATCACCTCGAACTCCGCGACCGGGCTGCGATAGTGCACCACGAACTGCACACTGCCGACCTGGGTGAATTTGATCGCGTTGGACAGCAGATTGATCAGCACCTGGCGCAGCCGCTTCTCGTCGGCATAGACCACGACCGGCAAATGCGCCGGCCGCCTGAACACGAAGTCGATGCTCTTGGCCGCGGCCTGAAGGCGGAACATGCCGACGAGCTGGTCGAGGAATTCGGTCAGGCGCACCTCGTCGCGCGACAGGTACAGCCGCCCCGCCTCGATCTTGGAGATGTCCAGAATGCCGTCGATCAGGCCGGAGAGGTGATCGGCGCTGCGGCGGACGACGCGGACCTGGTCGCGCGGCTTGGTGTTGAGCGTGGTGTCCTGCTCCAGGAGTTGGGCATAGCCGCTGATCGCATTCAGCGGCGAGCGCAGCTCGTGGCTCAGGCCCACCACGTAGCGGCTCTTGGCGAGGTTGGCGGATTCTGCGATTTCCTTGGCGCGCTGGAGCTCGGCATCGGTGCGCTTGTGGGCGTCGATCTCCTGAATCAGCAGCGTGGTCTGGCGTCGGGTCTCGGCCTCGGCGGCCCGTCGGCTCTGCTGCGCCAGCACGAACAGCCAGGCCACCACGCCGATGATGATGCTGAGCGAGAAGAACACCTTCCAGAGCACGTTGGAGACGAGCATGTTCTCGCCAGGCACGCTGACCGAGCTCTGGAGGTAAATCAGCCCCAGCACCAGCGCGACGAGGCCCGCGGAGACCACGAACACACCGATGTAGTGGCCGAACTGCGAGTTGATCCGCTGATAGATCGCCTGCGGCAAGATCCTGGCGAGTGCGTCGGCGAACTGCACCTGCGCGCGCGCATGCGGTTTGCACAAATCGTGGCAGCGCGCATCGAGCGAGCAGCATAGCGAGCAGATCGGGCCGGCATAGGCAGGACAGGAGGTCATGTCCTCCGGCTCGAAATGGTGCTCGCAGATGCAGCACTGGATCGATTCGATGTTGGCCCAACTCCTCTTCGGCTTGCGCGCGATGTAATATTTTCCGTCGGTGAGCCAGGCGATGACGGGCGCGGTGACGAAGGCGACCGTCAGCGCGACGAAGGCCGCGAGCGCTTTCATGGTCGAGCCGAACAGGCCGTAGAATGCCGCGATCGAGACGATGGTCGCGATCGTCATCGCGCCGACGCCGACCGGGTTGATGTCGTAGAGATGGGCGCGCTTGAACTCCATCTGCGGCGGGCGCAGGCCGAGGGGCTTGTTGACCACGAGATCAGAGACCAGCGCACCGACCCAGGCGATCGCGACATTGGAGTAGAGCGCGAGCGTCTGCTCCAGCGCCTTGTAGACGCCGATCTCCATCAGCAGCAAGGCCACCATCACGTTGAACACCAGCCAGACGACCCGGCCCGGATGGCTATGAGTGAGACGCGAGAAGAAGTTCGACCAGGCGATCGAGCCTGCATAGGCGTTGGTGACGTTGATCTTGAGCTGCGACAGGATCACGAACGCGCCGGTGAGTGCCAGAGCCATGTCCGGCTGCGACAACACGTAGCGAAACGCCTCGAGATACATGTGCGCAGGCTCGGCCGCCAGCTCGCTGGAGAGGCCGTGGCTCAGCGCGAAGAAGGCGAGAAACGAGCCCAGCAGCAATTTCAGCGCGCCGAAGATGATCCAGCCGGGCCCCGCGATCAGCAGGGCGGCCCACCACGACGTTCGCGAGGTGCGGCGGTCGCGCGGCAGAAACCTGAGGAAGTCGACCTGCTCGCCGATCTGAGCCACCAGCGAAAACACCACGGAGGATGCTACGCCGAACAGCAGTAGATCGAAATGTCCGCTGGGGTCGCCGTGCTCGCCGGCGAATTTGCGCCATTCCGTGAACGAGTAAGGGTTGGCCCAGGCGATCGCCGCGAAGGGCAGGATGTGCAGGATGATCCAGATCGGCTGCGTCCAGAGCTGGAAGCGGCTGATCAGCGTGATGCCGTAGGTGACAAGCGGGATGATCGCGACGGCGCTGATGAGATAGCCGATCGGGCGCGGAATGCCGAAGCACATCTCGAGCGCCGTGGCCAGGATCACCGCTTCGATCGCGAAGAAGATGAAGGTGAAGGAGGCGTAGATCAGCGACGTGACGGTCGAGCCGATATAACCGAAGCCGGCGCCGCGGGTGAGCAGGTCAATGTCGATGCCGCATTTGGCGGCATAATAGGCAATCGGGACGCCGCAGCAGAAGATGATGATGGAGACGACGAGGATCGCGGCGGTGGCGTTGGTAACCCCGTAATTCAGGGTGATGGTGCCGCCGATCGCCTCAAGCGCGAGAAAGGAGATGGCGCCCAGGGCAGTGTTGGCGACGCGGGCAGCGGACCACCGGCGCGCGCTCTTGGCGGTGAAGCGCAGCGCGTAGTCTTCCAGCGTCTGGTTGGCGACCCATTGGTTGTACTGGCGCCTGACGCGATCTATTCGCTGCCGCCCTGCCACTTCAGCCCCCACTCCTACTCCCGAACGCGCCGGACCCCCTCGCAAAATCCGTACCAAAAGCCTACGTCGTCATTTTGCGGTGCAGTATACGCGATCTTGCGTATGCTTGCAGTGCACAAATTCGAGCCATCCTCACGGCACCAATCGCGTGTCCTCGAACAACAGTGGGGTGCTCATGTCAGACGAAGCGAACAAGGGCCTGTTATCGCCGCTCCGGCGCAAATTATTGATGGGAATGGCGGCCGTGCCGGCCATCACCATGCTACCGCGAGCATCTTTTGCGCAGGCCCCAGCGACCTCGGCAGTCAACACCACGGGTCTCGCGGTCACCGACACCGAGGTGACGGTCGGCATCCTGCATTCGGCGACCGGCACCATGGCCATCTCCGAGACCGGCTCGATCGAAGCCGAAAAGCTTGCCATCGAGCAGATCAATGCCATGGGCGGCGTGCTCGGTCGCAAGATCAAGTTCATCCAGGAAGACGGCGCCAGCGACTGGCCGACCTTTGCCGAGAAGGCCAAGAAGCTGCTGGTCAACGACAAGGTCGCGGCGATCATGGGCTGCTGGACCTCGGCGTCCCGCAAGGCCGTGCTGCCCGTCATGGAGCAGTACAACGGCATGCTCTATTACCCGACCTTCTACGAAGGTCTCGAGCAGTCCAAGAACGTGATCTACACAGGTCAGGAAGCCACTCAGCAGATCCTCGCCGGCCTGAACTGGATCGCCAAGGAGAAGGGCGCCAAGTCGTTCTTCTTCATCGGCTCCGACTACATCTGGCCGCGCACCTCGAACAAGATTGCGCGCAAGCATGTCGAGAACGTGCTGAAGGGCAAGGTGGTCGGCGAAGAGTATTATCCGCTCGGCAATACGCAGTTCAATTCGGTCATCAACAAGATCAAGCTGACCAAGCCCGACGTGATCTTCACCGACGTCGTCGGCGGCTCGAACGTCGCGTTCTACAAGCAGCTCAAGGCGGCCGGCATCGACCTCTCCAAGCAGGCGCTGCTCACGATCTCGGTGACCGAAGACGAGATCGACGGCATTGGCGGCGAGAACATCGCGGGCGCCTATGCCTGCATGAAGTACTTCCAGTCGCTCGACAATCCGAACAACAAGACCTTCGTTCCTGCGTTCAAGAAGATGTGGGGCGAGAAGACCGTGATCGGAGACGTCACCCAGGCTGCCTATCTCGGACCGTGGTTGTGGAAGTTGACGGTGGAGAAGGCGGGCTCCTTCGACATCGACAAGATCGCCGCGGCGTCGCCGGGCATCGAGTTCAAGGGCGCTCCGGAAGGCTATGTGCGCATCCACGAAAATCATCACCTCTGGTCGAAGACCCGGGTGGGACGCGCCAAGCTCGATGGCCAGTTCGAACTGATCTACGAGACCGCCGATCTGGTCGAGCCGGATCCGTTCCCCAAGGGCTACCAGTAAGACGAGATCTATCAGTTAGTCACGGCGTTCGTCGCCGTTTCCCTCTCAGGCAAAACCTCTCCCTGGCGTGGACCGCAAATCCACGCCCAAGACCCCCGCGTCGCGAACCTGCTCGCGACGCGGGACCCTTTCCCGACGGAGGACATCGATGTTCGGCGACTACTCGCTTGGTGACCTTGGCTCCATCTTCGTCATGCAGGGCTTTGCAGGACTGATCCTGTTCTCCGTCTACGTCCTGATGGCGCTGGGTCTTGCGATCATCTTCGGCCAGATGGGCGTCATCAACATGGCCCATGGCGAGTTCATGATCCTTGGGGCCTACGTCACCTGGATGACCTCGAGCTTCTTCCAATCCTATTTGCCGAGCCTGTTCAGCGGCTATTTCTTCCTCGCGATGATCCTGGCCTTTGTCGCATCCGGTGCGTTGGGGATGCTGGTGGAATGGGTGCTGATACGGCATCTCTACAAGCGCCCGCTCGACACGCTGCTCGCGACTTGGGGCCTCAGCCTGATCCTGCAACAGGCCTATCGCTCCGTGTTCGGCGCGCGCGAGGTCGGCGTCGAGCTGCCGCAATGGATGCTCGGCTCGCTGCACGTGACCGACAGCATCGAAGTGCCGATCAACGGCGTCTTCGTGATGTGCCTCACCGTCCTGATCACTGTCGGCGTCGCCTACGTGATGTACAAATCGCGCTGGGGTCGACAGGTGCGCGCCGTCGTGCAGAACCGCATCATGGCCGGTGCCGTCGGCATCAACACCGAAAAGGTGGATCGCTACACTTTCGGCCTCGGCTGCGGCATTGCCGGTGTCGCTGGGAGCGCCTTCACCATGATCGGCTCGACCGGGCCGACCTCCGGACAGCTCTACATCGTCGATACGTTCCTGGTGGTCGTGTTCGGCGGCGCGGCAAGCCTGCTCGGCACCATCGCATCGGCCTTCTCAATCTCGCAGACCCAATCCACCCTCGAGTTCTTCCTGTCGGGCTCGATGGCTAAGGTGCTGACGCTGCTTGCCGTTGTCGGAATCCTGATGCTGCGGCCGCAGGGTCTCTTCGCCCTCAAGGTCCGCAAATAACAAGAAGCAGGCAAGTCATGGTCATCAACTCACGCTTCTTCAATCGATCCGAGCTCATGGGCTTCCTCGTGCTGGCCGCCGTGCTGTTCGTGATCCTGCCGCTCTCGCTGGATGTGTTCCGTCTCAACCTCGTCGCGAAGTATCTGACCTACGCCTTCGTCGCGCTCGGTCTCGTGCTGTGCTGGGGCTACGGCGGCATTCTCAGTCTGGGGCAGGGCGTGTTCTTCGGCCTCGGCGGCTATTGCATGGCGATGTTCCTCAAGCTGGAGGCCTCCAGCGTCGAAAATACCAAAATCCAGTCGACGCCAGGCATCCCGGACTTCATGGACTGGAATCAGATCACGTCACTGCCACTGTTCTGGCAGCCGTTTCACAGTCTCGCCTTCACCATCCTCGCCATCATCTTGGTCCCCGGCATCTTCGCGCTGATCATCGGCACTGCGATGTTCAAGCGGCGCGTGGGCGGCACCTACTTTGCCATCATCACCCAGGCGGTGGCGGCCATCCTCACCATCCTGATCGTGGGCCAGCAGGGCTACACCGGCGGCATCAACGGCATGACCGACCTGCGCACCCTCAAGGGATGGGACATCCGGCCCGACCACGCCAAGGTCATCTTGTACTTCGTCGAAGTGGTGCTGCTGTTCGCCTGCATCGGCATCGCGCAGTTCATCCGCCTGACCAAGCTCGGCCGCATCCTGGTGGCTATGCGCGAACAGGAGGACCGCGTCCGCTTCTCCGGCTACAGCGTCGCCAACTTCAAGATCTTTGCGTTCTGTATGGCCGCGGTTTTCGCCGCGATCGGCGGGGCCATGTTCGCGCTCAATGTCGGTTTCATGTCGCCGTCCTTTGTCGGCATCGTGCCGTCGATCGAGATGGTGATCTACACCGCGGTCGGCGGACGGATGTCGATCTTTGGCGCGATATGGGGGGCCATTCTGGTGAACTTCGCCAAGACCAGCCTGTCGGAATCCTTTCCGCAACTCTGGCTGTTTGGTCTCGGCGCGCTGTTCATCGCGGTCGTGCTCGCTTTCCCGAACGGCCTGTCGGGGCTCTGGGCCGACTATGTGCAGCCGCGCGTCGACCGCCTTTTCGCCTCGCGCAAGAAGCCGGGCTGGAGCGACAATTCGGTTGCCGACGGCGCACCAGCAGAGTGAGGAGACCATCATGCTCGTCGGTCATCACGATGCCGATGCCATGCTGGCAGTGAGGAGATAGGTCATGCTCGTCGGTCATCGCGATGCCGATGCCACGCTGGCAGTGAGGAGATAGATCATGCTCGTCGGTCATCAGCCCAAGGAATTCCTGCTCGCGGTCTCCGGGCTGACGGTTTCCTTCGACGGCTTCAAGGCCGTCAACGATCTCTCGTTTTACGTCGAGGAGAACGAGATCCGCGTCATCATCGGCCCCAATGGGGCCGGCAAGACCACGGTGCTTGACCTGATCTGCGGCAAGACCAAGGCGACCGAAGGCTCGATCCAGTTTCGCGGGACCGAGCTGACCAAGCTGAAGGAGAACGAGATCGTCAAGGCCGGCGTCGGCCGCAAGTTCCAGACGCCGTCGGTGTTCGAAGACCTCACCGTGTTCGAGAATCTCGAGATCTCGTTTCCGCGCGGCCGCACCGTATTCGGCTCACTCACGTTCCAGCGTGACCAGCTGGTGAGGTCACGCGTCGGAGAGGTTGCCGAGATGATCTTCCTCAAGGACAAGCTCAACACCTATGCCTCCGAGCTCAGTCATGGCCAGAAGCAATGGCTCGAGATCGGCATGCTGCTGATTCAGGATCCTGACCTGCTCATGCTGGACGAGCCCGTCGCCGGCATGAGCGTGTCCGAACGCACCAAGACCGCCGAGCTGCTCAACCGCATCATCAAAAACCGCTCGGTGCTCGTGATCGAGCACGACATGAAGTTCGTCGAGGACATCGCGCACAAGGTCACCGTGCTTCACCAGGGCCAGATCCTCTCGGAAGGCACCATGGAAAAGGTGAAGAACGATCCCAAGGTCGTCGAAGTTTATCTCGGTCACTAAGGAGCGCGACGATGCTGGCTATTTCTGATCTTCACGTCGCCTACGGCCAGAGCGAGGTGCTGCACGGGCTCAACGTCAAAGTCGCGCCCAACGAGATCGTGGCGATCATGGGTCGCAACGGCATGGGCAAGACCACGCTGATGAAATCGCTGATGGGGATCCTGCCGGCCAAGAGTGGCTCGGTGACCATGGACGGCGCCGAGCTCGGCAGCCTGCCGAGCTACGAGCGGGTGGCCAAGGGGCTCGCCTATGTGCCGCAAGGCCGCATGATCTTTTCTACCATGACGGTGAAGGAGAACATCGAGACCGGCCTCGTGGTCTCCGGCGGAACCGAAGTGCCCGGTGACATCTACGAACTGTTTCCGGTGCTGCTGGAGATGAAGGACCGCCGTGGCGGCAATCTCTCCGGCGGCCAGCAGCAACAACTCGCGATCGCTCGTGCGCTGGCGACCAAGCCAAAAGTGCTGCTGCTCGACGAGCCGACCGAAGGTATCCAGCCGTCGATCATCAAGGAGATGGCGCGCACGCTCAAGCACATCCGCGACGAGAAGGGGCTTTCAATCGTCGTGTCCGAGCAGGTCCTGAGCTTCGCGCTCGATATCGCCGACCGTGTGCTGGTGATCGAGAACGGCGAGATCGTCCGTGATGATCCGCGCGGCGCCGTCGATGCCGCACAGGTCTCGAAATATCTGTCCGTCTAACCAACCGTGTAAAAGGGGAGCCTCTCGATGCCAGAGACACTGATCAAGGTCGATCTCACCAAGTCGGCCTATGAAAATGACATGGTGCATAACCGCTGGCACCCCGACATTCCGATCGTGGCCTGGGTCAATCCCGGCGACGACTTCATCATCGAGACTTATGACTGGACCGGCGGTTTCATCAAGAACAACGATTCCGCCGACGACGTGCGCGACATCGATCTGTCGATCGTGCACTTCCTCTCCGGCCCGATCGGCGTCAAGGGCGCCGAGCCCGGTGACCTCCTCGTCGTCGACCTGCTCGACGTTGGCCCGATGAAGGAGAGCATGTGGGGCTTCAACGGCTTCTTCTCCAAGCAGAACGGCGGCGGATTTCTTACGGATCATTTCCCGCTGGCGCAGAAGTCGATCTGGGACATCAAGGGTCTCTACACCTCGTCGCGGCATATTCCGGGCGTCAACTTCGCCGGCCTGATCCATCCCGGCCTGATCGGCTGTCTCCCCGATCCGAAGATGCTGGACACCTGGAACAAGCGCGAGGCCGAGCTGATCGCAACCAATCCGACCCGTGTGCCCGGCCTCGCCAATCCGCCGTTCGCGCCGACCGCTCATGGCGGCCGCGCCAAGGGCGAGGTCAAGGACAAGATCGGAGCCGAAGGCGCGCGCACCGTGCCGCCGCGGGAGCATGGCGGCAATTGCGACATCAAGGACCTTTCGCGCGGCTCGAAGATCTACTTCCCGGTCTACGTGCCCGGCGCCGGTCTCTCGATGGGCGATCTCCACTTCAGTCAGGGCGACGGCGAGATCACCTTCTGCGGTGCGATCGAGATGGCCGGCTGGCTGCATCTGAAGGTCGAGGTGATCAAGGACGGCATGGCGAAGTACGGCGTCAAGAATCCGATCTTCAAGCCGTCGCCGATCACACCGAACTACAAGGACTATCTGATCTTCGAAGGCATCTCGGTCGACGAGGCCGGCAAGCAGCACTATCTCGACGTCACCATCGCCTACCGCCAGGCCTGCCTGAATGCGATCGAATATCTGAAGAAGTTCGGCTACTCCGGCGCCCAGGCCTATTCGATCCTTGGTACGGCACCGGTTCAGGGGCACATCTCCGGCGTCGTCGACGTGCCCAATGCCTGTGCCACATTATGGCTGCCGACGGAAATCTTCGACTTCGACGTGATGCCGTCCTCGGCAGGTCCGATCAAGCACATCAAGGGCGATATCCAGATGCCGATATCGCCGGACAAGTAATCCCTGCGCGACCGGATGCGAGACGGCGTATCTGCCGCCCCGCATCCGCCGCGACAGTTCTCTCACAGACAACAGCGTAGGGATGATGCGATGCCGGTCTATGAATATCTCTGTGACGATTGCGGTCCGTTCAAGGATATGCGCCCGATGGCCGAATGCGACGATCCGCAAGCCTGTCCGCAATGTGAAATCATGGCGCCCCGCGTGATTCTGACCGCCCCGAACTTCTTCTGCATGCCGTCGGAGACGCGCAAGGCTCACGCCGCCAACGAGCGCAGCACGCACGCGCCGCAGACGCTGGCGCAATACAAGGCCTCGCATGGCCCCGGTTGCGGCTGCTGCTCCACGGGCAAGAATTCGTCAAAGAACGCGCCGGATAAGAACAAGCCGGCGCGGCTGGTGACCAAGACCAGGAGCGGTGCCAAGGGTTTTCCCACCGCGCGGCCCTGGATGATCAGTCACTGATTCACGCGGCAATCTCAAACAGAGTAGAGGAGCAATTCAAATGCTTCACGGTGACATCTCCAGCAGCAACGACACCGTCGGCGTCGCGGTGGTCAACTATAAGATGCCGCGCCTGCACACCAAGGCCGAGGTGCTCGACAGCGCCCGCAAGATCGCCGACATGGTGGTGGGCATGAAGACCGGCCTTCCCGGCATGGACCTGGTGATTTTCCCGGAATACTCCACCCAGGGCATCATGTACGACTCCAAGGAGATGTATGAGACCGCTTGCGCGGTGCCCGGTGAAGAGACCGCGATTTTTGCGGAGGCCTGCCGCAAGGCCAAGGTGTGGGGCGTGTTCTCGCTCACCGGCGAGCGCCACGAGGAGCATCCGCACAAGGCGCCCTACAACACCCTGATCCTGATGAACGACAAGGGTGACATCGTGCAGAAGTACCGCAAGATCATGCCGTGGGTGCCGATCGAGGGCTGGTATCCCGGCAATTGCACCTATGTCTCCGACGGCCCGAAAGGGATGAAGGTCAGCCTGATCATCTGCGACGACGGCAACTTCCCGGAGATCTGGCGCGACTGCGCCATGAAGGGGGCCGAGCTGATCGTGCGCTGCCAGGGCTACATGTATCCGGCCAAGGAGCAGCAGATCCTGATTTCAAAAGCGATGGCATGGGCCAACAATGTCTATGTCGCGGTCGCCAACGCTGCCGGCTTCGACGGCGTCTATTCTTACTTCGGTCACTCCGCGATCATCGGTTTCGACGGCCGCACCCTCGGCGAGTGCGGCGAGGAGGACTACGGCATCCAATATGCCCAGCTGTCGAAGCATCTGATCCGCGATGCGCGCCGCAACGGCCAGTCGCAGAACCATCTCTACAAGCTGGTCCACCGCGGCTACACCGGCATGATCAATTCCGGCGAAAGCCCGCGCGGCCTCGCCGTCTGCCCCTATGATTTCTACAAGAACTGGATCGCCGATCCCGAAGGCACCCGGGACATGGTCGAGGCGATGACGCGCGCGACGCCCGGTACCGCCGAATGCCCGATCGACGGCATCCCGAATGAAGCGGCGCCCACCAATTACTAAGCCGTTGCCCAAATCAGTGTGTGTGAAGGCGTGCCGCTCGCTCCCGTTGGGACGCGGCGCCGCCCCAGATGATCAGTCATTGATGTGAACGACGGTCAATACTGCGACCGAACCGCACACGCAAACGTCGTGGATCGACCAGGCTGCGCCGGAAAAGCGTGCCTCTGGTGCAACATGGTCCGCTGAATCAGTCCGGTTTTGCTGTCCCCCAGCGATTCCGCCGATTCCGTAGTTCCACGGAGGGGCCCGGCGGCCTAGTTTGCCGGCGGCGCCGCTGGGGAGCGCTGGACTGAGGGCATCAAAGTGGAATTTGGGCCGCCGAAGGCTGGTCGGATTGGGCTGCGCCTTGCCGCGGTCGCTTCGTCTGTCGTGGCGGTCGTTCTCAGCCTCGGCCTATCGGCGACACCTGCGCAGGCGGACTGCGCGCCCGACCCGGCGGCAAGCGGGCAGACCGTCACCTGTAGCGGCACCGATGCCGACGGCTTTGCGGCAAGCGGCGGCGTCACCAATCTGACCGTAAATGTGCTGACTGGCGCCAGCGTCAACGATAACGGCACGGCGGCGATCAACGTCAATGACACCAACGTCATCACTAACAACGGCACGGTGGCGGCGGGCTCGGGCCTCACCGGCATCAATGGCGGCAATTCGAACACCGTGACCAACAACGGCGCCATCACGGTGCTTGATAACGGCCTCGGTATCTCCGCGCTCGATCACAACATCATCATCAATGCCGGGACCGTCACCACCGGCGACCACGGCAGCGCGATCTCGGTAGGAAACAACAATAGCGTTAGCAACAGCGGTGCGCTGTCCATCGGCGCGTCGGGCGCGGGCATCTTCGCGGTCCAGAGCAACACGATCACCAACGCCGCGACGGGCACGATCACCGGACTCGATGATTCAATCGGGATTTTCGCTTCGTTCGGTGGCACGACCGTGACCAATGCAGGCGCGATCAAGGTCGGCGATTCCTCCGGCTTCTCCGGCGGCATCGTTGCGACCATGGATAACAACACGGTCACCAACACCGCCACCGGCACGATTTCGGTCGGGCAGGGTGCCGCTGGCATCTTTATGCAGGGTAGTTTTCAAATCGTCAGCAATTTCGGCGCAATCACGGCCGGCGACTTTGGTGCCGGCATCGCCTTGTTCGGTGATGACGCCAAGGTCACCAATAGTGGCTCGATCAAGTCGGGCGATGGCACGTCCGCCGGCATTGCGGTGCAGGGCAATCGGGTCGCGATCAACCAAAACGGGACGATCAGCGTGGGTCTGGGCGGTGCGGGCATCGCGTTTACGGGCCTGTCCTCCACGATCAGCAACAATGGACGGATCACAGGGGCCGATTTCGCCGAGGGCATCGTAGCTCTCGGTGATTCCAACACCATCATCAACAGAGGTACGATCACGGTCGGCGATTCCGGCTTCGGCATCGACGTGAGCTCGTTCACAACGACAAACCACGTTGTCAATACCGGAACCATCACCGTCGGTGCTGGCGGCGTCGGCATCAGCGTGAGCGGCGGGGCCAACGTCTTCAACTCCGGGACCATCAACGCTGCGGCCGGAATCGCTGCAATCGAGTTTTGTGTCTGCGGCCCCAACACGCTGACGCTAGGACCCGGCAGCATCATCAACGGCCTGGTGCTCGGCACTGGCGTCGACACGTTCCAGCTCGGAGGCATCGGCAAGGATACGTTCAACCTCGACCTGATCGGTCCCCTTCTTCAGTATGACGGCTTCTCGACCTTCAACAAGGTCGACAATTCGACCTGGACGGTGACCGGCACGGGTAATCAGGACTGGAACGTGCTGGGCGGCACGCTCACGCTGGCCGGCACCATCAATGGCAATGTGAGTGTCGCGGCCGGCGGCACGTTCGGTGGCGTCGGCACGGTCGGAAGCTCCATCTCCGTCAACGGCGGTACGCTAGCACCGGGCAGTCCCACCGGGACGCTCAACGTGTCCGGTGATCTCTCGTTTACGTCGGCGTCGCACTACATGGTGCAGGTCTCGGGCACCAGCAACGGCGTCGCGGTCGTCACGGGAACGGCGACGCTCGCCGGCGCCACGGTCGTCGTCGTACCGACCGGCTCGATCGCGAAGCACTACACGATCCTGAACGCGGGCACGCTGCCCGACAGCTTCAATCCGGTCGTCGCGGGTTTGTCATCGAACCTGCATGCGACCCTGAGCTACGACCCCAACAACGTCTTCCTGGATCTCGCGCTGGGCTATGGCGGCGGCCTCAATATCAACCAGCAGAATGTCGCCAACATTCTGACGCACTACTTCGACAACACCGGCAGCCTTCCCGTGGTGCTGGCGAATCTCTCGCCGACGGGACTGACGCAAGCCTCCGGCGAATCAGGGACGGGATCGCAGCAGACGACGTTCAATGCGATGAACCAATTTATCGGCTTGTTGACCGACGTCTTCAGCGCGGGACGCGGCGGCGCACCGGGCGCGACGCCCTATGCCGACGAGACGAACGCGACTGCCTATGCCGCGACCCGCAAGAACGCGAACGAAGCCCTTGCTTCGATCTACCGCAAGGCACCGCCGCTGACATTCGAGCAGCGCTGGGACGTCTGGGCCGCCGGCTATGGCGGCTCGCAGGCCACTGACGGCAATGCGGCGCTTGGCTCGAACAACGCCACCAGCAGCGTGTACGGCACGGCGGTTGGTCTGGATTATCGCTTCTCGCCGTCGACGATCGTAGGTTTTGCGCTCGCCGGCGGCGGCACCGGCTTCAATGTCACCGGGCTCGGCTGGGGCCGCTCGGATTTGTTCCAGGCCGGCGCCTTCGTGCGTCACAACGCAGGACCGGCCTATGTCACGGCCGCGCTGGCCTATGGCTGGCAGGACGTCACGACCAATCGCATCGTCACCGCCGCCGGCGTGGATCAATTGCGTGCGCAGTTCAACGCCAACGCGCTCTCGGGCCGTGTCGAGGGCGGCTATCGCTATGCCTGGCAGTGGATCGGCCTCACCCCCTATGCGGCGCTCCAGGCCACCGTGTTCAGCCTTCCGAGCTATTCGGAGTTCGCTGTGGTCGGCAGCAACGTCTTCGCGCTGAATTATGCCGCCAAGGACGTGACCAGCACCCGCACCGAACTCGGCCTGCGCGCGGACAAGTCCTTTGCCGCAGCCGGCGGCCTGATAACCTTGCGCGGCCGCGTCGCCTGGGCGCATGACTACAATCCGGATCGCACCATCGGTGCGGTCTTCCAAACGTTGCCGGGATCGGCGTTCGTGGTGAACGGCGCCGCCCAAGCACACGATTCCGCGCTGACCACAGCGGCGGTGCAGATGAGCTGGATGAACGGCTGGTCTGCGTCGGCGACTTTCGAGGGCGAGTTCTCGAACGTCACCCGCTCTTACGCCGGCAAGGGCGTCGTCCGCTACGCGTGGTAGGCGCTACCGTTTCTGCTGCGCCGGCTTCCGGGGCGGTCGCGGAGCGGCGGCCGGCGTGGGTGTCCCGCTCATCTTGTTGGCGGCTTCGCTGACGTCGAGCAGCGAGCGACGGATGTCATCGAGGAAGTTCGCCGATTTCTTTTTCATGGTGTCGGCGAGTTCGTGCAATCCCTGGATCTTTTCGAACAGCTCATCCGCCTTGCCGTCGGCAAAGCCGGGCACCACGCCTTCGATCTTTGTGACCGCCTTGTCGAAGCCCGCGAAGGCGCTGTCGACCCTGGCCATGACGGAATCGATTTCGCCGCCCTTGCTCCGGAGATCGGCGGTGTAGTTCTCGAACGTGCGCAGGCCTTCCTTGATCGCCGGGGCGTTGCTGACGATCGTACGGTCGACGCTATGCAGGGTGTCGACGATCGATTCGGCATCGCTGAGATCGGCGGTCAGCACGGGGACGCCGTCCGAGTCCAGCGGCACTGGCGGCGCCGAGGGCGCGCCGCCGATCAGCGAGACCGCGGCGACGCCGGTGAGGCCCTGGAACTCGATGCCCGCGACGGTGTCCTTGCGTATCGGCGCGGTATTGTCGAGCATCACCAGGGCCACGACCTTGCGCGGATTGTCCAGCTTGATCGACAGGATTTGGCCGGCGGGGACGCCATCGAAATTGACCGGTCCGCCGCGGCGCAATCCGCTGGCGGAGCCCCCCTCGAATACCACGCGCAACTGGCTGCGGCTCTGGAGGGTGCGCCATTTCTGCACGCCGAGCACGCCGCCGAACGCCACGGCGATCACCGCCAGCGTCGCCGTTCCGATCACCAGATTGCTCGCGCGTGCCATGCGGGATGATTTTACGGCCAAAGCGGGGAAGTTGGAAGGATGATGGCGTGGCCGCAATAATAGGATGGGCGAGTTAGGGAAGCGTAACCCGCCACTTCCTCTCGCGTTTTGTCGCAAGGATTGGCGGATTACGCTGCGCTAAACCGCCCTCAGCGACATCAATGCCCGGCGGTGTTCTTGGCCGCAGCATTGTTCAGCACGATCAGGGCATCGACGGCGACGCCTGTTTTGGCATTGATCAGGAACGGATTGACGTCGATCGAGGCGATCCGGTCGCCAGCATCCGCGATCAGGTTGGACAGGCCGACCAGCGCCTTCACCGCGGAGGCCTCGTGCAAGGCCGGTTTGCCCCGATAGCCGCGCATCTTGATACCGGCCTTGGTGCGGCCGATCAGGAGTCGAGCCTCAGCCTCGTCCAGCGGCGCGCCGGCGAGCGCGACGTCCTTCATCAGCTCGATGTCGATGCCGCCAGTGCCGAACAGCACGACCGGGCCCATCTCGGCATCGAGGGAGGCGCCGACCACCAGTTCCAGATCTGCCTTCACCTGTTGCGCGATCAGGATGCCGTCGAGCTTCGGCTTGCCCTTCAGCTTGCTCAGCCGCGCGGTGATGTCGGCGAACGCCTTCTTCACCGCGGCCGGGTTGTTGAGATTCAGCACCACGCCGCCGATATCTGATTTGTGCAGGATCTCGGCGCTGACGACTTTGGCCACGACGGGGAAGCCGATCTGCTTGGCGATCTTCACGGCCTCGGCTGCCGTCTGTGCGATTGCCTCCTTCGAGATCGGGATGCCATAGGCCTTCAGCAGCTTCTTGGAGGCGACCTCGTCGAGCGCGGCGCCAATTGCCGATTTCAGCGCCTTCTCAAGCACGGCGCGCGCTGCAGGCTTCGAGCTGGAGACGATATCAGGCACTTCCTTGCGCAGCTTGGCGTAGTCGAGCAGCGACTTGATCGCAGTCACCGCGCGATCCATGCCCTGCATGACCGCGAGATGCGGCAGCGACTTGCGCAAGGTCTTGGTGAACTCCGTGAAGCCGATCGACATCGCGCTGATATAGATCACCGGCTTGCCGGCCCGGCTCGCCATCTCGTCGACGATGCGCAGATTGCGCTCGCGCAGCTCGTGCGGCGCTTTCGGCAGCTCGGCATCGATGATGACGATGTCGATATCGGGGTCGTCGATCATCAGCCCGATCGATTTCATGTAGACGGAGGGATCGACCACCGCGGCAAAGCCGGCGTCGAGCGGGTTGCCGACGATCGAGCCCGGCCCGAGCATCTTTGCCAGCTCCGAGCCGACATGCGAGCTGAGTGGTGCAAAATTCAGGCCTTCTGCATCGAAGGCGTCGATCAGCATGCCGCGCTTGCCGCCGGATAGCGTCACTGCGGCGAGCCGGTCGCCCCTGGGCACTGCGGCGTGGACGAAACATTCGGTGGTCTCGATCAGCTCGTCGAGCCCGCCGACCCTGATGACCCCTTCGCGCGTTGCAATGGCGTCGAAGGTCTCGATCGAGCCCGCGAGCGCGCCGGTATGTGCCATCGCCGCCGCGCGGCCGCCCTCGGACGCTCCGAGCTTGAGCGCGATCACCGGTTTGCTCGCGGCGCGCGCCGCCTTGCAGGCGTCCCGGAATGCCTTGGTGTTGCGCACGCCTTCGAGGTAGACCACGATCACCTTGATGCTAGGATCCTCGGCGAAATAGCGCATCAGGTCCGGCGTCTCGAGCCCTGCCTCGTTGCCGGTCGTCACCATGTAGCCGACCCCGACGCCGCGATCTTCCAGGGCCTGGCGGATCGCCATGACGATGGCGCCGGATTGCCCGGCAATCGCCACCGCGCCCTGTTCCATGGTGACGATACGGTCGTCGATATTGGTGAAGAGCTTTTCGCCCGCGCTCAAATTGCCGAGGCAGTTCGGGCCGGTGACCGCCAATCCCGTCTCGCGCACGGCCGCTTGCAGTTCGGCGGCGAGCTTCTGGCTTTCCTCGTCCTGCAACTCGCTGAAGCCCGAGGTGACGATGGTGGCCGAGCGCGCGCCGGCCGCGGCGGCATCGCGGATCACCTGCACGGCAAAGCGCGCCGGCACCAGCACCAGCACGTGGTCGGGCTTCTCCGGGAGGCTTGCAAAGTCCTTGTAGCAGGGGACACCCCAGATGGTGTCGCGCTTGGAATTGACGGGATAGAGCCCGCCCTCGTAGCCGTATTTGACCAAATTGTTCCAGATGCGCTCGGCATAGTTGCCGGGCTTGTCGGTCGCGCCCACCAGCACGATGTTGCGCGGATGCAGCATGGCGTGGATGCCCTTGACGATGTCGCTGGCATCGGGCGGCGGAGACCATGGGCGCGATGAAGCTGAGGCGGCAGATACGCGAGCTTCCATGGTGTGACCTCACCTGTTGTTCTTGTTGGCGGTGCGTCACTCTGTTCTATGGCGAGTTCTTCGGACTGGCAACCACGTGGGCGGGTATGCCGTGCGGTGGAATGAGCGCGCGCCAAGCCCTGGTGATCGACATTTTGGGATCACTGCTCGCGCCGTGGTTCAGTATCGCAGGATGCCGAGCTTGTAGGCGTAGTGATAGGCCAGCTGCTTCGCCAGATAAGGAGCGATGGCGCGCCGGATCTGCATCTGTGTCGGTTCGAAGCCGAGAATGCGTCGCCGCAGGATGCCCATCTCCCTGACGCCGACCGCATAGGTCGATGCCGTCTTTTGTGCGTCATGGATTCGGAAGCAGGCGAGAAATCGCGGCAAGCGTGCAAATTTGAATCCTGCGGCTTGCGCCCGCAGGATGAAGTCCCAGTCCATCGCGTAGTGTAAGCTCTCGTCGATCGGCCCGATCCTGTCCCATACGCGCTTGCGCCAGAACATCGTCTCTTGCGGAATGTAGTCGGCATATCGCAACGCCTTGCCGTCATGAGGCGGCAGCACGGCGCGGCCGACCTCGAGTCCCTCGCGATCGATGAAGACGCGATGGCCGTAGACGACGTCGACACGCGGATGTGCGATGAAGTAATTTGCGACATACGCAAGTGTCCCGGGCAGCAGCACGTCGTCGCTGTTGAGATAGGCCATGATCTCGCTCTCGGCGCCGACGAAGCCGAGATTGATGGCGCTGGATTGCCCCTTGTCCGGTTCGCTGCTCCAGCTCAGGCTATCGCCGCGCCTCTTCAGGAGATCGAGCGTGCCGTCGATCGAGGCGCCGTCCTGCACGTGATAATACAGGTCCGGATAGTTCTGGCTGACGATGCTGTCGATCGTGGCGCCGAGATATTGCGCATGGTTGTAGCTCGGAGTGACCATCGCGATTCTGGGCGCGCCCGGATGGATCGCAGGAGCTCGCGGGAAAGCCGTCAGGTTGAGCAGGCGCGGCGGATATTGCTCGAAGGTCCACATCGGCGGGCGGCGCCAGAGGCTCCGAAGCGAGGAGCGTCTTTGCCCGGCGGCGATAAGATCCTGGTTCCTCTCCAGGAGCGCGACGCGGCTTTCCAGCTGTTCGAGACGCTGCCTGAACTCCTCATCCATCACCGTCTTCTCGCAAATTACAGCGGAAATGCTCAATAGGCCATTCTGATGGGTCTGCGGTCGACGGCGCCGGTTCAGGGGTTCCATCGAGCGGCATTGTCCCTACAGGTCGGGCGGATTCAAGAGGGGGGTGCGGATCGATTGCGAACCGCTATTCATCAGTGCCGATCAGGGTAGCATGCAGGATGTAGCGCTCGGGGCCGGACGCGACGGCGTTGAACGGCCAGCAGGTCGCGAGCACGAGTTCGGCTGCCCGTGCCGCAGGATCGATCCCCGAGGCATCGAAGCGAACCACAGCGGAGGAATCCGCGCGAAAACGAAAGTGCTTGCCATCACTGCGTGTGACGTCGATCAGGTCACCAATGGCGACATTCCGCAGGAAACGGAAATGAGTGTCGCGGTGCGCTGCATATACGGCAACGCCCCGCTCGCCCGCGTCAGCCGTTTGGCGGATATGGCCGGGCCCGAAAGCGAGCGCCTGGCCGCTCGCGCCTTCCAGTACGATCGCGCGGGCGCCGATCCGCCTCACCTCGATTCGCGCAACCGGCCAAGTATCGGCCCATGACCATGGCCTGACCACCTCGCCGGTCGCAACGCTCTGGTCGAATGCGCGCTCCAGCAGCACCTGCGCGAGCCATGCTTTGGCATGGATGTAGGCGCCGTCGCCGAACAGGATGATGCCGATCAGGGCGAGAGCGAGGGGAGAGATGATGCGCGGCATTGTACTAATTCCCGTCATTGCGGGGAGCGAAGCGACGAAGCAATCCAGACTGTCTCCGTGGATGAGTTTCTGGATGCTTCGCTTGCAATGACGAAGGTGAGAGGGCGAGTTCAAAAAGGCGCGCGCGGCCGTTGGTGTGTGGGACGGGCAGCCGCGCGCGCTAACAGAGGAGTTCGGGGGGCTCCTCTCTCAAGCGGCGTCAGTGAGCAAGGACTGACGCCGCTTGAACACGAACAGGATCAGGGCGAGCACGACCAAGATCAGGCCTGCGGTCATTTTCAGCTCGGCCGAGGTCGCGGTCTTGGGCAGGCGGATCGCATCCGGTGCAGCGGGCGTCGGTCGCCTCGTGGCCGGCTGGTTGCGTGCATCGGCGTGACGCTCGCGGAGCTGCGCTGGGACCTGCTGTCGTTCGCCAAAGACCTTCGCGAAATCCCAACCGGCCGGCAGGTTGATCGGCAATTCGCTGGGCTTGAGCGGCTCGCCTTCGGGACGGCTCGGCGTCTTGTCGACCGCGACGAGGCTGGTGAGCCGCGTGACGATCTGATGGTCGAGCGCCAGTGCCAGGATTGCCTTGTCCGAGTCTTCGGGCGTCATTTCGCGCAGGGTGCGCGCCACTTCGGCATCGGCGATCTTGCGCTTGGCCCAAAGCTTCGACAGGCCGTTGCCTTCGGCCGTATTTTGCAGCGGCAGCGTCACCGACCATGGGCGGTCACCGACGCGGCCCTTGATTTCGACCGAGCCCGCAAGCGTGTCGAGCTTTGCCGCCAGCACCAGCGGCTCGTCGCGATAGACGTCGGGAATGATCGTCGGTGTGACGTCGGCCTTCGCTTCGGAGAACTTTACGCTCAGCCCGGTCACGGCCGGGTTCTCGAGCTTGGCAAACAGGCCGCGCATGCGCTCCTCGACCTGCTCGACGGAGCCGATATGGGTGAAGGCACCGCGGCCGAGCTCGGCGGCGCGCGTCATCAGATAGGTGTTGGGCGCCGACCCGATGCCGACCATGAACACGCGCGAGCGGCCGCGCATCGCCGTGATCGTTTCGAACAATTGCTGCTCGTTGCCGATCGCACCGTCGGTCAGGAATACGACCTGGCGAACCATGCCGGCGTCGCCAAGCTTGTCGGTCAGCGCGGCCCGCATCGCCGGCACCATCTCGGTGCCGCCACGCGCCTGCAGCGCGCTGACGAACGAGGTGGCTTCACCGACACGCTCGGCATCCGCCGCGACGGAGACCGGAAACAGCACGTCCATGGTATCGTCGAAACGGATGACGTTGAAACGGTCGGTCGGCTGGAGACGGGAGAGCGCGTAGGTGAGGCTCGCCTTGGCCTGAACGATCGACGTGCCGCCCATCGAGCCGGAATTGTCGATCACGAATATCACCTCGCGCGGCCGCGGCTTCTGCGTCGCCTGCTCGGCGGCGGGCGGGGTGACAAAGGCAAGCAAATAATCGGCGTCGCCGACGCGCTCGCGAAATAAGCCGACCGACGGCGCCTTCACGGCCGCTGGCTTCCAGGTCAGTTCGAAATCGCGGTCGGCAGCCACGGCACCGTCGGCAAGCGAGACGATTCGCATCGTATTGTCCGGGCTCGCGACCTTGACGTTATGATGGGGGCTCGTGACCTCGCCGAGCGCAAAGCCGGCGTTCAGACGCACCGTGATGCTGGTCGGATTGACCGGTGCATTCCTGGCGGGATCCAGCACGGGCGGCGAGATGCGGTCGCGGTCCGGCACCGGGTCCGAGTTGGTCGCGCCCCAGCCGGAGCCATCGTTGCGGAAATCGACGCTCTGGACGATCGGCGCCGGATTGTAGCGCGGCCCGACCACCAGCGGCAGGCGCAGCGAATATTCGTTGCCGGATTGATGCACCGGCTCCTGATATTCGATCTGCACCAGCACGGTTTCGCCAGGGCCGATATTGGCGACCGAGTTGGTGAAGATGTTCGGCCGCTCCTGCTCGGTGAGCGCGGCCTTCTGGCCGGCGCGGCGCGCCTCTTCGTAGATCATGCGCGCCTGTTGCCGCTCCTTGATGTCCCCGACGATGACGCGGTTGCCGACCACCATCTTCAGCGAATCGACGGCGCCGTCCGCGGGGAGCGGATAGACATAGGTCGCCTCGACCCAGTCCTTCGTCGGGTTGCGAAAGATTTGGGTGACTCGTGCTCGCAGTGTCGGGCCCGACACCGTGATGTCGACGTCGATGCCGAGGCGGATCGCTTCCGTGTAGGCGCCATCCTCCTTGAGGAGGAGAGAACCGGATTTGGCATCGCCGGGCTGGAGCAGGCTTGGCCTGCTCCGTCGTCGCCGACCAGCCCGGCTCGAAGCTCACCAGCAGGGCCACGAAGGCGACCAGCATCACCGCGATGCCCTGCGCCAGAAGGAACAGTCCGACCACGATCAGTCTGCCCAGCCAAGGGTGTTCGTTGCTGTCCGTCGTGTCAAAAGTATCCATTTGGCCTGCTCCCGAGCATGTTTGCTGGCCCCGAGCATCCGCCGGGACGGCCCGATTTCGCGAGCAGAATGATCGGCAATGTTCCGCCACGGCCGGCCCGGCCGGCCGCCTCCGAGATGGCGAAGTGCGGTTTTGTGCTGGTTTGTCCGTCCTGCTAGGATGTCGTCCTGGAGCAGGGCCACGATGCAGACGCAGGACAAATTCACCGACAAGCAGCTGTCGGACGAGCAGAGCCGCGAGATCGCGGAGACCATTCGCGAGGAGCTCGCCAGGCGCCGGATCTCCCGGCAGGCGCTGGCCGAGCAGGCCAAGCTCAGCCTGTCGACGCTGGAGAAGGTGCTCGGCGGCCGACGGCCGTTCACGCTGGCGACCACGGTGCGGCTGGAGCAGGCGCTGGGCGTCTCCCTGCGCAGAAGCGCCGCCGTAGTGACGCCTCCGGCCGCAAACGATGTCGCGCCCGACAGCCTCGGCTCCTATGCCCATCGCGCGGTGACGTGGCTCGAGGACGTCTACATCACGCTGCGACCGTCGTTCGGCGACAAGGACGCGATCTTCGCCTACCGCACCGAGATCGTCTGGGAGCCGAAGGTCTCTTCACTGGTGTTCCGCGAGGGCGAGCGGACCGATGCCGCCTACGAACACACCGGCGAGGTCGCCGTGCCGCATCAGTCCGGCTTCATCTATCTCGTCATCATCAAGCACGGCCAGCATCGCGTGATCACTGTGTCGCGGCCGACGGTCGCCGGCGAGATGTACGGGATCATCTCGACGCTCCGCGCCGGTCCCGGCTCGCAGCTGACGCCGATCGCAGCGCCGATCGCTTATGTGCCGCTCCGAAACTTCGCGAAGCCCTCGCTGGGTCGGGTCGCGCCCGGCGATGCTAACCACGAATTGTACCAAAAGCTTCTGCGCCGAACGGTGGAAGAATCGTTCGCGCTGTTTCTGTCGGTATAGCCCGCAAGAAATTATCCGGAATGACGAGCATGCGTCTATAAGGGGACATGCAGGACGCGTCCGCACTCTACGACGGCGAATCTCCGCTGTTCTCAATCATTATCCCGCTCGAATCTCACCGCGGGCAGTGGGAGATGTCCTGGCTCGGCTGGACGTCGCAAACTGCCGACACATCGCTCTACGAGATCATTCTGGTCGTGCCTCCGGATTTCACGGCACGCGAGCAGTTGAAGGCGCTGGCCGGCAACAGGGCTCGCCTCGAATTCACCGATTCCGAACACGACATCGGGCTCTGCGCATTCGGCGCGACGAAGGCGCGCGGCAGCTATCTGTTCTTCACGGAATCGCACTGCCGGCCCGAACCCGACGTGATCGAACTCTGCATTCGCGCGATCGATGCTCATCCCGATTGGGCCGGCTTTTCCTGCCGTTCGATCCCGATCTGCCATAACCGGTTATCCGTGGCAGAGGCCGCCATGTACCAGGCCGACATCGAGTTCGGTATGAAGCAGCATCCCTGGCGCAAGGTCCTGGATCAGTGTTTCGTGACGCGGCACGACGTCTACCGGGAATGCGGCGGCCTGCGCGAGGAGCTCGGTCATTTCGCCGAATGGGTGCTCGCCGCCGCCTATCACGCGAGAGGTCATTCCATCGGCTATCTCGAGGAGGCGCGCTTCCATCACTACTATGTCGGTGAGATCGGCGAGCTGAAGCAATTCACGCTCGACTTCGTGCAAGGCGAGATTCGCTATCTGAGCGAGGCCCGCAACGATGCCGGCAGCGAGCTGCTCGACATTCCGGTCGAGTGGAGCTCGCGGAGCGAGGCCGGCGCGTCGCTCGCCCGCAATGCACTGAACGCGCTCCTGCGCTCCAGCCTCGGTGACGGCGGGGGAGGGCCTGGCGAGAAATGGCTGGCGGTATGGCGTTGGGCCGTGCCGGCGCTGCTCGGCGGTCTCGGCGCGCGCGGTTTCGCGCGGCTGGCGGCATGGCACGCGCGGGCCGTGCTGGTCGCTGTGACGGCCGCCGGATCGAGCGATGCGATCGCGCGATGGATGCGGCGATACATCGCCGCGCTGATCCGGCATCAGAGGCTCGATTGCATTCACCGTCTCGGACGAGATGCGGGACCTGTTGACGGGCTCCTTGGTGAGCGCGTTGTCGCGCAGATCGGATTCCATGCCGAAGAGTTCTCTGCCGGTCACACTTTCCGCTGGAGCGAACCAGAGGCAGCCGTGCGCATCAAGGGGAAGCCGGGCCGCACCATTGTCCGCGTTCGAAGCCCCGCACTTCGCGCACCGCTAGATACGATAGACACGCGATTCTATGTCGATGGCACGGCCATCCGCCCCGAAGCGGTCGTGACCGGTTGTGACAGCTACAGGCTGAGCCTCGATCTGCCGCCGTCAGGCATCGCCACCCTCGCCTGGGCATGCCCCATGTTCAGGGGCGTCGGCGATTCGCGTCGTCTCGGCCTGCCGATCGCGGGCATCGACGTCGGCGACGACATGATCGAGGTTGAAAGCGCGGGAACAGCGCCGTCGCTTGCTGGAAAAGAATAGCGGCCCTTCGGCCGCTATTCGGTCGATTCAGGCTGTTGCTCTCAGTCGAACTAGCCGCCCGTTTCGGCGCTGATGATATCGCCGAACAGTTCCCACTGGCCCTTCTTGAACCGCCACATCTTGAGCTGCTCGATCGGCGCGAAGTCCGTGGCGGAGGTGTTGATCTTGATGCCCGGGATCAGTGTGTCGGGCACGAAGTCCTTGAGGCTCGCTGCCTGCTTCATCACATTCTCACGGGTCAGATTGTCGCCCGCCTGCTTCAGCACCTGCACCATGGTCTGGGCTGCGGCATAGGCGTAAACCAGATTGGCGTCCGAAATATTTGCACCGGGTATGTATTTGTCGACGAAGACCATGAACTTCTTCATGCCCTCATCATCCTTCCACTGCGGATCCGACGCATCCTTCAGATAACCAGCCGACAGCACCCCTTCGGATGCCTCGAGGCCGGCAGGCTTCATCACCGCGCCGATGGACACCGAGACATCGGTCATGAGATGCATCGGCTTCCACTCCAGCTCCGCGATCTTCTTGATCGCCTGCGCCGCGAATTTCGGCGTGGCGATGTTCACGAAGACATCGGCGCCGGTGCCCTTGAGCTTGACGATATGAGCATCGATCGAGGGTTCCGACGTCTCGTAGCTCTCTTCGGCCACGATCAGTTTCGATGCCTTGTCACCGAACACGTCCTTGATGCCGGCGAGGTAGTCCTTGCCGAAATCGTCGTTGGCATAAAAAATCGCGACCTTCGCGTCCGGCTTCTCCTTCAGAATATACTTCGCGAAGATCTGTGCCTCGACGCGGTAGCTGGGCTGGAAGCCCATCGTCCAGGGAAAGTTCTTCGGGTCATTCCACTTGCTGGCGCCTGTGGCGAGGAACAGCTGCGGCACCTTCTTGGAATTGTGATACTTCTGCACGGCGGTCTGGGTCGGCGTGCCCAGCGCGTTGAACACCAGGAAGACCTCGTCGCTCTCGATCAGCTTGCGGATCTGCTCAACGGTCTTAGGCGGCGAGTAGCCGTCGTCGTAGGAGATCCAATTGATCTTTCGGCCGTTGATGCCGCCCTGATCGTTGATCATCTTGAAATAGGCTTCCTCGGTCTTGCCGATGACGCCGTAGGCGGAAGCCGGGCCGGAATAGGCCTCGACATTGCCGATCTTGATCTCGGTGTCGGTGACGCCGGTGTCGTACGCCTTTTGCGCATACGCGGTTTGGGCTGTCAGCAGCATCAGCGCCGTTGCTGCGGCGAGCAGGGAGAGTTTCTTGTTCATGAAAATTCCTTGGCTTTTCTGGGTTGGAACACGCACGTCAAAAAGAAAAGTGCCCGCGAGAGGGGCGCTTTGATCAGGCGTTGGCGGCTTTCTTGTCGACTTCCGAGGCGCCTGAGAATTCCTTGCGCAAGGTCGGCTTGTGGATCTTGCCGGTGGCGTTGCGGGGTAACGCATCGACGAAGCGGACCTGGCGTGGACATTTGAAGCGCGCGAGATTCGCCGCGCAGTGCGCGAAGACATCTGTCTCGGTCAACCGCTGGCCGGGCTTGGCCGCGACGATGGCGAGGCCAACCTCGCCCCATTGCGGATCGGGAATGCCGATCACGGCGGCTTCCGCGATAGCGTCGAGTTGGTGCAGGACGTTCTCGACCTCGGCCGGATAGACGTTCTCGCCACCGGAAATGTACATGTCCTTCCAGCGGTCGACGATGTAATAAAAACCTTCCTCATCGACGCGTGTCGCGTCGCCCGTGTGCAGCCAGCCATCGGTGAACGACGTCTTGTTCGCCTCCGGCCTGTTCCAGTAGCCGGGCGTAATGTTCGGTCCCTTGACCCAGAGCTCGCCGAGTTCGCCGACATCGGCGTCGCCGCCGTCAGGACGCACGATGCGCACTTCCGTGTGCAGCACCGGCTTGCCGGCGGAGCCGGCTTTCCGTGCCGCATCCTCGCGGTCGAGCACCAGCACGGCCGGCGAGGTCTCGGTCATGCCGTAGCCCTGCTGGAGTGCGACGCCACGCGCCTCCCACACCTTGAGCAGCGGCACCGGCATTGGTGCGCCGCCGACACCTCCCACGATCAACCGGCCGAGGTCGGTGGTCGCGAACGCCGGATGCTGGGCCATGAACTGGTAGATCGCGGGCACGCCGAAGAACACGTTGATGCCCTGTGCGGGATCGTTGATCAGGCCGAGCGCCGTGCCGGGATCGAAGGCGCGCATGATCATCACGGTGCCGCCGGCGTGCAGCACCGGATTGGTGTAGCAATTCAGGCCGCCGGTGTGGAACAGCGGCAGCACGGTGAGCAGCACCGAGGACGGCCCGATGCAGGCGGGGCCGCCGAGATTGACGCAATTCCAGAAGGTCATGCCATGGGTGATGGTGGCGCCCTTGGGATGACCCGTTGTGCCCGAGGTGTACATGATGGTCGAGACGTCATCGAGGGTCACCTCCTCGATTTTCTCGAGTGGCTTTGCGGCGGCGATGCCGGCCTCATAAGTCCCGCTGGGGCCAAGCAGCAGGCTCGTCGCAATGCCGCAGAGCCTTGCCACGGCCAGCGCCGTTTCGGCGAGATCGGTGTCGTGGATCATCACCTTCGGCGCGCAATCTGCGGTGATGAACTGGAGTTCGGGAACGGTGAGGCGGGTGTTCAGCGGCACGAAGATCGCACCTAACCGCCCGCAGGCGAATTGCACCTCCAGCGTATCGGTCGTGTTCAGCGCCAGCACCGCGACCCGCTCGCCGCGCGAGACTTTCAGCGCATGGCGCAGAAATGACGCGAGACGCGAGATGCGCGCGTCGAGCTGCGCATAGGTAAAGCGGCGCTCGCTCGCGAGGTCTATCACCGCAATCTTGTTCGGTGTGCGGCGGCCATGGTGGGCGATCCAGTCGTAGTAACGAACGGCCAAGAATTCCTCCCTCGGCGGACTTGTGCCGCCCGCGTCCCTATTGCCATGCACCATGCCCGGCATGGCCCAAGGGCCAGCCGGAGTTTGTGCACCATCCTTTTTTTGATCCGGAGTTGGCGCGCGAGCGATGAAAATCGTCTTGCGTTGAGTTGCTAGAGCGAGCTTGCTTGGAGCGGGGCTCGGCCAGCCACTCCGCGCAAGTGAGCCGCCAAGGTTCCGGCCATGGTGGACGAGACGAATCCGCCAGCAAGGCGAGAGTGCGATGATGAGCCCGTTCTATACCGCCGAGCATGACGCCTTTCGCGAGGTGATGCGCCGCTTCGTCGACAAGGAGATTGCGCCCTTCGCCCACGAGTGGGATGAGGCCGGTGAATTCCCCCGCGCGCTCTATCGCAAGGCGGCCGAGATCGGGCTCTTGGGACTCGGTTTCCC
>NZ_JADPJF010000151.1:162320-180543 GCF_023073295.1 Bradyrhizobium sp. 23 | reverse complement strand
GAGGAATATGGCGGGATCGCCGCCGACCAGTTCATGAGGATCGTCGCCAGCCAGGAGTTGGCGCGGGCTGGCGCCGGCGGTGTCAGCGCCAGCTTGATGAGCCATACGATCGGTTCGCCGCCGGTCGCGCGGGCCGCGCGCCCCGAGGTGAAGGCGCGCGTGCTGCCTCAGGTGCTCGCGGGTGAGAAAATCTCCGCGCTCGCGATCACCGAGCCGGGCGGCGGCTCTGATGTCGCGGGCCTCCGCACCAAGGCGCGGCGCGACGGAGATCACTACGTCGTGAGCGGCGAGAAGACCTTCATCACATCCGGGATGCGTGCCGACTATCTGACCGTTGCGGTGCGCACCGGCGGCGAGGGCGCCGGCGGCGTCAGCCTGCTCCTGATCGAGGGGGATACGCCCGGCCTGTCCCGGACAAAGCTGAAGAAGATGGGCTGGTGGGCCTCCGACACCGCGACCCTGCATTTCGACGAGTGCCGCGTACCGGCGGAAAACCTGATCGGCGAGGAAGGCCAGGGGTTCAAGATCATCATGCGGAATTTCAACAGCGAGCGCATGGGCATGGCGGCGGGCTGCACCGCGTTCGCGCGCGTCTGCCTCGACGAGGCCATTGCCTACGCCAAGGAGCGCAAGACCTTCGGCAAGCCGCTCGCGCAGCACCAGGTGATCCGCCACAAGATCGTCGACATGGCGCAGAAGGTCGCCGCATCGCAAGCGATGCTGGAGATGCTGGCCTGGCGGCTGGAGCAGGGCGAAAGCCCGGTCGCCGAAATCTGCATGATGAAGAACCAGGCGACCCAGACCATGGCGTTCTGCGCCTCGGAAGCGGTGCAGATTTTTGGCGGCGCCGGCTTCATGCGCGGCATCAAGGCCGAGCGCATCTACCGTGAGGTCAAGGTCAACGCGATCGGCGGCGGCACCGAGGAGATCATGAAGGATCTCGCGTCGCGGCAGATGGGGTTGTGACCTCTTTCTCCGTCATGGCCGGGACGAGCCCGGCCATGACGAGCACCTCAGAGATACCAAGAACTGGGCTAACAAGATGCTGTTCACCGCCGACCACGACGAGATCCGCCGTTCCTTGCAAAAATTCATTGCCAACGAGATCAATCCGCATGTCGATGAATGGGAGAAGGCCGACATCTTCCCGGCGCACGAGCTGTTCAGGAAGATGGGCAGGCTCGGCTTTCTCGGGCTGAACAAGCCGGTCGAATTCGGCGGCTCCGGCCTCGACTATTCCTATGCGCTGATGATGGCGGAGGAACTCGGCGCGATCAATTGCGGCGGCGTGCCGATGGCGATCGGGGTGCAGACCGACATGGCGACTCCTGCGCTGGCGCGGTTCGGCTCCGATGAAGTGCGGCGCGAATTCCTGGCGCCCTCGATCTCTGGCGACTATGTGGCCTGCATTGGCGTCTCGGAGCCCGGCGCGGGTTCTGACGTGGCCTCGATCAAGACCAATGCGCGCGGGGACGGCGACGATTACGTCATCGATGGTGGCAAGATGTGGATCACCAACGGCACCCAGGCCGACTGGATCTGTCTGCTCGCCAATACGGGCGACGGGTCCGTTCACCGCAACAAATCGCTGATCTGTGTGCCCATGAAGACCAAGGGCGTCACGGTCGCGCGCAAGCTCGACAAGATGGGCATGCGTTCCTCCGACACCGCGCAGATCTTCTTCGACAATGTCCGCGTGCCCAAGCGCAACCGGATCGGCGAGGAGGGCAAGGGCTTTACCTACCAGATGATCCAGTTCCAGGAGGAGCGGCTCTGGGGTGCGGCCGCCTGCCTGAAGGCGCATGAATACATTATCAACGAGACCATCGAATACACCCGCAATCGCAAGGCCTTTGGGAAGTCGATCCTCGACAACCAGGTCGTTCATTTCAAGCTCGCGGAGATGCAGACCGAGGTCGAGCTGTTGCGCGCGCTGATCTACCGTGCCGGAGAGGCGCTTGTGGCGGGCGAGGATGTCACGAAACTTGCGACCATGGCCAAGCTGAAGGCCGGGCGACTCGGCCGCGAGCTTACCGACGCCTGCTTGCAATATTGGGGTGGAATGGGCTTTACCAACGAGACGCCGGTCAGCCGTGCCTATCGCGACAGCCGTCTGACATCGATCGGCGGCGGCGCCGACGAGGTCATGCTGATGGTCCTGTGCAAGATGATGGGGACGCTGCCCGGCAGCAAAGGAAGTTCCTGATGATCACGCTCTATCACTGCGACGCCGCGCGCTCATTCCGTCCGCTCTGGATGCTGGAGGAGATGGGGCTGCCCTACGAGCTCAAGATGCTGCCGTTCCCGCCGCGGGTCTTCGCCAAGGAGTATCTCGCGCTCAATCCGCTGGGCACGATTCCCTTCATGGTCGACGGCGAGACGAAAATGACCGAGTCCTCCGGCATCTGCCACTATCTCGGCATCAAGCATGGACCGACGCCACTGATGGTCGGACCCGAAGATCCCGCCTATGGCGCGTTCGTGAACTGGATGTATTTCAGCGACGCCACGTTAACCTTCCCGCAGACGCTGGTGCTCCGATACACCCAGCTCGAGCCGGAAGAGCGCCGCAATCCGCAGGTCGCCGGCGACTATGCCAAATGGTTTTTGGGCCGCCTGCGCGCCGTCGAGGCAGCCACCGCAAATACCGAGGCCTTGTGCGCGGGCCGCTTCACTGCCGCCGACATCGTGATCGGTTACGCGCTCCGCCTCGCCGATACTATCGGGCTTGCCAAGGATTTTGGGCCAAATGTCGCAGCCTATTGGGCACGCTTGCAGCAACGGGATGGTTTCAAGCGCGCGGTTGCTGCGGAGCAACAGGCCGGCGTCGAGCAGAACGTGGCGCCAAGGGTGAGGGCCTGATTGTCGTTCTGGCGAAAGCCGGGACGGCCATGTTGCCGGGAGTTCCGGGTCGTCGGGACTGCCGCTGTTTTGCGCTTCATGATAGCGCTATCCCGCCGTGACAGCGCCCAGATTTCCGCTAAGGTGACCTCCGTCCGCAGCGGCCAAAGAGCCGCGCGAGGAGGATCCCAATGGAAGATAACGGTCGCGAATCCGACCATTTGATGCTGATCACGCCGGAGCGGGTATTCTATGCCGGCCTGCTCGGCCGCCCCCGCAAGCGGACGCCCGGCTGCTGCCATGTCTATGTCGCGGTGAAGGGCAGTCTGCATCTGACGATCGATGATGCGCTCGCCACCGGCGAGCTGTTCGTTACCCTACCGAACCAGCGGCATTCCATTGCGAGCGACTACCGCACCGCGATCAGCGTGACGCTGGAGCCGGAGAGCATGCCCGATGGCGTGATCGAGGTCCTGGCCGAGCGGCTCACCGGACCCGACAGGGCCGTCTATGCCCGCAAGATCCTCGCCGCCTACACGCTGCTGCGCCAGCGTCGCTACGGCGACATCACCACCGCCGAATTCGACCAGATGTGTTTTGGCGAGGCGCTGCCGCGCCGCGTGCTCGACCCCCGCGTGACGCGTGCGGTCGCCCGTATCGGCCGCTTCACGGGCGAACCCGTGACGGCGGACACATGCGCGGCGGAGGCCGGACTTTCCGCTTCGCGCTTCCTGCATCTGTTCAAGGAAGAGACCGGCATCTCGTTCCGCTCCTTCCGCGCCTGGAAGCGGGCGCGTCACCTGCTGCACTTCGCCAACCAGGACCTCAACCTCGCCCATCTCGCGCAGGACATCGGCTATCCCGACTCCACCCATTTCAGCCACTCGATCCGCCGCTTCTACGGCCTGAAGCCGCGCGCGATCTTCGTCGGCTCGCGCGATCTCGCGATCTATCGCAGCAGCGAGACCGTGAGGCTGGCGGAGGCGAGCTAGCGTCGTCTCGTAGGGTGGGCAAAGCGAAAGCGTGCCCACCATCTTCGCGAGGTATTGAGAGATGGTGGGAAGGGCGCAAGAGCGCCTTTGCCCACCCTACGGTTTATCGCCTTTTTCCAGCTTCTCCGCGCAAGAAGCCGCCTGCCGCCCATCACATGATCGCAAACGTTGAATTATCAACGTGCGAGACATTCAAGGCATGAGCGACAAGGCCGTCATCACCTGCGCGCTGAACGGCGTGCTCACCGACCCGAAGCAGCACAACGTGCCTGTCACGCCCGAGCAGATGGCGCGCGAGGCCAAGGCTGCGTTCGATGCCGGCGCGTCCATCATGCACATCCATCTGCGTCAGCAGGCGCCGGACAAGGGGCATCTGCCGTCCTGGGAGGTCAGCGTCAGCAAGGAGATCCAGCAGGCGATTCGCGAAGCCTGCCCTGGCGTGATCATCAATCACACCTCCGGCGTCTCCGGGCCGAACTACAACGGTGCGCTGGATTGTATCCGCGAGACCAGGCCGGAGATCGCGGCCTGCAATGCCGGCTCGCTAAATTACCTGAAGGTGAAGGCCGACAACAGCTGGGCCTGGCCGCCGATGATGTTCGACAATGCGGTCGAGAAGGTGAAGGACTATCTCGACGTCATGAACGCGGTCGGTACCATCCCCGAATTCGAATGTTTTGACGTCGGCATCGTCCGCTGCGTCGGCATGTACCGCCAGGTCGGCATGTACAAGGGCCCGCTCGAGTATAACTTTGTGATGGGCGTCGCCTCCGGCATGCCGTCGGATCCCGATCTGCTGCCGATCCTGATCAAGCTGAAGCGTCCCGAGGCGCAATTTCAGGTCACCGCGATAGGCCGCGAAGAAATCTGGCCGCTGCACCAGCGCTGTGCGGAGCTCGGCGGTCATCTGCGCACCGGTCTCGAAGATGCCTTCTATCTCGCCGACGGCAAGAAGGTAACGTCGAACGGCCAGCTGATCGACGCCATCGCCGCCTGCGCCCGCCGTGCCGGCCGCGAGATCGCGAGCCCGGCGGAAGCGCGAAAGATTTTTGGGACGAATAGGTAAATTATCGCCTCAACCGTCATTGCGAGCGAAGCGAAGCAATCCAGAATCTTTCCATGGATGCGCCTGGATTGCTTCGTCGCTTTGCTCCTCGCAATGACGAGCAGGATTGAGTTATGTCCATTCTCGAAAACACGATTTCTCCCGGCAGTGCCGCCTATCGCGCCAACCGCGACGGCATGCTTGGCCTGATCGACCGCATGCGCGCGCTGGAAGAGCGCACGCGTGCGGCATCAGCCGCGGCGAAAGACCGCTTCCACAAGCGCGGCCAGCTGTTGCCGCGCGAGCGCGTCGCGCTGGTGCTCGATCCCGGCGCGCCCTTCATCGAGCTGTCCACGCTCGCCGGCTACATGTTCGACGTATCTGATCCGGACAAGAGCGTCCCCGGCGGCGGCGTCATCGCCGGCATCGGTTTCGTCTCGGGCATCCGTTGCATGGTCAGCGCCAACGATTCCGGCATCGATGCCGGCGCGCTTCAGCCCTACGGCCTCGACAAGACGATACGCGTGCAGGAGCTCGCGCTGGAGAACAAGCTGCCTTACGTCCAGCTGGTCGAAAGCGCCGGCGCCAATCTCCTGCGCTACCGCGTCGAAGACTTTGTCCGCGGCGGCAACATCTTCCGCAATCTCGCGCGACTCTCCGCAGCGGGCCTGCCCGTCGTGACCGTAACCCATGGCTCCTCGACCGCCGGCGGCGCCTATCAGACCGGCCTGTCCGACTACATCGTCATGGTCCGTGGCCGCACCCGCGCCTTCCTCGCCGGGCCGCCGCTGCTGAAGGCCGCCACCGGCGAGATCGCGACCGAAGAGGAGCTTGGCGGCGCCGAGATGCACACGCAGGTGTCGGGACTTGGCGACTACCTCGCCGAGGATGACCGCGACGCCCTGCGCATCGCGCGCGAGATCATGGCGGCGCTGGAATGGGAACGGCCGGGCAGGGCGAGCGCGGAATATAAGCCGCCGCGCTACGATCAAGACGAACTGCTCGGCATTATGCCGATGGACCACAAGCGCTCCGTGGACATGAAGCAGGTGATCGCACGTATCGTCGATGATTCCGACTTCACCGAGATGGCGCCGAACTACGGCCCGGCCACCGTCTGCGGCCATGCCCGCATCGAGGGCCAGACCATCGGCATCATCACCAACAACGGTCCGCTCGATCCGGCCGGTGCCAACAAGGCGACGCATTTCATCCAGGCGTGCTGCCAAACCCGAACGCCGCTGCTCTATCTGAACAACACCACCGGCTACATGGTCGGCAAAGCTTACGAAGAAGCCGGCATGATCAAGCATGGCTCCAAGATGATCCAGGCGGTGACGTCGGCGACAGTGCCGCAGATCACCATCTATTGCGGCGCCTCGTTCGGCGCCGGCAATTACGGCATGTGCGGGCGCGGCTTCCATCCGCGCTTCTGCTTCTCCTGGCCCAACGCCAAGACTGCCGTGATGGGCGGTGAGCAGGCCGCCGAGACCATGGCGATCGTCACCGAAGCCGCAGCCGCGCGTCGCGGCAAGCCGGTCGAAAAAGAAAAGCTCGATGGCATGAAGGCGCAGATCGTCGGCGTGTTCGACGGCCAGATGGACGTGTTCTCGACCAGCGCGCGCGTGCTCGACGACGGCGTGATCGATCCGCGCGACACCCGCGCGGTGCTGTCCGAAGTGCTCGCGATCTGTCGTGAAGGTGACGCGCGGAGCCCACAGCGCATGCAATTCTCGGTGGCCCGCCCATGAGGAACGGATCAGTGCAGCACCGGCCGTTCTTCAAGGTCCTGATCGCCAATCGCGGCGAGATCGCACTGCGGGTGATGCGCAGCGCGCGGAAGCTCGGCCTCGGCGTCGTCGCGGTCTATTCGGATGCGGATAGGGATGCGCTTCATGTGCAACAGGCCGACCAGGCCGTGCGAGTCGGCGAAGCGCTGCCGGCGCAGTCCTATCTCAACATCGCCGCGATCATAGCGGCCGCAAAGGCCAGCGGCGCGGATGCCGTTCATCCCGGCTATGGCTTCCTCGCCGAGAACGAGGAGTTTGCGCAAGCCTGCAAGGATGCCGGCCTCGTCTTCATCGGCCCGTCGCCGCAGGCGATCGAGACAATGGGCAACAAGGCCGGTGCCAAGGAGATCATGAAAAAGGCCGGCGTGCCCGTCGTGCCCGGCTATCAGGGCGCCGATCAGGGCGATGAAGTCATGCTCGCGGAGGCGAGAGAGATCGGCTTTCCCGTGATGATCAAGGCGGTCGCCGGCGGCGGTGGACGCGGGATGCGGCTCGTTGCGGATGCCAATTCGTTCCCCGAGGCACTGCGTAGCGCGCGGTCCGAGGCGAAGGCGGCGTTTGGCGATCCCACGGTGATCCTCGAACGCGCCATCCAGAATCCCCGTCACATCGAAATTCAGGTGTTCGGCGACAGCCATGGCAACGCCATCCATCTTGGCGAGCGCGACTGCTCGGTGCAGCGGCGGCACCAGAAACTAATCGAGGAGGCGCCGTCGACCGCAGTCACGCCCGACCTGCGTGCGAAGATGGGCGAGGTCGCGGTCGCCGCGGTGAAGGCGTTGCGTTACGAGGGCGCCGGCACGCTCGAATTTCTGCTCGATGCGAGCGGCGGATTCTACTTCATGGAGATGAATACGCGTCTCCAGGTCGAGCATCCCGTCACCGAGGCCATCACCGGGCTCGATCTCGTCGAATTGCAGCTGCGCGTCGCGCGCGGCGAGTCGCTGCCGCTCAAGCAGCAGGACATTCGCTTCACAGGCCACGCCATCGAGGTGCGGCTGTGCTCGGAGGACGCCGCGCAGGATTTCATGCCGCAGTCCGGGCGCATGGCGCGCTGGCAGGTGCCGGATGGCATCCGCGTCGAACATGCGCTGCAATCGGGCTCCGAGATTCCGCCGTTCTACGATTCCATGATCGCGAAGGTGATCGGCCATGGCGCGACCCGCGAGGAGGCGAGGGGGCGGCTGATCGTCGGCCTGGAGCAACTGACCGGATTTGGTGTGACTACCAATCAGACTTTCCTGATGTCATGCCTGCGTCATCCCGGCTTCGCCAAAGGCGAGGCGACCACGGCGTTCATTGGTGCCCATCGCGACGAGCTGCTGGCGCCGCGCGCGGACGCCGCATTCGACATGGCCTTGGCCGGCCTGCTGCTCTACGTCACGAACCCCCAGGCACCGTCGTGGCGCCGCGGACGGAGCCTCGCGGCAACGTTCCCGCTGCCGGCGAAAATCGAGATCGCAGGCCAGGCGCTTGAGCTAGAAGTCTGGCGCGAGCGCGATGGCAGCTACATTGTTGCCAGGGACGGCCGGCAAGACAAGTTCGAGATCGACCAACTCGATCTCGACGTGATTCGCTTCCGCCATGACGGCGTGATGGACAGTGCCAAATTCCTGCGCGACGGCGACCGGCTCCACCTCCAGCGCCGCGGCATCCCGCTCGCGGCGACCGATCTCACCCTCGCCGCGCCGAAGGCGGCCGCAAGCAACGGAGACGGCAAGGTTCGCGCTGCCATGAACGGCCGCGTCGTTGCCGTCCTGGTCAAGCCGGGCGACCGCGTCACTGCCGGCCAGCCGGTGATGACGCTGGAAGCGATGAAGATGGAGCATGTCCACAAGGCCGGCATCGACGGCGTCGTCGCCGCGATCGACGTCGCCGAGGGCGAGCAGGTGACAACGGGCCGGATCGTGGCGGAGATCGGGGCTGAGTAGGGCGGCAAGCTCAACTCGTCGCCCCGGCGAAGGCCGGGACGACAGCGGAGCTACTGGCTCCGCCCCGTTCCGCCATTGAGCAAGCACGCCACCTGGTGCCCGTCCCCCGCGTCCACCAACGCCGGTCGTTCCGTCCTGCATCGCTCCATCGCATACCGGCAGCGGGTGTGAAACGCACAGCCCGGCGGCGGATTGACCGGGCTTGGCACGTCGCCGTCGACCAGCGGCACGAGCTTTTTGGCGAGCGGGTTGGCGACCGGTACCGAGGCGAGCAGGGCCTGCGTGTAGGGATGGCGCGGATTGCGGAACAGCTCGTCCTTGTCCGCGATCTCGACGATGCGGCCGAGATACATCACGGCGACGCGGTGACTGATATGGGCGACCACGGCGAGGTCATGCGCGATGAAGAGGTAGGAGAAGCCGTGCTGCCGTTGCAGATCGATCAGGAGATTGATCACCTGCGCCTGGATCGAGACATCGAGCGCGGAGACCGGCTCGTCGCAGACGATCAGGCGGGGCCCGAGCGCCAGCGCGCGGGCGATGCAGATGCGCTGGCGCTGGCCGCCGGAGAATTGATGCGGGAAGTTGCGCATCTGGTCGGGCCGCAAGCCAACCTGCTCGAACAGCTGTGCGGTACGTGCCTCCAGCGCTTTGCCGGTCGCGAGCCCGTGCACGAACAGCGGCTCGCCCACGATGTCTCCGGCAGTCATGCGCGGGTTGAGCGAGGCGAAAGGATCCTGGAATACGATCTGCATCGAACGACGGTGTGGCCGCAGCGCGGACTTGGAGAGATGCGTGATGTCCTCGCCTTCGAGGCGAATCTGGCCCGAGGTCGGCTCGACCAGCCGCAGCACGCTGCGCGCCACCGTCGACTTGCCGCAGCCGGATTCGCCGACAAGGCCCAGCGTCTCCCCGACCCCAACCGAAAACGAGACGCCGTCGACCGCATGCACTGTGCCGATTTGTCGGCGCAACACGCCGGCGCGCACCGGATAGTGCTTCTTGAGTTCGGTGACTTCGAGCAGTGCGTCGGTCATGCCACCTCCGCCACTTCGGCTGCGCGCCAGCAGGCCGCGAGATGGCCGCCGCCCCAATCGATGAGCGGCGGATATTCGGCCTCGCAGCGCTTGATCGCGAGCTTGCAGCGTGGCGCGAACGCGCAACCTTTGGGCAGCCCCACCAGCGACGGCACGGTGCCGGGAATTTCGTTCAACCGTGCCGGCGCGGCAACGCCGGGCGCCGGCACCGCCGGGATCGATGCCATCAATCCGCGCGTGTAGGGGTGCTTTGGCGCGGCGAACAGCGCCTCGACGCTCGCTTCCTCGACCTTGCGTCCCGCATACATCACGATGACGCGTTGCGCGGTCTGCGCGACGACGCCGAGATCATGCGTGATCAGCACGAGCCCGGTGCCGAGCTCTTTCTGAAGGTCTAGGATCAGCGCCAGAATCTGCGCCTGGATGGTGACGTCGAGCGCGGTCGTGGGCTCGTCCGCGATCAGCAGCACCGGCCGGCACGCCAGCGCCATCGCGATCATGGCGCGCTGGCGCATGCCGCCGGACAGCTGATGCGGATATTCCCGCGCGCGCCGAGCCGGCTCGGGGATGCGCACCAGGCGCAGCATCTCGATTGCGATGCCCCGGGCCTCTTTGCTCGACATGTTCCGGTGCAGCCGCACGGTCTCGACGATCTGGTCGCCGATCCGCATCACCGGATTGAGCGAGGTCATCGGCTCCTGGAAGATCATCGAGATGCGGTTGCCCCTGACGGCACGCATCTCTGCTTCGTCCAGCGTCAGAAGGTCGGTGCCTTCGAGCGTGACGGAGCCGCCGACGATGCGGCCGGGTGGATCCGGCACCAGCCGCATCAGCGATAGTGCAGTGACGCTCTTGCCGCAGCCGGATTCGCCGACGATCGCCAGCGTCTCGCCGCGCTTCACCGTGAAGGAAACATCATCGACGGCCTTGAACAGACCGGAGTTGGTGAAGAACACCGTCTTCAGGTTCTTCACCTCGAT
Organism: Bradyrhizobium sp. 23; assembly: GCF_023073295.1. Classification (NCBI taxonomy): domain Bacteria; kingdom Pseudomonadati; phylum Pseudomonadota; class Alphaproteobacteria; order Hyphomicrobiales; family Nitrobacteraceae; genus Bradyrhizobium; species Bradyrhizobium sp. 23. The sequence continues at coordinate 169,927 of NZ_JADPJF010000151.1, read as the reverse complement.
CACGAGATCGGAGTTCTCAGCCATCAGCCGCGCTGCCGGGGATCGAGGATGTCGCGCAAGGCGTCACCGAACAGATTGGCGCCGAACACCGCGAGGCTGATGGCGATGCCCGGGAAGATCACCAGCCATGGCGCCGTGCGGACATATTCGGCGGCGGATTCAGAGAGCATGCGCCCCCACGACGGGTACGGCTCGGGAATGCCGAGGCCGAGGAAGGAGAGCGAGGCTTCCGTGAGGATAGTCGAGCCGAGCTGGGCCGTCGCAAGCACGATCAGCGGCGCCAGCGTATTCGGCAGCACGTGACGGAGCGCAATGCGTACCTCGCTCATGCCGATCGACTTGGCGGCCTCGATGAATGGCAGCTCGCGCAGCGCCAGCGTGTTGGCGCGGATGACGCGCGAGACGGTCGGGATCAGCGGAATGGCGATCGCAATGATGACGTTCGGCAAGGACGGCCCAAGCGCCGCGGTCATGATCAGGGCCAGCACCAGCAGCGGCAGCGCCTGGAGGACATCGGAGACGCGCTGGAACACGAGATCGACCCAGCCGGAGAGATAGCCGGAGGTGAGGCCGACGATCACGCCGATGCTGCCGCCGAGCGCCGTCGAGCCGATGCCGACCGCGAGCGAGATCCGCGCGCCATGAATGATGCGGCTGAAGACATCGCGGCCGAAGGAATCCGTGCCCATCCAGTGTGCCAGGCTTGGACGCGCCAGTGCCCGAGCGGCATCGATCGTCAGCGGATCGTAACGCGCGATGAAGTCGGCGAAGATCGCGGTGAACACGAACAGGGTCATGATGACGAGCCCGGCCGCGCCCAGCACATGCCGCTGCGCCAAAAACAGCACGCGCCGCCAGCCGACGGTCGCGTGCGCCCCGGCGCGCCTCAGTTCAACGTCATAGTCGATCGCAGCCAACAGGTTCTCCTAATCCGTGTACCGGATACGCGGGTCGAACACCGCGTACAGCATGTCCACGATGAAATTCGCGCTCACCACGACGATGGCAATCAGCATCACCAGGTTCTGCACGATCGGATAATCGCGCCAGCGAATCGCCTCGACCAGGAAGCGCGCGACGCCGGGGATGTTGAACACCGTCTCCGTCACGATGAGGCCGCCGATCAGGAACGCCGCTTCGATGCCAATCACGGTGATGACGGGCAGAATCGCATTCTTCAGCGCATGCTGATAGTTCACAGCGGCGTCCGATGCGCCCTTGGCACGCGCGGTGCGGATATAGTCCTGCCGCAGCACCTCCAGCATCGAGGATCGCGTGATGCGCATGGTCAGTGCCGCGCTGCGGAAGCCGACGGCTGCGGCGGGCACGGCATAGGTCGCAAACGCTTCCAGCCAAGTCGCTGGATTCGGGTTGAAGATCGGCATCTGGTTGAACATCGCCACCGAGGCGGTGAGGATGAGCAGGCCAAGCCAGAACGAAGGCAGCGACAATCCGCTGAGGCTCACCACACGCAATGCGTAGTCGAGCCTCGTTCCCTGCTTCACCGCGCTGATCACGCCAAGGGGGATGCCGATCGAGGTCGAGAACAACAGCGCCAGGCCCGCGAGCCGTGCGGTGATCGGGATCCGTGGCAGGATCTCCTGGAGCGCCGGCTTCTCGGAGACGTAGGAGTAGCCAAAATCGCCGCGCAGGAAGCCGCTGATCCAGTGCCAATATTGCACCACCAGCGGCTGGTCGATGCCGAGCTCCTTCTCCAGATTGGCCTTGTCGGCGGGGTCCACATAGCCCGCGGCGGCGAACAGGATGTCGACGATATTCCCGGGGACGATGCGCAGCAGGAAGAAGATGACGATCGAGATCCCGAACAGGGTCAGGAGCATCAGCAACAGGCGCCGCACCAGATAGGCAAACATGCATCGCCTCCCGTCGAACCCGTCAGCCGCCCGCGCTACTTGTCCATCCAGACGTCCTCGTAGCGATAGCCATTGTAGGAGCTGTTCGACATCACCGTCACGCCCTTGACGTAAGGTTGCCAGCAGCTGCCGGTACGTGCGTGGAAGATGATCGGGCGGGCGACGTCCTCCTGCAGCTTCTTGTCGATGTCCCACACCAGCTTCTTGCGCTTGTTAATGTCGGTCTCCTGGGACTGCACGTCGAACAGCTTTTCGATCTCCTTGTTGCAGTAATTGGTGTAGTTGCGCTCGGAGCCGCAGGAATAGTTCTCGTAGAAGGACTGGTCGGGGTCGTCGACGGCATTGCCGGTCAAATTGAGCCCGAGCATGTAATCCTTCCGCGCGATCTTCGGGAACCAGTTTGCGGTCTCGACCACGTCGAGCTCGCCGTCGATATAGATACTCTTGAGCTGATCGATCAGAATCACCGCAGGATCGCGGTAGACCGGAATGTTGCGGGTCGAGACCTTGACGGCGAGATGCTTATCCGGCCCATAGCCGGCCTTCTGCATCAGCTTTTTCGCTTCCTCACGGTTGGCGTTGATGTCGGGGCCGTAGCCCGGAATGGTCTCGAGCATCTCCTTCGGCATCCCCCACAGCCCATTCGGCGGCGGCAGCAGGGTGCCGCCGATGTCACCCTGGCCCTCGAACAAGATCGAGATGAAGGCCTTTCGGTCGAGCGACAGCGCCATGGCGCGACGGATGTCGATATTGTCGAACGGCGGCGCGGACGAATTGACGATGATGTTGGTGGCGACATTGTTGGGCTCGACCACGCAGACCGCGTTCGGCGCCTGCGATTTGACGTCCTTGAGCAGCGGGATGCTCACCTCGGTCGGGAAGGTCATGTCGAACTTGCCGGCGACGAACGCGAGGATCGCGGTGGAGCGGTTCGGGATGATGGTGAACTCGATGCCGTCGAGATAGGGCCGGCCCTTGCGCCAATAGTCGGGATTGCGGGTCAGCTTGATCGATTCATTGGCCTTGAACTCGACGAACTTGAACGGCCCGGTGCCGATCGGGTGCGTGCGCATGTCGCCGGGCGAGACGTGGCAGGGATAGACCGGCGTGTAGCCCGAGGCGAGCAGCGCCAGCAGCGAAGGCTGTGGCCGCTTCAGATTGAAGGAGACCTCGAGATCGCCGTTGGTGGAGACGTCGTTGACCTGTTCGTACCAGCTCTTGCGCGGGTTCTGCCGGAACTTCTGCTGCGACTTGCCCATCAGCATGTCGAAGGTGCATTTGACGTCCGCCGAGGTGAACGGCTTGCCGTCGTGCCACTTCACGCCCTGGCGTAGCTTGAAGGTCAGCGTCTTGTTGTCGTTGACCCAGGCCCAGCTCTCGGCGAGCTCGGGCACGATGGTGTCCATGCTGTTCTGCGCCACGTCCTGCTTGTAGATGACGAGGTTGTTGAACACCGGCATGAAGGGAACGTTGAGCGAGTAGGTCGCGCCTTCGTGGATCGAGGCATTGCCGGGACTGTCGCGGTGGTACATCCGCAAAATGCCGCCCTGCTTGGGCTCGCTGGCGAGTGCAACGCTCGAAAACGCAAGCAAAGATAGCGCCGCCGTCGCGGCGAGCGCCCGTACGCTCCGCATCCTCGTCCTCCCTGGACATCGGCCTTTTGCGGCCTGTTTGTCCCGACGATAGCGGCGCGTGCGCGGTGAGGCAACCGTCAAGGTCCGCTACTCTCTCGGCAATTCGGACGACGGAAGGCCGCAGGGGTGTCTCTCACGATGAGAGGGAAGTTTCTCCGGCGACAGCGGCCCTTCACACAATCCTTGACGCCTTGTTCCCCCAATACCGGTCCCGCAGCAGCCGCTTGTACAGCTTCCCCGTCGGCAGCCGCGGCAACTCCTTCTCGAAATCGACCGAGCGCGGCACCTTTTGCCGCGACAGCGACGCCCCGCAGAACGCGATCAGCTCCTCGGCGAGCGCCTCGCCCGGCACGGCCCCGGGCATCGGCTGCACCACCGCCTTCACCTCTTCGCCGAGATCGGAATTGGGCACGCCGAACACCGCGGCGTCCGCAACCTTCGGATGGGTGATCAACAGATTCTCGCACTCCTGCGGATAAATGTTCACGCCGCCGGAGATGATCATGAAGGTCGCGCGGTCCGTTAGATAAAGGAAACGATCCTCGTCGACATAGCCGACGTCGCCGACCGTGCTCATGCTGCCGTCGGCCGAGCGCGCTTCCCTGGTCTTCTCCGGGTCGTTGAAATATTCGAATGGCGAGGCCGTCTTGAACCAGACCTGACCCGGCGTGCCGGTCGGGCATGGCTTCATGTTTTCGTCGAGAATGTGGAGATCGCCGAGCAGGACCTTGCCGACGGTGCCGCGATGGGCGAGCCATTCCGCGCTGTCGCAGGCGGTGAAGCCAAGGCCTTCGGTCGCGCCGTAGTACTCGTGGATGATCGGTCCCCACCATTTGATCATGTCGTCCTTGACCAGGGCGGGGCAGGGCGCGGCGGCATGGATCGCGATCTCGAGCGACGACAGGTCGTAGCGCGTGCGCACCTCCTCCGGCAGCTTGAGCATGCGCGAGAACATCGTCGGCACCAACTGGGTGTGAGTGATACCCCACCGCTCGACGAGCTGGAGGTAACGCTCGGGATCGAAATTCTCCATGATGATCGCGGTGCCGCCCATGCGGATCGTGAGGTTCACGGCGGCCTGCGGCGCCGAATGATAGAGCGGCGCCGGCGACAGGTAGATCATGCCCTCGCGGTAGTGCCAAAGCTTTGTCAGGAAATCGAACAACGGCAGATTGTGTTTCGGCGGCTCCTCCGGAAGCGGCCGCAGAATCCCTTTTGGCCGTCCCGTCGTGCCCGATGAATACAGCATGGCGGTGCCGAGCCATTCATCCGGGATCGGCGTCTTCGGCAGGTCGGCGGTTACCTCAGTGAGGCCGACGATGCGCTCGCTCTCGCCCGGGCCGTCGGCGACGATGCACAGCTTGATGTCGGGGCAGACCTTGATCGCCTCGCGGGCGATATCGAGCTTCGCAACCGACGTGATCAGGATTTTCGACTGGCTGTTGACCAGGAGATAGGCGAACTCGCCCGGCGTCAGGAACGAGTTGATGCAGGTGTAGTAGAGGCCGGAGCGCTCGCCCGCGCCGCAGGCTTCGAGGTAGCGGGAATTGTTCTCCATGAAGATCGAGTAGTGGTCGAGCCGCTTCAGGCCATACTTGCGGAACAGGTGCGCCAGCCGATTGCTGCGCGCATCGAGCTCGCGATAGGTGACGGCCTCGCCGGTCGTCGCCATGATGAAGGCGGGCTGGAGTGGGCGCAGGCGGGCATGCTGACCTGGGTACATAGTCCTCCGGCTTTGGATCATGCGGCAAGAAGCAGGATTTCGCGCACTTGAGCGGGGCTGTCGATCTTGCGCGGGTTGCGCGGGATCCAGTTCGTGCGCATCGCAGCGTCCGCGATGGCGTCGAAATGCTCCGGCGAGACGCGCACATCGGCGAGGCTGCGCGGCATGCCGAGCGAGCGGATGAAGGCATCGAGCACATCGGCTGCCGCGTGGCCGGGAAAGCCCATTGCGGCCGCGACGATCATCTGGCGCTCGGCATTGTCGCGCGCATTCCAGCGCATCACGGCCGGCAGCATGACGCAGGAGGTGTAGCTATGCGGTACGTCGAAGGCTGCGCCCAGCACGTAACCGATGCCGTGGCTCGCGCCCATCGGCACGCCAGCGGCGAGCGCGCCCATCGACAGCCAGGTGCCGATCTGCGCATCCATTCGCGCGTCGAGGTCAGCAGGGTCAGCCTTCACCCGTGGCAGCGCGTCGGCGAGCATGGCGAGGCCCTTCACCGATTGCGCGTCGGCATAGGGGTGCGTCTCGCGCGAGCAGATCGCCTCGACGCAATGATCGATGGCGCGGATGCCGGTCGAGAGGAATAGCCATTCCGGCGTGTGCACGGTGATGGCGGGATCGAGGATGGTCGCGCGCGGAACGCTGAGCGGATGCCGTAGCATCTGTTTCACATGGGCGGTGCGGTCGGTGACGCCTGCGATCGAGCTGAACTCGCCGCCGGCGATCGTGGTCGGCACGCTGATCTGACGCACGGTCGGCGCCGTCATCTCGGGCGCGACGCCCTTGTGCACGCGGATACGCTCGATGCCGTCGACATCGTCGATGCCGTTGGCGAGGCAGAGCTGCACCGCCTTGGCGCCGTCGGTGATCGAGCCGCCGCCCACGGTGACGATCAGGTCGGCGCCCGCTTCGCGCGCCGCATTGGTGGCGGCGATCACCGCCTCGCGCGGGGTGTGCGCCGGCATGGCATCGAAGACGCCCGCGCAATTTGTGCCCAGGGCTTGTTTGATCTTGGCGATTTCGTCGGTCTGCCGGTTGAGCGTGCCCGAGACCATCAGGAAGGCGCGGCGCGTCCCCAGCCGGTCCATCTGGGCGACCACGGCCTCGGCCGCGGGGTGGCCGAACACGACTTCCTCGATCGCGCCGTAAACGACACGTCCCTGGTGCACGCCTGTCCTCCCCGGACAATTCGTCTTGTTTTATGAGGAGCAATCTAGCCGAGCCGGCTCCGCCCGTCATGTGCGAAGACGCTAACGCACTCTCCGCTTGCTCTCCCGGCTTACGGGGAGAGGCCAACAAGCCCTGTCAACCCGTCATCCGGCCAGGGCATTCCTCCGAGCATTGCCTGCGCTTTGGTCTTGAAGAGTTCATCATTGCCACCCATCTTGTGGCGCCCGCGGGTACAGGCGTACCCTGCTTTTTCCGCGGCTTTGATGCGAGGACCTGGGATGACTGGACCGGACGGAAGCGAGCAATTTGTCAAAACGCACGATTTCGTTTCGCCTCGGCCTTACGCCATCGTCGGCCTTCTCGCCGCGGCGTTCGTGCTCACCGGTTGCGGCCAGCCGGCCTCGCAAGCGAGCGCTCCCCCGCCGGCGCCGGTAACCGTCGCCCAACCGGTCAAGCGCACCGTCACCGATTGGGACGAGTTCACCGGCCGCTTCGAGGCGATGGAGGAGGTGCAGGTCCGCCCGCGCGTCGGCGGGTTCGTCAACTCTGTCGAATTCCAGGATGGCGCCATCGTGCGTCAGGGCGATCTGCTCTACGTCATCGACCCACGTCCGTTCGAGGCGGTGGCCACGCAGGCCGAGGGGCAGCTTTCCGATGCCCGTGCCAAGGTGGAGCTTGCAAAGCGGGAGCTCGATCGCGGTTTGAGCCTGGTGCAGACCAGCGCCGTCTCCGAGCAGGTGGTCGATCAGCGCCGTCAGGCCTTGCAGGCTGCGCACGCTGCCGAAACACAGGCCGAGGGTGCGCTCAAAGTCGCCAAGCTCAATATCGAATTCACGCATGTGACGGCGCCGCTGACCGGCCGCGTCAGCCGCCACCTTGTCAGCCCTGGCAATCTCGTGCAGGGCAGCGATACCGGAACGTCGACGCTGCTCACCTCGATCGTGACGCTCGACCCGATCTATATCTATTTCGACATGGATGAGGCGACCTTCATCAAATACAGCAAGCTGTGGTTCGAAGGCCGCCGCCCGAGTTCGCGCGATACGGCGAACCCGGTGCAGGTGACGCTCGCCGGCGAGACGAAACCATCCCGTGAAGGCAGCATCAATTTCCTCGACAACCGCCTCGATGTCTCCACCGGCACGCTGCGCAGCCGCGCCGTGGTCAAGAACACCGATCTTTCGATCCTGCCCGGTCAGTTCG
>NZ_JADPJF010000151.1:149537-162247 GCF_023073295.1 Bradyrhizobium sp. 23 | reverse complement strand
GCGTATCAGACTGATCGGCAGCGCGCCCTATGAAGCGCTGCTGATCCCCGACGTTGCGGTCGCAACTGACCAGTCCCGCAAGATCGTGTTCGTGGTCAAGCCGGACGACACCGTCGAGGCGCGTCCCGTGACGCTCGGACCGCTCGACGAGGGCCTGCGCGTGATCCGCGAGGGATTGAAGGCGGACGACCGCGTCATCGTCAACGGCATCCAGCGCGCCCGCGTCGGTGCCAAGGTCGCACCGCAGACGGCACCAGCGCCCGCCGGTGGCAAATCATGAATCTTGGCCGTCTCTCCATCAACCAGCCCATCCTGGCGATGGTGCTGTCGATCGTGCTGCTGATCGTCGGCGCGCTGGCCTATACCACGCTGCCGGTCTCCGAATATCCGCAAGTGGTGCCGCCGACCGTCGTCGTCACCACGCAATATCCCGGCGCCTCCGCGCAGACCGTGTCCGACACGGTTGCCGCACCCATCGAGCAGGAGATCAACGGCGTCGAGGACATGCTGTATCTCTACAGCCAGGCGACCTCGAACGGCCAGCTCACCATCACCGTCACTTTCAAGCTCGGCACCGATCTCGACAAAGCCCAGGTGCTGGTGCAGAACCGCGTTGCGATCGCGCAGCCGCGTTTGCCTGAAGAGGTTCAGCGCAACGGCGTCACCACGCGCAAGAACTCGCCCGACATCCTGATGGTCGTGTTCATGCTGTCGCCCGACGACACGTTCGACCAGCTCTACATCTCCAACTATGCGCTGCTCCAGGTCCGCGATCAGCTGCTGCGGATCGACGGCGTCGGCGACATCCAGATCTTCGGCGCGCGCGATTATTCGATGCGGCTATGGCTCGATCCTGACCGGATCGCCAATCTCGGCCTGACCGCAACCGAGGTGCTCGCCGCGATCCGCGCGCAGAACGTGCAGATCGCGGGCGGCCAGATCGCCGAACCGCCGATCGCCGACCGCGCCTTCCAGCCGAACCTCACCTTCACCGGGCGATTGAAAGACCAGAAGCAGTTCGAGGACATCCTGATCAAGGCCGGCTCCGACGGCCGCACGGTGCGCCTGCGCGACGTCGCCCGTATCGAGCTTGGTGCTCTCGCCTACTCCACCAACAGCTTCCTGCTGCGCAAATCGGCGGTCGCCATGCTGGTGACGCAGCGGCCGGGATCGAACGCGCTCGCGACCGCGAAGAACATTTCGGACACCATGACGAAGCTGAAGGAGACCTTTCCGAAAGGCCTCGACTTCAATATCGGCTACAACCCGACCGAGTTCATCGCGCAGTCCGTCCACGAGCTGATCAAGACCATCTACGAGGCCATGTTGCTCGTGGTCGTCGTCGTGCTGGTGTTCCTGCAGGGATGGCGTCCCGCGATCATTCCGATCATCGCGATTCCGGTTTCGCTGGTCGGCACCTTCGCGGTGATGGCGGCGCTCGGCTTCTCGATCAACAATCTCACGCTGTTCGGGCTCGTTCTCGCCGTCGGTATCGTGGTCGACGACGCCATCGTGGTGGTCGAGAATGTCGAGCGGCATCTCGAGCATGGCATGAGCCGGCGCGATGCCGCGCTGAAGACCATGGAGGAGGTCGGCGGCGCATTGGTGTCGATCGCGCTGGTGCTGTGCGCGGTGTTCGTCCCGACCGCATTTCTGGGCGGAATTTCGGGTCAGTTCTTCCAGCAATTCGCCGTCACCATTGCGGTCGCGACCGCAATCTCCTGCTTCTGCTCGTTGACGCTATCGCCGGCGCTGGCCTCGCTTCTCCTCGTCCCCAACGAGGAGAAACGGCCGCCCGCGCGCTGGAATCTTGTTGCACGCGGCTGGAACGCTTTCACTGGCGTGTTTAACCGCGTGTTCGACCGTCTCGCGCATGGCTACGCCGGCCTCGCCAATTTCGTGATCCGGCATTCGGCGGTGATGATCCTGATCTACGTCGTGCTGATCGGCAGCGCCGGCTGGCTGATCGCCACCACGTCGCAAGGCTTTATTCCGGCGCAGGACCGCGGCTACGTCATCATCTCCGTGCAATTGCCGGGCGCCGCTTCGCTGGCGCGCACCACCGAGGTCGTGCGCGAGATCGAGCGGATCGCGCTGGATACGCCGGGTATCATCCGCGTGGCCGCTTTCGCCGGCTTCTCCGGCGCGACGCGGACGCAGGCCGGCAACGCGGCGGCGCTCTTCCCAGTGTTCGACGAGCCCGAGGCGCGGATCAAGAAAGGATTGTCTGCGAACGCCATCACGGTCGAGCTGCGCAAACGCCTGGCCGCGATTCAGGGTGCCTTCATCATCGTGATTCCGCCGCCGGCCGTGCCCGGCATCGGCACCGGTGGCGGCTTCACCATCCGCATCCAGGACCGCCAGGGCCGTGGGCCGGAGATGCTCGCCGCGGCTACTGACGAGCTTGTCGCCGCGGCGCGCAAATCGCCCTCGCTGCTCGCTCCCTCCGTGTTCTCGCCGTTCTCGGCCAATACGCCGCAGCTCTTCGTCGACATCGACCGCACCAAGGCGCAGAAGCTCGGCGTTCCCATCGCCGGCATCAACGACACGATCCAGACCTATTTCGGATCGACCTATGTCAACGACTTCAACCTGTTCGGCCGCACCTACCACGTCACCGCGCAGGCCGACTTCCCGTTCCGGAAAGAGCCGAGCGATCTCTCGCGGTTGCGCACGCGCAACGCCTCCGGCGACATGGTGATGCTCGGCAGCGTGGTCGAGTTCAAGGACGTTTCCGGCCCTGACCGCGTCGCGCGCTACAATCTTTACGCGGCCTCCGAGCTGCAGGGCGAGCCGGCGCCGGGCACCAGCTCGACCACCGCGCTCAACGCGATCAAGAAGCTCGCCGACGACACCCTCCCGAGCGGCTTCAGCTTCGAGTGGACCGATCTGTCCTACCAGCAGATCACGGGCGGCAATGCGGGTCTCTACGTATTCCCGATCTGCGTGCTGTTCGTCTATCTGGTGCTCGCTGCGCAATATGGCAGCTGGACCCTGCCGTTCGCGGTGATCCTGATCGTGCCGATGTGCCTGTTGGCGGCCACCATCGGCGTGCGCATCATGGGGCAGGACGTCAACATCCTCACCCAGATCGGTTTCGTCGTGCTGGTGGGGCTGGCGGCAAAGAACGCGATCCTGATCGTCGAGTTCGCGCGCGACATCGAGAAAGAAGGCAAGCCGCGGCTGGAGGCCGTGATCGACGCCTGCCGCCTGCGCCTGCGGCCGATCCTGATGACGTCCTTCGCCTTCATCCTCGGCGTCTTGCCGCTGGTGATCTCGTCCGGCTCGGGCTCGGAGATGCGGCAAGCCGTCGGCGTCGCCGTGTTCTTCGGCATGATCGGTGTCACCCTGTTTGGGCTTCTGTTCACGCCGATCTTCTATGTGGTGGTGCGGAACCTGGCCGAGGGGAAGAACGAGGGGAAGCCGAAGGCGGTGGGCTGATAAGTATCAAATGGCGCGCCACCGACCCTTCAATATTCACGCTGTCGTCCCGGCGAAGGCCGGGACCCATAACCCTCGAACGTGGTTTAGTGAAGATTCGTCGTTCGGTACTCCTACCGACCGCAACCGAGGGATTCCGCGGTATGGGTCCCGGCCCCCGTGCGCAATTGCGCACTAGGCCGGGACGACGCCGTTTGCTTGGCACGCCCTTCATACTAACGACCAACATGCAATGGATGGGCACCGCCGGGGTTCTTCACTAGTATCCGCGCGATTTCAAACAGAAAACTGCTGGGAGCTAACAGATGAAATCAGCACTTTTGGCCGCTGTCGCAATTTCGGCTTTGCTGCTGGCCGCGCCGGCCTCTGCGCAAGGCGTCAAGATCGGCATCCTCAACGACCAGTCCGGCGTCTACGCCGATTACGGCGGCAAATGGTCGGTCGAGGCCGCCCGGATGGCGATCGAGGATTTCGGCGGCGAGGTGCTGGGCCAGAAGGTGGAGCTCGTCACCGCCGACCACCAGAACAAGCCGGATCTCGCGACCTCGATCGCGCGCCGCTGGTACGATGTCGAGAACGTCGACATGATCACGGAGCTGACGACCTCATCGGTCGCGCTCGCGATCCACGAGCTTTCCAAGGAAAAGAAGAAGATCGACATCGTCGTCGGCGCTGCGACCTCGCGCCTCACCGGCGATGCCTGCCAGCCCTATGGCTTCCACTGGGCTTATGACACCCGCGCGCTCGGTGTCGGCACCGGCGGCTCGCTGACCAAGGCCGGCGGCGACAGCTGGTTCTTCCTCACCGCGGACTACGCCTTCGGCTACGCGCTGGAGAAGGACACCAGCGAGATCGTCACCGCCAATGGCGGCAAGGTGCTCGGTTCGGTGCGCGTGCCGCTCAACTCCTCGGACTTCTCCTCCTTCCTGCTCCAGGCGCAGAGCTCGAAGGCGAAGATCGTCGGCCTTGCCAATGCCGGCCTCGACACCACCAATTCGATCAAGCAGGCGTCCGAGTTCGGCATCGTCTCCGGTGGCCAGAAGCTCGCGGGCCTCTTGATGACGCTCGCCGAAGTGAACGGCCTCGGCTTGCAGGCCGCGCAAGGCCTGGTGCTGACCGAGGGCTATTACTGGGATATCAACGACCGCACGCGCCATCTCGGCGAACGCTTTCTCAAGCGCACCGGCCGGATGCCGAACATGATCCAGGCCGGCACCTATTCGGCGACGCTGAGCTATCTCAAGGCGGTCAAGGCCGCCGGGTCCAAGGATCCGGATGCGGTCGCCAAGAAGCTGAAGGAGCTGCCGGTCGACGACGACTTCGCGCAAGGCGGCAAGGTGCTCGAGAACGGCCGCATGGTCCACGACATGTATCTGTTCGAGGTCAAGAAGCCCGCGGAATCGAAGAAGCCCTGGGACTATTACAAGCAGCTCGCGGTCGTTCCCGGCGAGAAGGCGTTCTTCACTGCCAAGGAGAGCGGCTGCCCGCTGACGAAGTGAGGATCTCTATGTCGTCCTGGCGAAAGCCAGGACCCATTACCCCGACAGCCGCTTGTTGAAACAAGCTGTCGCCGCCATCGTGCCCATAACCGTGTCCTGTGGTTATGGGTCCAGGCCTCCGCCAGGACGACGGCGGGGCAAGTGGCCGTATGTCGGCTGCCTCACACCAGTCGCAGCACCGCCGCCCCCAGCGCCCCCGCCCACAGCGCAATGGCCGCGATACCCTGAATAAAAAATCCCGGGCCGCGTTTTGCGGCGGCCTTCGAATAGCCGATGAAGTAAACGATGCGGCCGACGATCCAGACCGCGCCGATCGCCGCTGCGCCGGAATCGCTGATGTAAATCGCGAAAAGCCAGAGCGACGGCAGGAAGATCGGCATCCATTCCAGCGTGTTCATCTGGATCCGGAACGCGCGCTCGAAATCCGGATGGCCCGACATTGCCGGCACCTTGACGCCGGTTTTGGTGCGCGAGCGCGACACGTTGATGGAGGTGAAGAAGTAGAACAGGATCGCCAGCAGCGTGACGAGGGCGGTGAGGTGATGCATCGCTAGTCCCTTCGAAGAGGTCCCGGTTCAATACCCGGTCAGCTCGAGATAGCCAACGCCGTCATGCGTACCGGCAAAGCTGATCGGCCCTTCCCAATAGGAAAAACCGGTCCCCATCCACGCCTGTGGATTGAGCGGCTTGCACTGGATCGAGAACGACCGCGAGGGGATCGCGATCTGCCATTCCACCGGGAGCTTGTGTCCCGCGACCTCAGCCGTCGCTTTCGGCATCATCTGGATGTCGTCGCCCGCGATCATCTGCGTCTCGCCCATCGCGCTGATCCAGTTGCCGAACGGATAATCTTTGCCGTCCTTCTGCCGGAGCCGGTACAGCATCAGCTTGTCACCGGATGACAGGTGCAGCGACAGCCAGTCCCAGCCGGTCTGGTCGGCATCGAGTGGCTGGCTGCTCCATTCGCGGTCCATCCAGGCCTGGCCGGAAACATCGACCGTCCTATCGTCGATGGTGAGCGTGCCGCGGGCGCGATAGAACGGCTGGCTGTAATAATAGGAGGCCTGACCGCGCTCCGATTTACGGCTGTAGCCGCCGGCGCCCTGCAACACCACCGGACGATCGGCCTCGAGCGTCAGCACGTAACTGAAGTCGGCGCCCGAGGCCTTCAGCGTCAGCGGCGCTAAAGCGCGATCTTCGGTGCGCTCGGATCCGTTCATCTCCCAATCGTCGATCCAGGCCGAGAACGGTTTCGCCGTGACTCCGGCCTGTCCCACACCACCGCGGGAAAACAGCTCGTTGAAGCGGTGGGTGTCGGCGCGCGTTACCGCGGCATGCGCCATCCACACCTGTTGATTGGCCCAGCCTTCGCCCTGCGGCCCCGGCTGCGTCGCCTGCCGGAACAGCGTCCATTGCAGGCCGCAAGCCGCGCCGCTGCCATCGACGAGATTCGCCGTGAGATACCACCACTCGATGCGAAACTCCGGATGCGGCCCGTGATCGCCGGGAAAGGCGAACGTCTTCCCCGGTGTGACCTTCGCAAAGCCGTCGGCCGTTTCGCCGAGCCCGGCATAACCTTGCGCGCCCGCGCGGCTGACAGCCGCGAGCGCGGCGATCCCGCCCGCGAAGGTGCGCCGGGAGATCCTGTCAGCGCTCATTGGCAAACACCTTGACGAGGCCCGCCGGCTGCATCCGGGCCAGTCGGATCATCGGCGGCAGCGCGGCAAGCAACGAGGCGAACAGCGCGATCGCGACCAGTTCGACCAGTTGCAGCGGAAACACATGGAACGGCAGCCGCCAGCCGAACGCCTTCACGTTCACGATCGCGATCAGGCACCACGCCACCAGCAGCCCGAGCGGCACGGCCAGGAGCGAGGTGAACAGCGCGACCGACAGCGTCTTGGTCAATTCGATCGCGGCAAGGCGCGGCCGCGTGATGCCGATCGCCCAGAGCGGCGCGAGCTGCGGCAGGCGGGAGTTCGCCAACGTGAGAAGGCTGGTCAGAAGCGCGATCCCGGCGACGCCGAGCGTGAACGCGTTCAGTGCCGAAGTCACCGCAAAGGTGCGGTTGAAGATCCGGATCGACTCCGCCTTCACCGTCGCCTGGTCGGCGACGCTGCGGTCGTCCAGCGCAAACTGCTTCTGCAGCGCCGCGATCAGACCGGGGATATTCTCCTTCGCGACGATGAGACCGATGCGCGTCTGCGGCGTCTGCGGAAAATGCCGGATCAGCGCCGCGACATTCACCGCCAGCTGTCCCTTGGGGTTGCCGTAGTCGGCATAGATGCCGACGATGTCGAGCTCCCAGGTCCCGCCCGGCGCCGGGACGTCTACGACGTCGCCGACGCGGACGTTGAGGCGGCGGCTCAGCTGCTCGCTGATGAAAGCGGCATTGCCGGGTATGAGTTGTGTCCAGGCACGGGGTGCGGCTTCGAGCAGCGGCCAGCGCTCGCGATAGAGCGCGTGATCGGGCAGGCCGAGCAGTTCCACCGGCTGGCCCTGCACCTGCGCCTCGGCGCGTCCGCCCGACAGGATCGCCTGGACATCGCTGCGCTCCTTCAGCCAGTTGCGGAGCGCGACACCTTTGGCGTTGTCGGAGGCGCTGATGTAGACGTCGGCTGCGAGCCGCCCGTTGAGCCAGCCGATGAAGGTGCGGCTGAACGTTCCCACCATGGTGGACACCCCGACATTGACGGCGAGCGCGAGCAGCAGCGCCATCAGCGCCAGCGACAAACCCGAGAGCTGCTGCCGACTGTCCGCCCAGAACCACAGCGCAAGCGGCCTCCGCGCCAAACGCTGCCCGGTCCGCAGGATGATGTCGAGGAAGGCCGGCAGGATCAACGCGGCGCCGAGCATCAGCGCTGCCAGCACGCCAAAGCCCGCGATCAGCGATTGCCCGTACTGGAGCAGCAACAGCGCGACGGCGAACACGGCGCAGGCAGCCCCGCTCTGCAGGATCAGCCAACGGCTCTGCCGCTGTTGCCAGGCGCGCGGCTGCGCGGTCGCCAGCACCGGCATCCTGACAGCCTTGATCAGGCTGGTCGCCGCGGCCACCAGCGCGCCCACAATGCTGATGCCGATCCCGGCGAGCCACCATTCGGGACGCAAGCTGAGCTGCCCCGGGATTTGCGCGCCGTAGAGCCCTCGCAGGGATGCTGCGACGTCGGGCAAGAGCGCGGCCGCAATGAAATAGCCGCAGGCAAGCCCGATCAGGCCTGCGATCAGCGACAGCGCCACGAGCTCGACCACCAGCACGGTGTTGACCAGTCGGGCCGAGGCACCGCAGGCCCGCAGCGTGCGCAGCATCGGCAGCCGCTGCTCGAAGGCGAGACCGACGGCTGAATTGACGATGAAAAGACCGACGAAGAACGACAGCAGGCCGAACGCAGTGAGGTTGAGATGAAAGCTGTCGGTGAGGCGCTCCAGCTCGGTCTCCGCATCCGGCTCAACCCGCTGTAAGCGGTCGCCGACGACGCTCGCTAAGGGCGCGGGCTTGCCCTTGGGCTTGCCGATCAGAAGCCGCGAGATCTGGTCCGGCTTGTTCAGCAGCCGCTGCGCCACGCCGATATCGACCACGAGGACGTCGGGCACGAGCTGCGGCAGCACGCGCAGCGGCGGCAGTATTGCGCCGTTGCTGATCGGCGGCGCTGCGCCTTCCCGCTCCTGCAAGTCGGTCAACGTTTCCTTTGCCACCAGCGTCTGGCCCGGCGGCGCCACGAAGCTGCTCAGATCGGCGGCGCCGAGGCGCGGTGCGTTGCCGACATCGACCGGCAGCGTCACCGGCTCGATGCCGAGCAGCCGGACCGAGCGCCCGTTGACCTGGACCCGTCCCTCCAGCATCGGCGAGACCGGCCAGCCGGCGCGGCGCAGCTTGACGAACAGCTCCTGCGGAAAAGTCGCGGCATCAGGCGCGACCAGCATCGGCGTGCGCGCGCCGCCGAAGGTTGCCGCGGCGCGGTCATAGGCGCTGCGGGCCTGCTGGTTGATCGCCTGCACGCCGCTCCACAGCGCAGTCGCCGCGATCAGCCCGATCAGGAGCGTCGCGAACTGCATCTTGTGGCGCCGCCAATGGCTGAGCAGCACGGCGAGGACCCAGAGCGCGCGCCTCATGCGATCCGCCCGGCATGCAGGTTGACGTGGCGATCGAGTGCGGCGGCCAGATGCAGGCTGTGCGTCACCATCAGAAAGCCGCAGCCGGTGCGCGTGACGAGGTCGCGCGTCAAGGCCAGCACGTCCTCGGCGGTGGCCTCGTCGAGATTGCCGGTCGGCTCGTCCGCTAGCAGCAACGACGGCTTCGTCGCCAGGGCCCGGCCAATCGCGACCCGTTGCTGCTGTCCGCCCGACAATTGTTCTGGATAACGCTTGAGCAGGCCGCCAAGCCCGAGACGCTCGATCAGCTCCTTGTACCAAGCCTCGTCGTACCGGCCGGCGATCCGTGCCTGAAACACCAGATTATCCCCGACCGACAGACTCGGGATCAGATTGTATTGTTGAAACACCAGGCCGATCCGGTCGCGCCGCAGGCCCGCGCGTCCCGCATCGGACAATTTGGTGACCTCCGTGTCTTCCAGTCGGATCGTGCCGCCATCGGCGGCATCGAGCCCTGCGATCAGGTGCAGCAGTGTGCTCTTGCCGCTGCCGGACTCGCCGGTCAGTGCGACGCGTTCGCCGGCCTTGAGATCGAGATCAACGCCGCGCAGGACATGGACCGGCTCACCGGCCGAAGAGAACGTCTTGGAGAGGTTTCGGATGCTCAGCACGATGAATGGCGCCGGACGGAATTAGCGGAATTGCTGCGTAGCACACTTGCTGCGGAAATGCCGGGTTGCGTTGGTATTGAAGCCGTTGTTAGCTCCTAAGAGGACCACATCAAAAAAGTGCCAAAAAGGGACGACGGGGAGAACGATGAGCGCTCAGGCAACGCAGCCCGCGGCGGGCAAGATGACGGGGATGTCCAAGGAAACGTCGAAGGAAACGCAAAAGCAAACGCAAAAGCAAACGCCAAAGGGCGCCTGGACCGTTACATTTCTCCTGTTTCTTTTCATGCTGGTGAACTTCGCCGACAAGATCGTCGTCGGTCTCGCGGGCGTTCCGATCATGACCGAGCTGAAGCTCGAGCCCGAGCAGTTCGGTTTGCTCGGCTCGTCGTTCTTCTTCCTGTTCTCGATCTCGGCGATCGTGGTGGGCTTCATCGTCAACAAGGTACCGACCCGCTGGGTGCTGTTGACGCTCGCGGTGATCTGGGCGCTGACGCAGTTTCCGATGGTCGGCACCGTCTCTTTCACCACACTCCTGATCTGCCGCATCGTGCTCGGCGCCGGCGAAGGCCCGGCGGCCTCGGTGGCGATGCACGCAGTCTACAAATGGTTCCCCGACGAGAAGCGCACGATGCCGACCGCAATCCTGTCGCAAGGTTCGGCCTTTGGCGTGATCCTGGCGGTCCCGGCGCTGAACTGGATCATCGTCAATCATTCCTGGCACTATGCGTTCGGTGCGCTTGGAATCGTCGGCCTGATCTGGGTCGCCGCCTGGCTCGCACTCGGCAAGGAAGGCCCGCTGGACACCCACGCATCGGCCGTGATCGAACCGAAAATACCCTATCTCCAGCTTCTGACATCGCGCACTTTCATCGGCTGTGTGACCGCGACCTTCGGCGCCTATTGGGCGCTGTCGCTCGGGCTCACCTGGTTCACGCCCTTCATCGTCAAGGGCCTCGGCTTCTCGCAGTCTCAGGCGGGCTTCGTCTCGATCCTGCCCTGGGTGTTCGGGGCGACCATCGTCATTCTCACGGGCTGGATCTCGCAGGTGATGCTGGCACGCGGCTACACGTCGCGGATCTCCCGCGGCGTGCTCGGCTCTGTGCCGCTGATCGTCGGCGGCCTGATCCTCGCGATGATGCCGCACGTCCAAGGTGCCGGCCTCCAGATCGCCCTGCTCGTGGTCGGCTCCGGCCTGTGCGGCGCGATCTACGTCGTCTGCCCGCCCATGCTCGGCGAGTTCACGCCGACGTCGCAGCGCGGCGCGGTTCTCGCGATCTACGGTGCGCTCTATACGCTTTCCGGCATCATCGCGCCGCTCGTGATGGGCAGCGTAATCCAGCGCGCCGGCAGCATGCTCGACGGCTACATGACCGGCTTCACCATCAACGCCGCGATCATGGTCGGCTCCGGTGCGCTCGGGCTGCTCCTGCTCTGGCCCAACACGGAAAAGGCCAGGCTGACCGGTGGAGCTGCTCCGCAGGCAGCGCCGCTGAATAGCGCGGTGTCGCCGACGTAAGGGGCCACTTCAGCCAACCCAATCACAACTGTCATCCCGGCGAAGGCCGGGATCCATAACCACGATTTTTAGTTTGGCGAAGACTTGGAGTTGGCAGCTTTGCGCCACAACTCCGATTCGTGGTTATGGACCCCCGGCCCCTATGCGCAATTGCGCACTAGGCCGGGACGACAATTGAGTTTGTTGCTCAAGCCGCGATTTGCCGCTTCCGCTCCGTGAACGGCGACAGCACCACCGTCGCGACCATGAAGATCACGGATGCGCCGAACACCCAATGCGGCGCGCTCTGGTCCATAATCCAGCCGAACAACAGCGGGCTGACGATGCCGCCGAGATTGAAGCCGGTGGAGACGATGCCGAAGGCGCGCCCCGCCGCGCCGGGAGGTGCTGCATTGCGCACCAGCATGTCGCGCGAAGGCGCGATCACGCCGGAGAGGAATCCCGCGGCCGCCATCGTGGCGGTCAGCGCCCAGCCCGGCAGCGTGACCAGCGCGATCAGCAGCACGATCGCCGCGTTCGCGGCGAAGCAGGCGGCGGCGACATAGCCGTGGCGCTCGGTGTGGTCGGCAAGAAAGCCGCCCGCGAGCACGCCGGCGGCGCTTGCACCGAGGAAGGCGGTGAGCGCGACATTGGCCGCGGAATAGGTCACGCCATAGCCACTCATCAGCGCCACCACGCCGAAATTGTTGATGCCGGCGACCGACAGGCTGAGCAGCATGAACAGTGCCGTCAGCGTGATCAGCGCCGGCGTGATCACGGCCTGTTTGGGTGCGTTCTCGGTGCCTGGCTTGGTCTTGTGCGCGCCGGCATCGGGAATGTTCATGGTCACCAGCAACACCGCGACCAGAACGCCGATCACGCCCGATGCGATCAGCGCACCGACACCGCCTGACACGATGACCATCGCGGCGACGATCGCCGGCGCCACCGCGCCGCCGAAATAGCCGGCAAAGGTATGGATCGAGAAGGCGCGGCCCATCCGCGCTTCGTCCATGTGCTCGGCGAGGATGGCGTAATCGGCGGGATGGTAGACGCTGTTGGCGAGCCCGAGCAGCACGGCGCAGGCGATCAGCGAGGTGTAGCTGAGATGCAGGCCAAGCAGGATCAGCGCGAGGCCGCCGAGGGTGAGGCCGCCCAGCAAAATCTTTCGCGCGCCAAAATGGTCGACGAGATAGCCGGTCGGCGCCTGCGTCAGCCCCGACACCACGGCCGACACGGTCAGCGCGAAGCCGAGCTCGACGTAGCCGACGCCGAGTTGATTTTTGAGGAAGGGAAACAGCATCGGCAGGACCAGCAGATGAAAATGGCTGACCCAATGCGCGATCGAAATTCCCGTCAGCGTGCGTAGCGCGCTGTCCGCCTTGCCTTGCTGCGGTGCGGCGAGAACGTCGACCATTGCAGTTCCGTTTCACGTCCTTTGGAGACGCGCAAACTATCGGGCAGAGCGGTTATTTGTCCATGAACGCAGGCGCATGGCAGTAGCGCGGGGCAGGA
>NZ_JADPJF010000151.1:138594-149457 GCF_023073295.1 Bradyrhizobium sp. 23 | reverse complement strand
GACAGTTGAGAGCGTGGCAAGAGACGAGCCCCTCAAAACGGCTCGTCGTCCGGCCCGTAGCGGTCGCGCTTTGGTGTCGCGATGTCGCCGTCTTCGTAATCATCGTCTTCGGTGTCGCGCGGAGGCTGAGGCTTCTTCGCCTTGTCTTTTGCTGGCGCGTCGTCCGCAATTTTGGGCGGCGCGCTCGGCTTGCCGATCTTGGCCATGGCTGGTCCCGGACAGTGATGCTGCGCCCAAACCTATCCGGAAGATATGTGCAGTTCCTGACTTATCTCAAGGCGGTCAGTGCACCACCGGCCCGCCGGCCTTCTTCCAGGCATCGATGCCGCCGGCGATGTGGGCGGTGTTGGTGAGCCCGGCCTCCTTGGCGGCGGCGACAGCCATCGCAGAGCGTTCGCCGAAGGCGCAGAAGAACACGACGCGGCGACCGGTGGCGGCCGCGACCTCGCGCAGCATGCCGCCGGGCTTGAGGCTGTCCTCAACGGACGGATAGGGTGTATGCAGCGCGCCTTCGAGCATGCCGTGCTTCATCCGCTCATTGGTCTCGCGCAAATCGACCAGCAGGATATCGGGACGGCCGAGGCTGCGGATCGCCTCGACGGCGCGGAGCACGCGGCCCTCTTTCTCCAGCTCCTCCTGGTGCAGGCCGACATGCATGTTGGCGGGCACCGCGACGTCCATCATCTTCGGATTGGGCAGCTTCAGATTGGCCATCAGCTCGATATAGTCGTCGACCGAGCGCACCTGGAGCCGCGGATTGTAGCGTTTCTCCTCGCCGATGGTGGAGACGGTGTCGCCCTTGTAGTCATGCGCCGGGAACACCATGGTCTCGTCGGGCAGCTTGAGCAGGCGGTTGAAGATCGAATCGTACTGCGCGCGCGACGAACCGTTCTGGAAATCGGTGCGGCCGGTGCCGCGGATCAGCAGCGTGTCGCCGGTGAAGACGCGGTCGCCCATCAAGTAGGAGTAGGAGTCGTCGGTGTGGCCGGGCGTGTACATCACGTCGAGCGACAGGCCCTCGATCGTCACCTTGTCGCCGTCGGCAACCCGCATCGCCACCACGTCGGCCTTGGTCTGGTCGCCCATCACGGTCATGCAATGGGTGCGGTCGCGCAGCTCGCCGAGGCCGGTGACGTGGTCGGCGTGCAGATGGGTGTCCACGGCCTTGACCAGCTTGAGATCGAGCTCGCGCAGGAGCTGGCAGTAGCGGTCGACCTTCTCCAGCACGGGATCGAGGATCAGCGCCTCGCCGCCGGCGCGGCTCGCCAGGAGATAGCTGTAGGTGCCCGAAACACTGTCGAAGAGCTGGCGGAAGATCATGGCAAGACCCGGCGTGAACTACCCCGAGATTCTATTACATTTCGGGCTTACAAGAGAAGCAATTCACTGTGTAAGCAAGAAAATTTGGAAGATTTTTATTCCTGTGACGGGCGGGTGGGCGTCACCTAGCCACGGCTGCCATTCCCGCGAAGGCGGGGAATCCAGTACGCCGCGCCCTCCCGTACCCCTCGCGGTCTCGGAGTACTGGATCGCCCGCCTTCGCCGGCGATGACACCGAGTATGCCGCGACGCTTCGCCCCGACAAAAGGCTCAGGGCCTCACCACCGTGTATCCGTTCTCGCTGAGGAACAGGATCTGCCCGACCCCGACCTGCACCGGCGTAGCGGCAGGGATGAACTCCGGCCGCTTGCCGGTCTCCCGCTCGATCGTGTCGACAGTGTTGAGGCAGATGTCGAAGCGTACGCCTTGCGCGATCAGGCTCTCGACCTGCTTGCGGCGCTCGCTGCCGGTGAACAGGAGGTCGATGCCGGGACCGAACGCCACCACCTCGATTGCGACCTTGTCGGGGTCGTAGGCCTTCAGCAAATTGTTGGCGACGCTGAGCACCAGAGCTTGCTTCCTGGCATCGCCATCGGAGAGCTGCAGCACGATCTTGTGCTCGGCGAACGGCTTGTCCTGGAGCGGCACCTGCTGCGCGAAAGCCGGTGGCATCGCCGCCCAGGCGAACAGCGCCAGCAGCATCGCGGATAGGGTTTGCGACCGCATCATCCCTGTCCTGCGATGCCCGGATTACCCTCGACGCCCTTTAGCGTGACGCCGGAGCCGAGCCGCTCCTGAAACATCCGGCCCGAGCGCAGATATTTTGCCACCACATCCCACACCGGCGCGCCTTGCTGGCCGTTGACCGAGGCCCAGCCCGCGACCTTGTAGCGGTGGCTGGCACTGAGCGCCTTGCCGCCATTGAGCTTCAGCTCCGAGATCCGGCTGCCGATCGTCGCCGTCGGCGTGCAGGTGTAGCTGAGCCCACCGGCGCGCACCATGTCGCCGCCCTGCTGGTAATAGGGATCGGTATTGAAGAGGTTGTCGCAGACGTCTTCCAGCACGTCCTTGATCTCCGCGCCGGTCATCTCCTGCACATAGGTCTCGGGATAGCTGATCGCGGTTTCCGCGAGCAAATCCTCCATCGTCAGTGCCTGGCCGGACAGTCCGGTGACGCCCCAGCGGAAGCCCGGCGACAGCGCGATCTCGGCGTCGAACTCGGTGCGCAGCGCGCTGCAGATCAGCTCGTCGACCGGGCCGGCGAAATTGTCGCGTCGATACAGCAGGCGATCGGGCGTCGCGATCTTCTCCAACCAGTCGGTGACGAAGGGTGCCCGCAACCGGCCGATCAGTTCGGCCATCCCGGGATCGGGTTTCAACAGCTCGGAATAGACCGGCAGCAGATGATATTTGACGTCGCCGACCTTGCCCTTGTCGAGCGCGAGATCGAGCACGGCCAGAAATTTTCCGTTGGAGCCGGCATTGGTGACGAGCGTCGTGCCGCTCGCATTCTTCACGGCGATGGGCTGCGGGATCGCATCATGGGTATGGCCGCCGAGGATGACGTCGATACCGGTGACGCGGCTTGCGAGCTTGAGATCGACGTCCATGCCGTTATGCGACAGCAGGATGACCGCATCGACCTTGTCGGTGCCGCGCAGGCCGTCGACATGCTTCTGGAGCTCTTCCTCGCGGATGCCGAAGGACCAGTCCGGCGTGAACCGTTTGGGATGCGCGATCGGCACGTAAGGGAAGGCTTGGCCGACGATCGCGACGCGATGGCCGCCGAGCTCCTTGATCACGGAGGGCTTGAACACGCGTCCCGTCGCCTTGTCGAAGGCCGGGGCATCATTGAATGCGGCTTCCTCGGTGAGAAAAACGTTCTGCGCCAGAAACTCGCCCCTGAAGCGCGCGAGATTGTCGCGCAGCGCCTGCTCGCCATAGGTGAATTCCCAATGCCCGGTCATCGCCTCGACACCGAGCAGGTTTGCGGCCTCGACCATGTCGCGGCCCTGCATGATGTTGGCAAGTCCCGAGCCTTGCCAGAGGTCGCCGCCGTCAACGAGCACGGAGCGTTTTTCGCCGACATCGCCACGCAAGCGGTCGATCAGCGTCTTCAGATGGGCGAAGCCGCCGAGCTTGCCGAAGCGGCCTGCGGACTTCTCGAACTCGAAGCAGCTGAAGGCATAGGCATCCGCGCTGTCGGGCCTGATGCCGAAACGGTCGAGAAAGGCGCGGCCGACCAGATGCGGCGGCCGTCCCGCCATCTCGCCGATCCCGATATTGACGCTGGGCTCGCGAAAATAGACTGGATTGAGTTGCGCATGCGTGTCGGTGAGGTGAAGGATGCGCGCATTGCCGAACCGTTCGAGGTCGTAAATGCTCGCAGCCTCAGCACCGAGCGCAAGCCGCGGCAGGCTCAGCGATGCGGCAGCAAGGCCTGCATTCTTCAGGAAATCGCGGCGGCGGATCGCCATCCAGAAATTCTCCGCGCCCTCTCACGGTCGCAAGGCTGTTGCACAAGCGAACAGTCTAACGGATTTCCATCGCCTTCCAGGCTTCTTTTTCGGAAATCGCCTGGAAGATCGACGCCTTCGCCAGCGCCTCGGCCTCCCTGGCTGCGGCCACGGCGCGGTCGAAATCGCCGCCATCGGCCGCCTTCTTTGCGGCGGCCAGCGTCGAGACGGTCACGGTCCATTGGTTGCGCATGCCGGCGGCCTCCTTGGAGGCGGCCTCGGCGGCGGCAAAGGCCGCCTTGTAGTCTGCCTCATCTGCCGCGCGCGCCGCCGGCGCGAGCCCGAGGGTAAGCAGCAAGGCAAGCAGCCGGACGAAAGGGAGTGACAGCTTCATGGCCGCGCTCCCGGTCCCGATATCGGCAGGCCGTTGGCGACGTAGGACAGGAAATATTCGACGTCGCGATATTCATCCGCCTGCGGCTCCAGCGGAACCGCGCGGGTCTGGCTGTTGCAGGTGACGAAGCGGCGGCTGGTGGTGCCCATGCCGCTCCATTCGGAGCGGTAGATCGGCATCGCGTTCAGAATGCCAAGCGCCGGCGCCAGGATCTCGGCGCGGATGCGCTCACCCGGGCTCTGCACATGGCAGCTCGCGCAGGAGAAATTCAATTGGCCGCGGCGGGTGTAGAAATAGCGCTTGCCGTTCTCGAATGCCGCGAGCGCGCGAGGATCGTCGGGGATCTTGATGTCCATCGGCTTGCCGCGCGAGGTGAAGGCCATGTACGCCGTGAGCGAGGCCATCTCGTCCTTGACGTAAGAATAGGGCGCCTCGCCATTGGCCTCGCGGCAGCGGTTGAGCGCCAGCTCCAGCGTGACGACCTTGCCTTCCTTCTCGTCGAAATAAGGATAGTTCTGGCGGATGCCGATGCCGCCGTTCGGGAAGCAGTCCGCATAGGTCTTGCCGTTCTTGAACGGGGTGGCGAACATCTCCTTGCCGGCGTCGAGCGCAAACTCGTAGGGCGGGAATTCCTCCTTCTCCTGCCACTGCCGCTTCATGTCCTCGTTCATGGAATAAGGACCGTTGACGAAATCCTCGTGCTTCACATCAGGGAATTTCTGGAAGAAGAAGTTCTGGAACGCCTTGGCATCGGCGATGGGATCGACCTTGTCGGCCGCCACCACGCGTGGAGAGGTGAGGGCCAACGCGACGAGCGCGGCGCTCAACGAACCAAGCAGGATGGTGGTGCGGGCCTTCATCACGAGATCTTCGCAGTGGTCGTGTCCGACGCACCCTTGTTATCGGTCCAGGAGACCTTGAGATCGTCGCCCTTCTTGGCTCCCTTGAAGCTGAACTTGACGTAGGGGTCCTTCGAGACCGCGGTGCCCCAATCGGCAACGAAGACGTCCTTGCCGTTACATTCGAATTTCAGCTGCTGGATGTAATGCGCCGGGATCAGTTCGCCTTTGGCGTCCTTGACGAAGCCGGTATCCATCGGGTGCTGGATCAGCGCCTGCACCTCGGTGATGTCGCCGTTGGTGGTGGCGCGGACGCGAATGCTGGATGCCATCTCGATCTTCCTCGCTTAGCCGCCGCAGCCGCCGACGGTGACCTTGACCTCTTTGGTCGCGCTGTAGAGCTTGCCGTCGGCCTCCACGATCGCGACCACGTTGGTGGTCTTGGCCATCTTCAGCCGGTTGGCGACAGCAGGGATCGTGCCTTCGGGAATCCTGTAGCTGGCGGCCAGCGCGCTGGGATTCTCGGCCACGAAGAATGAAATCGAGGTGACCTTGTCGAGTGTCGTCGTCACCGAGATCGGCACCACACCGCCGTTCTCGGCGATCTCGGGGGCGTCCAGCTTGACCTTGTCGGACGGCTCGGCGGTTTTGCCGTAGAGCGCCTTGATGGCGTCAGCCTCGCTCTTTTGCTTGAACGCCTCTTCCGGATATTTGTCGTTGGCCGCGGCGCGCGCGGGCGCGGCGCCGAACGGCAGATTGCCGAGGCCGAGCAACGCGACCGAGGCTGCGCCCTGAAGGATCAGGCGCCGCGTCGCGCTTGGGCCGGTGAGTGTGGTCATCTCTGGTCTCCCAACCAAATCTCGTGGCATGCCTGAAGTCACAGGGTCTGCAGGAAATCAACGATCGCGCTGATCTCCTGTTCGGTCAAAATCCGGTTCCGGCCGAACGGCGGCATCATGGTCTGCGGATTGCGCTTGGTCTCGTCGAAGATGATCGCGGTCAGTTCGTTGCGATCGGGGTACTTGGCCTTGAGGTCCTTCAGTTCCGGCCCGATCGTTCCCGGCAGGTCGCCACCCCTGATGACATGGCAGGTCAGGCAATTGCCCTTGCCGCGGTCGAAAGCGAGTTTCTGGCCGTCGGCCACAGCGGACTGCGCCCACGCCGGGGTGGCGAGGCCGGCTGCAATGGCCAGCAAGATGAACAGAACGGGCGTCCGGGAAAAGGCGGTCAAGGCGTTATTCCGAGGCGTTATGCGATGGTCTCGATTACGAAATAGAAGCGTTCCAAAGCACAAAGGGCGCCGCCTGACAATCAAGACTATCCACGCGACAAAATGGAGTTAATATCTTCCCGATTGCAACTAAAGAGATTATTTGTTCAGCCGGCTTGGTCCGAGAGTTAGGGACCGTGGCGCGGGCCGGCTGTTTCCTGAGCGTTTGGGCGCTCAACCTGTTTTCATCGCGTTCTCGTTTTTTCAAGGGGACCTCACTTGGCTGAATATGTCGTCGAATTCGGCAGGGATGGCGGTCGGGTCGAGTCGGATGGGCGGCTCGATGCGCCGGCATTTCATCGCAATCACGAGCCGCTCTGGGCGGCACTGGAACGGCATCTCGCCGGCTGCACCGGCAACGTGGTCGAGCTCGGCAGCGGAACCGGCCAGCACGTGGTCTACTTCGCCCGTCACACGCCCGGCCTGATCTGGTGGCCCAGCGATCTCAACCAGCGCCACCTCAAGAGCATCGAGGCCTGGCGCGTTCATTCAGGTCTCAAAAACATCCGCTCGCCGCTGCGGATCGATCTCACCGATCCGGACTGGTGCCCGGAGATGAAAAGCGGGCAGGGGCCGTCGAGTCTTGCCGCATTGTTCTGCGCCAATGTCATCCACATCGCGCCATGGAGCGTCGCCGA
The DNA here is from genome assembly GCF_023073295.1 of Bradyrhizobium sp. 23. Taxonomy (NCBI): domain Bacteria; kingdom Pseudomonadati; phylum Pseudomonadota; class Alphaproteobacteria; order Hyphomicrobiales; family Nitrobacteraceae; genus Bradyrhizobium; species Bradyrhizobium sp. 23. Next base: position 142,540 of record NZ_JADPJF010000151.1, on the reverse strand, counting down.
GGGTCTGTTCGCCGGCGCCGGCCGCTATTTGCGGGCCGACGGCAAGCTGTTCCTCTACGGCCCGTTCAAGCGCGGCGGCAAGCACATCGCGCTCAGCAATGCGGTGTTCGACACCTCCCTGCGTGAAGGCAATCCCGACTGGGGCGTGCGTGACATCGCCGATGTCGAGGCGCTTGCCCGCGGCGTTGGTCTTCGCCTTGTCGATACGATGGACATGCCCGCGAACAATCTGACCTTGGTATTCGCGCGATAGGAGGTCGTCATGCCCGGGCTTGTCCCGGGCATCCACGTTCTTCGTGCACCAGCTAAGGCGTGGATGGCCCGGTCAAGCCCGGCCATGACCGTGCGGAGATGTCAGCGCCGCAAACGCTAGCCCTCGTCCTTCCACCCGATCTTGTCCTTTAAGAACCGAAAGCCAATCACCTCGAACCCGGCGCGCTCCTTGTTGTCCTTGCCGTAGCCGTGGCCACCGGCTTCAGGCTCGTAGAACCAGGCCTCGTAGCCCATGGCCTGGAGCTTTGCCGCCATCTTGCGCGCATGCCCGGGATGGACACGGTCGTCGCGTCGCGTGGTGGCGATCAGGATCGGCGGATACGGCTGGCCGGCCTTGACGTTGTGATAGGCGGAGTAGGACTTGAGCCAGTCCCACTCCTCGGGCTTGTCGGGATCGCCATATTCCGCGATCCAGCTCGCGCCGGCGAGCAGCTTCGTGTAGCGGCGCATATCGATCAGCGGGATGGTGCAGAACAGCGCGCCGAAACGTTCGGGGTATCGCACCAGCATGTTGGTGATGAGGATGCCGCCGTTCGATCCGCCCTGCGCGGCGATGCGCTTTGCCGTCGTCACACCGCGGCGGACGAGATCGGCGGCAACGGCGGCGAAATCGTCGTGCGACAGTTTCTTGCCGGCGAGCCGGCCGGCATCGTGCCAGCGCGTGCCGAATTCGCCGCCGCCGCGCAAATTCGCCTGCACCGTGGTGCCGCCACGCTCCAGCCACAGCTTGCCGAGCGACGGGTTGTAATACGGCTTCACCGAATGGGCGAAGCCGCCATAGGCGCTCATATAGACCGGTGCATCGCCGGTCTCGCCGGCGGGGCCGGTCTGTACATAGGGGATGCGTTCGCCGTCGGTCGAGATCGCTTCGTGCTGGGTCACCACGAGGCCGTCGGCGTTGAATGTTTTCGGCGCCTGCTTCAACACGGTCGGGCTCGCGACGCCGCGCTCGATCAGCAGCAACGACGGCGGCGTCAGCGGATCCTGCACATTGGCAAGCAGGTCGCCATTGCTCTCGGAGGGATGGCGATCCAGCGGCCAGATGTCGACGACGCCGATCTGCGGCAGGCCGCCGAGCGACGCGCGGCTCCAGCCTGTGGCCGACGGCGTGCAGATCTCGAATTGCGGCTGGAGCTCGTCGAGGATCGACAGCACCAGCTTGCCTCCGGTCCAGAACAGGCCTTGCAGGGCGCGGCGAGGTTCCGGCTCGAACAGCACCGCGAAATCGCGGCTGCCGGCGAGGAACGCCGAGAGCGACATGCCGAGCACGGTGCCGGCGGCATAGGTCTTGCCCTCGATCGACCAGGCTTCGCGCAGCTTCATCGCGAACCAGTCGCCATGCGCCTGCAACCAGATGCCGGTCGGCAGATCGAGCTTCGTCGTCGCACCGTCTGCGTCGCGCAGCCAGAGCGCATGATTGAAGAAGTCGATCTGGTCGACGATCCAGCTGCGCGGGGCCGCAGCGGTGTCGTCGACGATGCCGGAGATCGCCATATGATCGGCCGTGGTCTCGATGATCACCTGCGCCTGATCGACAGGCTGGCCGCGCCGCCACAGTCGAACCGTCCGGGAATATCCCGAGCTCGTCGCCATGCCTTCGCCATGGGCGCTCGACAGCAGCAGCGTGTCGGCATCGAGCCAATCGGCGCCGCCCTTGGCTTCCGACAGCGCAAATCCGTCCGCAACGAAACTCTTGGTGTCGAGGTCGAATTCCCGCAAGGTGACGGCATCGCTGCCACCGCGCGACAGCCCCAAAATGGCGCGCGCGCTTCCCGGCTGCGTGGTGATGCCGCTCAGCAGCCAGTCCTCGCCTTCGCGTGCCGCGAGCTGGTCGACATCCAGCATGATTTCCCACGTCGGATGCGGTTTGCGAAACTCCGCAAGGGAAGTCTTCCGCCACAGGCCGCGCGGGTTGGTGGCGTCCTTCCAGAGATTGTGCAGTTCGGTGCCGCGGCGGCTGACATAGGGAATGTTGTCGGGACGATCGTAGATCGCCGCGAGGATGTCGCGATCGCGCGCGAAGGCCGCTCCGCCGAACGCGTCGAGTGTCAGGCTGTTCTGCCGTGTGACGAAATCGAGCGCCTGCTTGCCTTCGATCTCCTCCAGCCAGAGCCAGGGATCGTCGTCAGGAGCGCTGAGCGTAGGCCTGTCGTCGACGGACATGAACGAAACTCCGGAAGGTCGCGGCGGATAGGATTTGATCGAGCGCAAGCCGTCAAGTGCGCGGCCCATTATCATCGGCCCGATTGCGTCAGAGACATGGCCTGCGCCCGTTTGCGCCGGTTGCCCGCCCTCCCGCGTCCCGCCATAGTGCCGGGAATCAAGCGAGCCCTTGAAAGCACTTAAAAGCCCGTTGGGGCGGAAATGCCGATGCTGGATGTGACTGCAGCCAATGAGGTCGCCGCCGACGCCCGCGTGCGCGCCAATGTGGTGCGCCTTGCTGCCGCGCAGGCGCTGACCGGCGCCAATTCGGCGGTGATCTTCGCCACCGGCTCCATCGTCGGTGCGACGCTTGCACCCGACATGTCGCTCGCGACGGTACCGCTGTCGATGTACGTGCTGGGGCTTGCGGCCGGCACGCTGCCGACCGGCGCGATATCGAGTCGCTTCGGCCGCCGCTGGGCCTTCATCATCGGCACGGGCCTGGGTACGCTCACCGGCCTGCTCGGCTGCTTCGCGATCCTGCACGCTTCGTTTCCGTTGTTCTGTCTGGCGACTTTTCTTGGCGGCCTCTACGGCGCGGTGGCGCAGTCCTATCGCTTCGCTGCCGCCGACGGCGCCAGCGCGGCGTACCGACCCAAGGCGGTGTCCTGGGTAATGGCGGGCGGCGTGTTCGCCGGCGTGCTCGGTCCGCAGCTCGTGCAATGGACCATGGATGTCTGGCAGCCTTATCTCTTCGCCTTCAGCTTCTTGGTCCAGGCGGCTGTCGCGCTCATCGCGATGGGCATCGTCGCCGGGGTCGACATGCCGAAACCGGCGCCGGCCGATCTTCATGGCGGGCGGCCGCTGCTCGAGATCGTGACCCAGCCACGCTTCATCGCAGCGGCGCTGTGCGGCGTCATCTCCTACCCCATGATGAACCTGGTGATGACCTCGGCGCCGCTTGCCATGAAGCTGTGCGGCTTGAGCGTTTCAGATTCCAATTTCGGCATTCAATGGCACATCGTCGCCATGTACGGGCCGAGCTTCTTCACGGGCGCGCTGATCGCCCGCTTCGGCGCGCGCAAGATCGTTGCCGCCGGCCTGCTGCTGGAGGCCGGCGCGGCCGGCATCGGCCTGTCCGGCATCACCGCGATGCATTTCTGGGCCACGCTGATCGTGCTCGGTGTCGGCTGGAACTTCTCCTTCATCGGCGCCTCGGCGCTGGTGCTGGAGACGCACCGGCCGCAGGAGCCCAACAAGGTGCAGGCCTTCAACGATTTCCTGGTGTTCGGCATGATGGCGATCGGCTCGTTCTCGTCCGGCCAGTTGCTCGCCAGTTACGGCTGGTCCGCGGTGAACATGGTGGTGTTTCCGCCGGTGCTGCTCGGTCTCGCCGTGCTCTCGTTGGCGTCCTGGACCCGTCGCCGCAAAGCGCGGCTCGACGCGGCCATGGGCGAGTTCCCGGATGCGATCTGACATGGCGGGAGGCTGTCAGCAGCGTTGATAGTTCGATCCAGGTCGAAGTGATTTT
>NZ_JADPJF010000151.1:119269-138477 GCF_023073295.1 Bradyrhizobium sp. 23 | reverse complement strand
CCCCCCCCATCCACGTCTTGAGCGCGCGGATCGAAGAACGTGGATGCCCGGAACAAGTCCGGGCATGACGGAGTAAGCGGCATGCTCGATAACCCTCGACACGACGGATCCGTCGACGAATCCTCTCTCCGCTACGAAGGCTGGCGCATCGTTGCGGTCTGCTTCCTGCTCGCGACCTTCGGCTGGGGGCTCGGCTTCTACGGCCAGAGCGTCTATGTCGCCGAGCTCCAGCGTGCGCACGGCTGGTCGGCCTCGCTGATCTCGTCGGCCACGACGTTCTTCTATCTGTTCGGCGCGCTGCTCGTCGTCTTCGTCGGCGAAGCCGTCAACAAGTACGGCCCGCGCCTCGGCCTGATCGCAGGGACGCTGGCGATGTCGGCCGCGGCGGTCGCGATCGGCGCGGTGCGCGAACCGTGGCAGCTTTATCTCGCGAACGCCGTGCTCGCCTTCGGCTGGGCCGGCACGAGCCTGGCCATGATCACCAACACGATCAGCCTGTGGTTCGACCAGAAGCGCGGCATGGCGATCAGCCTCGCGCTGAACGGCGCAAGCTTCGGCGGCATCGTCGGCGTGCCGCTGCTGGTGAGCTTGATCGGCCATGTCGGCTTCGCCAGCGCTATGTTTATCGTCGCCGGCGCCATGCTGGTACTGCTCGTGCCGGTGATCCTGATTGTCGTCGGCCGCCCGCCCGATCTCCATGGCCGGCGCGCCGCGACGAAAACGAAGCCGCAATCGTCGGCGCAGATTCGTAGCCAGGCGTTGCGCGATGTCGGCTTCCTCACCGTGACCATTGCCTTTGCTTTGGTGCTGTTCGCGCAGGTCGGCTTCATCGTCCACCTGATCTCGTTCCTCGATCCCGTGATCGGGCGCGAGCGCGCGGCCGTCGCGGTTGCGGTGCTGACCGCGATGGCGGTGATCGGCCGGGTGCTGTTCTCGCTGGTGATCGACCGACTCAACCAGCGGCTCGCCTCGGCGCTGTCGTTTCTGAGCCAGGCCGTGGCGCTTCTCGTCGTCATCAATTTGCACAATGATTACGTGCTGATCGCCGCCTGCGCGTTATTCGGCTTCTCGGTCGGCAATCTCATCACGCTGCCGTCGCTGATCGTGCAGCAGGAATTCGATTCCGCCTCGTTCGGCGTGCTGATCAGCCTCAACACTGCGATCAACCAGGTGACCTATGCGTTCGGCCCCGGCGTGGTCGGTTTTCTGCGCGATTTCTCCGGTGGCTATGAGCTGCCGTTCTATCTGTGTATTGCGCTGGAGCTGGTGGCCGCGGCGTTGATCATGGTGCGGGGGCACACAAGGCGATCGACCGCTTCAGTCTGATCGCGGCGCGCGCGGTGCCCGCTTGGGCGACCTCGCCTTTCCCAATGCCGCGACCCGCATGAGGCGGCGAAAATGCAGGCATTCCATGTGACTTGGCGCCGGACAGGCCGCGGCATGGCGCAGGCCGTCGCGCATCGCGATAAGCTTGCGGATCGTTCGGTCCAACTCGTCGGCCTTGGCGGCAAGCTTCCGCCGGTCGATACGCGGCCTTCCGTCGGGTGCGAACATCCGGGCAACTTCATCGAGCGAGAAGCCCGCCGCGCGCCCCAGCGCGATCAGCGCCAGGCGATCCAGGATCTCCAGATCGAACAGCCGGCGCAGGCCGCGCCTGCCGATCGGGGCAATCAACCGCTTTTCCTCATAGAATCGCAGCGTCGACGCCGGAACACCGGAGCGCCGTGCGACTTCGGCGATATCGATCGTCATCACGCCTCTTGACCTCAAGTTCACTTGAACTGGCAGTATGCCGCGTCCAACGCCGCCAAGGCAAGACGAAAGGGGAAACCATCATGGACGCTATGCAGAAGGCGATTGAGCAGATGAGGCTTTGGAATGGTCCCGCCGGACGCGCCTGGGTCGAGACCCAGGACATCCTGGATGAGATGTTCAAGCAATTCGAGAGGCCGCTGTGCGAGGCCGTTCCTGCCGGCTCCAATCGTCGCGTTCTGGACGTCGGCTGCGGCACTGGTGGTCTGACCGTTGCGGTCGCTCGAAAGCTCGGGCAAGGCGGCCGTGTGGTCGGCATCGACATCTCCGCGCCGATGATCGGGGCGGCGCTGGCCCGCGCCGAGCGCGAAGGCACCTCGGCCAGCTTTATCTGCGCCGATGCGCAGCACCATAAATTCGACCCGGCGAGCTTCGATACGATCATTTCACGTCTCGGCGTGATGTTCTTCGAAGACCTCGTTGCGGCCTTCGCAAATCTGAGGCGCGCTGCCGCCGAAGGCGCCGGGCTCGCCGTCGTTGCATGGCGGGGCGCAGCGGAGAATCCGTTCATGACGGCGGCCGAACGAGCCGCCGCGCCCCTTCTGCCGAATATGCCTGCCCGTCCATCCGGCGGTCCGGGGCAGTTCGCCTTCGCTGACAAAGATCGGGTCAGGACCATCCTGCTGGAGAGCGGCTGGACCGAGATCGACATCCGGCCGGTGGATATTCCATGCCGCTTTCCTGCCAGCGAACTCGCTCGCTATGTCGGTTGGCTGGGACCCGTCGGAACGATCCTGCAGGACGCCGACAGGGGATTGCGCGAAAGGGTCGTGGATGCGGTGCGGCCCGCCTTCGCCCCCTACGTGGAGGCAGATGCGATCCGTTTTACCGCCGCATGCTGGATGATCCAGGCGCGGGCTTCAACCGACGCGGCAGGCGAGGTCTCGAATGGGTGAAATGATTGAATTTCTGGTCGGCGCCGCCTTGATCGGATCCGGTGCAACGGCCGTGATCGATGGTTGGGCAGTTCTCCGCGCGCATGTTCTTGGAATCCCATCGCTAGACTATGGACTCCTAGGTCGCTGGCTCATCCTGCTCGCGCGCGGACAGTATCGGCATCTTAAGATCGCGGCACCCGATCCGGCTCCACGCGAGCGCCTGATTGGGTGGGCCGCGCACTACCTGATCGGCATTGCGTTCGCGGCCGTCTTGCTGGCGATCTGGGGGCTCGATTGGCTGCATTCCCCGCGTGTCGGCCCCGCATTGATCGTCGGAATCGGCAGCGTGGCGGCACCTTTCCTGATCATGCAGCCGGGCATGGGCCTCGGCATTGCAGCCCATCACGCGCCACGTCCCAACGTGGCGCGTCTCAACACGCTACTCACGCATGCCGTGTTCGGCGTCGGGCTCTATGTGGCCGGATGGGTCCTGAGGCTCGTGCAGTGGCGAGGTGCGGACTAGGCCTCCCGCTGCTTCAGCAGCTCCTCCACATCCAGCCGCTTCGTGAACATCGAAAGCTTGCCGTCCGGCCCGAATGGCCATTGCTCCCGCGGCTTGTCCCAATACAGCTCCACACCGTTCTGGTCCGGATCGCGCAAATACAGCGCCTCGCTGACGCCGTGGTCGCTGGCGCCGTCGAGCGCAATGCCGGCCGAGAGCACGCGGTGCAACGCATCCGCCAGCGCCGGCCGCGTCGGATAGAGGATCGCGGTGTGATAGAGCCCGGTCGCATCAGGCGGCGGCGGCGAGCCGCCCTTGCTCTCCCAGGTGTTGAGCCCGATGTGGTGGTGATAGCCGCCGGCCGAGATGAAGGCCGCGCCCGAGCCCATGCGCTGCATCAGCTCGAAACCGAGCACGCCGCAATAGAAGCCCAGCGCGCGATCGAGATCGGCGACTTTGAGATGGACGTGGCCGATCCTGGTGCCGGCGGCGACGGCTTGGTTTTGCGACATGCGGCTGCTCCGTTGATGAACTCCACATAAGTCCGGCCTCGGGACAGTGCTACCGGCCGATCCCGAAACCCAGCGTTTCCGGATAGGCAACTTACGACAGCTCCCGCACCTCGCCCTCCGGCAGCTCGAACTCAAACGTGTTCAGCGTCATCGACACCAGCGTGTAATAGCCGCAGAGACCAATCACCTCGACCACGCCGCGCTCGCCGAGCAGCTTCACCGCCTCGTCATAGAGGCCCTTCTCGACGCCGTGGCCCTCATGCAGCGATTTTGCGACGTCGTAGATCATCTTAGCCCTGGGATCGTCGAAGACGGGCGTGCGGCGGTCGCGGATCGCGTCGATGATGTCAGGGTCCATGCCGCCCGCAAGCGCCAGCCGCTTGTGCGCGTACCATTCGTAATGGGCGGTCCAGTGCCGCGCCGTCACCAGGATCGCGATCTCCGAAAGTTTCGCGGGAAATATCGTATCGTAACGCAGGACCTCGCCGAGCCGCGTGGCGTGACGGGCCATGTCGGGGCTGTTGAGCCAGGCCATCATCGGTGCCGGCGGCCTGCCGCGCTTGCCGGCAATCGACTCGTCATAGGTCTGCCGCTGGCTCTCGTTCATTTCGCCAGGCGAAAGAAGCTTCAGGCGCATTGTTGTTTCCTCTTTGTTTTCAAGCTCGCCGTGGCGGCGACTATAGCGGATGCGTGACACGGAAGTGGTTGAATTCCGCGGGAGCTTGGCCCAGAGTCGCGCCCAACAAACCGACATAGATTGATGGAAACGACCTATGACTGACTCCAGGGCCAGCGAGACTGAGACCGCCGATCTCGAAACATTCCGCAGCGAAACGCGCGCCTGGTTGGAAGCCAATTGCCCGCCGGAAATGCGCAAGCCCGCGACGTCCGACGCCGACGTGTTCTGGGGTGGACGTAACGCAAAATTTTCGTCCGAGCCGCAACGCATCTGGTTCGAACGCATGCGCGACAAGGGCTGGACCGTACCGGACTGGCCGAAGGAATATGGCGGTGGGGGCCTAAGCGCCGCCGAGCACAAGGTGCTGCGCGCGGAGATGGCCAGGATCGGCGCGCGGCCCCCGCTGTCGAGCTTCGGGATCTGGATGCTCGGGCCGGCGCTGCTGAAATACGGCAACGATGCCCAGAAGAAGGAGCATCTGCCAAAGATCGCCGCGGGCCTGATCCGCTGGTGTCAGGGCTATTCCGAGCCGAACGCCGGCTCCGATCTCGCCTCGCTGCAGACCCGCGCCGAGAGCGACGGCGATGATTTCATCATTACGGGGTCGAAGATCTGGACCTCCTATGCCAACTACGCCGACTGGATCTTCTGCCTCGTTCGCACCGATGCCGCCGCGAAGAAGCATGACGGCATCAGCTTCATCCTGTTCGACATGACCTCGAAGGGCGTGACGACCAAGCCGATCCTCCTGATCTCCGGCTACTCGCCGTTCTGCGAGACTTTCTTCGACAATGTCCGCGTGCCGAAATCGCATGTGGTCGGCACCGTCAATCGCGGCTGGGACGTCGCAAAATATCTGCTCCAGCATGAGCGCGCGATGATATCAGGCATGGGCGAGCGCGGCGTCGGCCGTCCGCTGGGCCAGATTGCGGCCGATTCCGTCGGCACCGATGCGCAGGGACGGCTCGACGATTCCATGCTGCGTGGCCGCATCGCCAGCTTCGACGTCGACGAAGCGGCCCTTGCCGCCTGCGCCGAGCGCGCGGTCGATCTCGCCAAGGCCGGTCAGGCCCATCCGGCGTTCTCGTCGGCGATGAAATATTACGGGACCGAGCTCAACAAGCGCCGTTACGAGATCCTGATGTCGGCCGGCGGCGTCGATGCATTGGAATGGGAGAGCGAACGTTCGAAGCAAGGAGCGCGTCCGCGCGCTTGGCTGCGTACCAAGGCCAACTCGATCGAGGGCGGCACCACGGAGGTCATGCTCGGCATCGTCGCCAAGCGCATCCTCGATCTACCGGGGGCCTAGGATAAGCCTCATCCTGAGGAGCGGCCGTCAGGCCGCGTCTCGAAGGATGAGTCGGGCCTGCATGGTTCGAGACGGCGCTCCGCGCCTCCTCACCATGAGGGTCACCACGAATTCAGCCGAACCGCACTTTGTTGGAAACACGTACATGGCCCTCGTCCTCACCGAAGAACAATCGATGCTCCGCGACAGCGCGCGCGGGCTGATCAGCGACAAGGCGCCGGTGTCGCATTTGCGGCATCTGCGCGATAGCAAAGACCCCATCGGCTTCTCCAGGGAGTTTTGGCATTCCTTGGCCGAGATGGGTTTTGCCGGCTTGCTGGTGCCGGAAGAGTTCGGCGGCAGCGGCCTCGGCTGTGTCGAGGCCGGGGTGGTGATGGAGGAGATCGGCCGCACGCTGATGCCCTCGCCCTTCCTCGCAACCAGCGTGGTCGCGGCCTCGGCACTGAACCGTGGCGGCAATGCCGCGCAGAAGTCGGAGTATCTGCCGAAGATTTCCAACGGCTCCCTGCTCGCGACGCTCGCGATCGACGAGGGCGCAAAACACCGCCCGCTTCAGACCAGCCTCCAGGCCGTGCGCGCCGGCAACGGCTTCAAACTCTCCGGCGCCAAGGCGCTGGTGGTCGACGGTCACGTTGCCGATCTCCTCATCGTCGCTGCGCGTACGGCCGGCTCAGCCGGCGAGCGCGACGGGCTGACGCTGTTCCTGGTCAACCCCAAGGCCAAGGGCGTTGCGATCGAGCGCACCATCATGGTCGACGCGCACAATGCGGCGCGGATCGAGCTTGCCAATGTCGAGGTCAACGCCGACAGCGTGCTCGGCGAAGTCGACCAGGGAGGCGGGCTGCTCGAGGGCGTGCTCGATATCGGACGGGGCGCAGTGGCCTCCGAAATGGTGGGTCTGAGCGAAGAGGTGTTCAACCGCACCGTCGAGTACCTGAAGAGCCGCAAGCAGTTCGGCAAGCTGATCGGCGAATTCCAGGCGCTGCAGCACCGCGCCGCCGAACTCTATGTCGATATCGAGATCACCCGCGCCGCCGTGATGAAGGCGCTGCAAGCGCTCGATACGGACGTCGCCAAGGCGGCGTCAGCCGTCGCAGTGGCGAAAGCTCGCGCCGGCACCACCGCCACGCGCGCGGTGCAGGAAGGCGTGCAGATGCATGGCGGCATGGGCATGACCGACCAGTTCGACATCGGCTTCTTCATGAAGCGCGCGCGTGTGTGCGAGGAATTGTTCGGCGACGCCAATTACCACACCGAGCAGCTGGCAAGGGCGCGGGGGTATTGAGGCGAGGGTACCAATGGGCACAGCTGCGCCTCGAATAGAGGTGTGGTCCCGGCGAAGGCCGGGACCCATAACCCCAGGGAGCAGTTTGAGAAGACTCGGAGTTGCTAGCTGCCGCTACAATTTCCGATGGTGGTTATGGGTCCCGGCCCCCCGTGCGCAATTGCGCACTAGGCCGGGACGACAAAGACCTCTTACCGCACCGGCGGCGCGTACTGCACGCCGCCCGCATTCCACAGCTGGTTCATGCCACGCGGGATCTTCAGCTTCGACTTCTCGCCGATGTTGCGCTCGTACATCTCGCCGTAATTGCCGACGTGGCGGATGATGCGGACCACCCAATCCTTGGTCAGGCCGAGCTGCTCGCCGTAATTGCCCTCGGTGCCGACCAGCCGCATCACTTCCGGCTTCTTCGACTTCAGGGCCTCGTCGATGTTCTCCGAGGAGACGCCGAGCTCCTCGGCGTTGATCATCGCGTACAGCGTCCACTTCACGATCATCATCCAGTCGTCGTCGCGCTGGCGCACGACGGGGGCGAGCGGCTCCTTGGAGATCATGTCCGGCAGGATCATGCTGTCGCCGGGCTTCGACAGGTTCAGCCGCAGCGCGTAGAGCTGGGAGACATCGGCGGAGAGCGTGTCGCATTTGCCGGTGTCGTAGGCTTTCACCACGTCGTCCAGCTTGTCGAACTTCACCTCTTCATACTTCATGTTGTTGGCACGGAAGTAATCCGCGACATTGAGCGCCGTGGTGGTCCCGGTCTGGACGCAGACCTTGCTCCCGGTCAGGTCCAGCGCGGTCTCCTTGTTGCGCGCGCGCGGCAGCATGAAGCCTGCGCCGTCGTAATAGGCGACCGCGGGGAAATAGAGATCGTAGTCGAGCTCGCGCGCCATGCTCCAGGTCGAGTTGCGCGAGAGGATGTCCACTTTCCGGCTCTGCAATTCCTTGAAGCGCTCGTTGGCATCGAGCGCGACGAATTTCGCCTTGCTCGGGTCGTTGAAGATCGCGGAAGCCACCGCGCGGCAGAAATCGACGTCGAAGCCGGTCCAGTTGCCCTTGTCGTCGGGGATCGAGAAGCCCGGCAGGCCCTTGTTGACGCCGCACAGCACTTCGCCGCGGCGGACGGTGCGCTTCAACGTGCGGGTGTCGTAGAATTCGTAGATGATGGCCAGGACGGCGACCAGCACGGCGACTGCGAGCCCGATCAGCAGGCCGCCACGAAAAGTGCGCATCATGTTGCTCTCTCGAAAAATCGGGAAAAGGAATATTCGCTAATGCGAGGAGATCAGAGTTCGGGCTTCTGCCGGATGACGACCTTGGTGCCGACAGGGACGCGATCGTAGAGATCGGCGACGTCGCGGTTGACGAGTCGGAAGCAGCCGGAGGAGACCTTGGTGCCGATCGTGTCGGGCCGGTTGGTGCCGTGGATGCGGTAGACCGTGGTGCCCAGATACATGGCGCGCGCACCGAGCGGATTACCGGGGCCGCCGGCCATGAAGCGCGGCAGATAAGGTTGGCGCTGGATCATCTCCGGCGGCGGCGTCCAGTCCGGCCACTCCTTCTTGTTGGTGATGTTCACCAGACCCTGCCACTGAAAACCGTCGCGGCCGACGCCGATGCCGTAGCGGATCGCACGACCGCCAGGCTGCACCAGATAGAGATGCCGTTCGGCGGTCGAGATGATGAGGGTGCCGGGCGCTTCGGTGGTGCGGAAGTAGACGACCTGCTTCTGCCATTCCGGATCGAGTTCATAGGCATCGTCGGCGACCAGGCCCGGCTCGTCGCCGCGGTCGGGCTGCTGGGCGTAGGCGTGGGGCGCGGACAGGATCAGGCCGATCGCAGCCACAAACATCCCGGTCAGGCGACGAAAATCCGTCATTTCAAGCTCTCCCCGCGGCCAAGGCCAAATCATCTGGAACCATCAAATCTCAGGGCCATCTTCATGGCAAGTTCAAGGCACCCTTAGACCATATGTCACGAGAATGCTTTGGTTTTTTGACGGACCGCGCGCAATGCCACAAACGGGGGATGGCGCGAAAAGCAGTGGTCGCAGCATCCTCACCGCGCGCGGCCTGTCAGATCTGGTTATTCTCAGCCGCGATCCCGAGCCGCCGGACGATCTCCGTCCCCACGGCCCGGGCCTCAGGCCTCGAACCGATGCGAGGGCTGCGAAACCGTTGTCCTGACTGCAATCGGATCACGACGATGCAGTGCTCGTCCTCGGAGCGGCCGCGGCGCTCGACCGTGATCGTCTTGACGTCGCGCCCTTCGATGTGGTCGGCGCGCAACGTGCCGTCGCCCCACAGGCGTTCGATCCGGATATCGCCCTGGCGGATGATCCAGAACGGGCCGGTCACAAGGTTGGCATAACGGGAAACGCCAAAAGCGGCGAGCGCGCCGACGGGCAGCAGCACGATGTCGACCGACCCGGGCGACAGGCCACGCCAGAGCCTGTAGGCGTAGGGAACGGCGCACAATGCGACGACGATCAGTGCGACGATCCTGATGTCTCTCTTCGAGAACGGCTCGAGGGGGTCGCCGAGACGCATCTCGGGATTGCTGGCATCGAGCGGATTGACCGGAGATTCGACGTCGGGGACGTCGAATTGCGCGGCGATCCGCGCCACCGTGTCGTGCACATGGGTGACATCGGCGATCGGCGGCGAGGTCAGGCGTTCTCCGGAGGCCAGCGTGAAGGCCAGCTGAAAGCGGGCTTTCGCCCTCTTGCTGCCGGGAACCTGCAATCCCTTGATGTCGTCCTTGGCGACGATCCGCGTCCGCAGTCTTCCGAACGGGCGCTGCTCGCCGATCAAGATCTCGTCCGGCGTGATGATCCACACCACCGCCGGCGCCAGCATGATGATTCCGACGAACGCGGCTCCCACCAGCAGGGCGACCACGGAGATGGTCACTTCCAGGATGTCATGGGTGAACAGGCCCGGCGTGAAGCACAGCGCAACGGCGGCCGCAAAGCCGGACATGACCAGCCGCTGCGCAATCGAGGCGCCTTCACGAAGGCGAATGTCGGTGCTGTTAGTGGCGTCGTCCATCGCGGGCGGCTGATTACGTGGCCCGCGAAACTCCACGGACGGGTCCGTGGAGTCAAGCAACAAGGGCGCGACCCGTGCCGGGCGTCAGCTATTGGCGTTCAGCAGCTTTGCCACGGTGCGATCGATCTCGTCATAGCGGCCTTCGCCCTCGTGCTGGAACACGATCTTGCCGTCCTGGTCGATGATGTACTGCGCCGGCCAATATCGGTTGCGGTAAGCGTTCCAGGTCCTGGAATCATTGTCCTGCGCCACCGGATAGGTGATGCCGTGGCGCTTCAGGGCGGCCTGCACATTGGACGCCGAGCGCTCGAACGGGAATTCCGGCGTGTGCACGCCGACCACGACGAGGCCCTTGTCCTTGTACTTGGCATAGAGATCGGTGACGTGCGGCAATGTGTTGACGCAGTTGACGCAGCCATAGGTCCAGAAGTCCACCAGCACGACCTTGCCGCGGAGATCGGCGATATTAAGCGGCTTCGAGTTGAACCAGTTGTTGATGCCGGCGAAGTCGGGCGCGGTGTCCTGGCTGGCGGCGGCGGTGACGACAGGGACAGCGCGCGCGGCCTCGTCGCAGATGCCGGGGATGACGGCGCCGGTTACGGCGATGCCGACCAGTGCGGCGGAGACGGCGAGCAGCTTGAAAGTCATGGAAAGATCCTCCGGTGAAGCTGAGGGATGATCACAGGCCGATCTGGCCGGTGGGATAGAAGCCGGTGAGCCACGCCACGATCAGCGTGTCGTATTGGAAGTAGGCGGCAAGCGCGAAGCCGATCACGACGACGCCAAAGCCCTGCTGCAGCCGTGGCGAAATGCGCGCGAGACTGCGCACGCGCGTGGTCGCGGCCTGCCCGCCATAGGCGATCGCCAGCATGGGAATCGCCGCGCCGATGGCGTAGGCGATCAGCAGCGTGCCGGCCCAGGTCGCCTTCTCAGTCGTTGCGACCAGCGTCAGGATCGAGCCGAGCACCGGGCCGGCACAGGGCGTCCAGACCAGGCCGAGCGTGGTGCCGAGCACGAGCCCGCCGAGTGCGCCCTCGCGCTGCGTGGCGCTGGAGTTGCCGAGATCGAGCCAGCCGTTGAGCCGGATCGACAGCCATTCGAACGGCGCCGGCCACAGCATCAACAGGCCGAAGCCGAGCAGCAGGATCGAGGCCGCTTCGCGCAGCACGTTCGGATCGAAATTAAACAGCCGCGTGATGGCGCCGAGCAGCAGCGCGGTCGCGGAGAACGAGATGACGAAGCCGAGCGCGATCATCGCCGGACGCAGATGCGAGCTGCGGCCGATTGAGGCGCCGAGCAGGATCGGCAGCATCGGCAGCGTGCACGGCGCGGCGATGGTGAGGATGCCGGCGAGGGCAGCGAAGAGAAGTTCGAGCATGGGGCACTCGTGGAGAGGGTCACGAGGGCAGTTCGGGATGAGAGAGGCAGTCGTTACGCCGCGTCACGCCTTCGTGACGGGAGTGCTGCTGCCGCAGCGGTGCCCCAAGCACAAAACGACCCGGAGGGGGGCATCCCGTCCGGGTCGTTGGAGGTCTTGGGAGGTTTAACGAAACCGTATGTGAGCTTTATAGGAGGGAAGTTTTTCCGCCTGATGTTGTGCTTTGTTTCAATTGTTTCGTCGCCGGTAACACTTCCGTGTCCGAGATAGGGCCAAAGCCAATGGCCTATCCCATTGAAATATCTGAATTTCAGGCGGCGAAGCGCTCGACGCCACAGCCCTTAAGCAATTCGGCCAGTTGCTTGCGGGCGTAGAACATCCGGGTCTTCACCGTGCTCTGCGGGATGCCGATGATCTGGCCGACCTCCTCCACCGACTTCTCGTGGTAGTAGACCAGCGTGATGATCTCGCGATGCGCGGGCGACAGCTTCTGGACGCAGGCGCGCAGGATGGCGCTGGTGTCGCTGCGGTCGAGCGAGGTCTCCGGCGTGTCGCAACCATCGGCGATCTGGCGCACGTCTTCCTGGTCGATATCCTCGAAGCGGCGCTGGCGCATCGCAGTCAGCGCCTTGAAGCGAGCGATCGAGAGCAGCCAGGTCGAAACCTGCGAGCGGCCCTGGAATTGGCCGGCGGTCCGCCACACGTCCAGAAACACCTGGCTGACCAGGTCTTCCGCCGTGGTCGCGTCGCGCACGATCCGCAGGATGAAGCGGTAGACGCGCACATTGTGCCGGCAATAAAGGATGTGCATGGACGTCCGGTTGCCGTCGGCAATGCTTTCGAGAAGCATGTCGTCCGAGGTCGCCTGAGCGGCAATGATGCTCTGGCTGGCTTGGGCGTTGATGGCGATGACGTTCGGCATTGACTTGGCTCCCCGTAGCGCCGCAACCGAGCGGCGTTTCCTTGGACCAAAGTGTTAATGAGCCAACGTTTCGGGACGTCTGCACGAAAAGCGGAAAATGGTTTCGTGCGCCGACAAATTGTTTCGTCGAATTAGCCGCGACGAAACATTCGGGGCAAAAAAGCGTGTAATTTCAATGTACGGAAAATACGGGGGGGGATTAGGCAGCGAGCGGATGCGCCGGGAACGTATTTCGGGCCTTTGCGTTCGCACTCCCGTGTCGTCCTGGACAAGCGAGCAAAGCGAGCGCCGATCCATGACCCATGACCCCAGGGAGACGTTTTGCGGAAACGCGTGGTTGCCAGCCTCGCGCCACAATCTCTGCCTGGGGTAATGGGTCCTGGCCTTCGCCAGGACGACGATGGGAGGCGCTACGCCTTCTCGCCCGCCGGCGAGAACAGATAGCCGCCGCCGCGGATGGTGCGGATCACGGCGGGTTTTGCCGGATCGGGCTCGATCTTGCGGCGGATGCGCATGATGCGCAGGTCGACGGCGCGGTCGAAGGCTTCGGCGTCGCGGGCATTGGCCAATTCCAGCAGGCGCTCGCGCGACAGCACGCGCTTCGGATTGGCCGCGAACACTTTCAAGAGCCCGAACTCGGATGCGGTCAGCGGATGCTCGTTGCCCTCGTCGTCGCGCAAGGCCTGCGCTTCGAGATCGAGCCACTTCGTCCCGAACCGTACCAATTGCTCCTTGTCCGATTTCGCAGCCGCCGTGTCCGCCACGGCTTTCGCCGGCGCGCTCCGGCGCAGCACCGAGCGGATGCGTGCCATCAGCTCACGCAGCTCGCACGGCTTGGCCACGTAATCGTCGGCGCCGAGCTCGAGGCCGACGACGCGGTCGATCGGGCTTGCCGTCGCCGTCAGCATGATCACCGGCACGTTCATGCGGCTCTTGAGGTCGCGGATGATCGAGAGCCCGTCTTCCTCCGGCATGTTGAGGTCGAGCACGACGAGATCGGGCATGCTGCCGTCGATCGCCGTGCGCAACGACTTGCCGCCGTCGCACAGCGTCACGGTGAAGCCGTGCATCTTGAGGTAATCGCCGACCATCTCCCGGGCTGGGGCCTCGTCGTCGACGATCATGATGTGCTGGCTTTGGGTCATGGTCCTGAGATCACGAAATTTCGGTCGCGGGGAGGGTGATGGTGAAGGTCGAGCCCTTGCCGGGGCCCTCGCTCTCGGCGGTCACCTCGCCGCCGTGCATGTCGATAATACGCTTGACGATGGACAACCCAAGCCCGGTCGAGCTCTCGCCGGCGGTCGGTTTTGCCGACAGCCGCTGGAACCGGCCGAACAGGCGGCCGAGATCTTCCGGCGACAGGCCGGCGCCCTCGTCGCTGACGCGGACGATGGTGTCGCCGCCCTCATGGCTGACGACGACGCCGATCTTGCCGCCGATCGGTGAGTATTTGATGGCGTTGCTGATCAGATTGTCGATCGCCTCGCGGATGCGGTCGGTGTCGCACATGGTGACGACGTTGACGGGCGCGGTGACGCTGATCGCCTGCTGCTTGTTGACGGCGAGCGGCTGGTTGGCCTCGGCGACCTCCTTGACCAGGGCCGCGACGTCGACGGGCTCGCGGCGGATGGTGATGTCGAAGGCATCGGCCATCGCATCCGAGATCAGATGATCGACCATCGTGGTCAGGCGCTTGGTCGCATCGCGGATGTGATCGACCTGGGCCACGACGCCGCCTGACGACGCGCCGGTCGAGATCAACTCCTTCAGCATCTCGGTGCGGCCGAGGATGACGCCGAGCGGATTCTTCAGATCGTGGGCAACGGTGCCGAGGATCTCGTTCTTGAAGCCGTTGGCGCGTTGCAGCCGCAGCCATTGCGCCGAGAGGCGGCGGTTGGCCTGCATCAGCGCGCGGGTGCGCTGGGCGACGCGGTCTTCCAGCTGGGTGTTGGCGGCCTGGAGCTGCTGGTAGAGGATGACGTTGTCGAAGGCGATCGAGAGCCGGCTGGAGAAGATCTCGACCAGCGAGCGGTCGGTCTCGGACAGCTCGCGCTCGGCCTGAAGCAGCACCACGACCTCGCGGCCGCTTCCGGTGCGCAAATAGATCACGCTGCGGTGGTCGGCGAATTCGTTCTTGCGGCCCTGGAACGCGGCTTCCACCATCGCGCGCAGATCGGGGTCGAGCGCCTTCGACGAGGTGGTGCCGATGAAGCGGCTGTAGCAGCCGCTGCCGGCGAGCACCGAGAGCTCGGGGTCGATGCCGCCATTGTCGCGCAAAACCAGGATACCGGCGCAATCGACGTTGAGCAGCGAGGCAAGCTGGGTCAGCACGCCCTCGGCGAGCCGTTGCATCGACTTGAAATCGTACAGCGTCGAAGCCGCGTCGATGATGATCTCGAGCCCGCGCCTTGTCTGCAGCATGCGCTCGAGCTGCTGGTAGGAGCGCAGTGCCGCGGTCAGCGAGGTGAACAGCTTGTCGGCGGTGAGCTCGGTCTTGGCCTTGTAGTCGTTGATGTCGTACTGCACGATCACGCGCCGTTCGGGCGCTTGACCGGGCTGTCCGGTGCGCAGGATGATGCGCACGGTCTCGTTCTTGAGCTCGTTGCGGATATACTCGACCAGCTCGAGGCCGGCGACGTCCGTCTCCATGATGACGTCGAGCAGCACGGCGGCGATGTCGTTGTGCGCGGCCATCAGCTTGCGACCTTCGGCCGCGGAATGGGCGGAGAGGATCTCCAGGCCCTGGCCGTTGAGGGAATAGTCCGAGAGCGCAAAACGCGTACCGTCATGCACGGCCGGATCGTCGTCGATGACGGCGATCTTCCATTTCCGGGCGTCAACATCCTCCGATGCGGTACCGGTGTCGTCGATCAGGTGGAGGACATCGTCCTGTTCGGCCATTGAGAAGTCCCGTCAGTCTCTGTGCTTTGCCCGCCGCCCTTGGCGACCCGGGGCATGATAATGCGAAAAGTAGTGCCTTGTCCCAGCTTGGATTCCAGCATCATGCGACCGCCGAGCTGCTGGGTGACGAGGTTATAGACGATATGGAGGCCGAGTCCCGTGCCACCTTCATTGCGCCTGGTGGTAAAGAATGGGTCAAAGGCCTGGCGCTGCACGTCGGAGGTCATGCCGGCCCCGTCATCGGTGAAGATGATCTCGACGTCGTCGGCCCCGCGGGGCCGCGCCGAGATCGTGATCGTGCCGGCGCGGCCGTCGGCAAAGGCGTGGTTGGCGGCATTGAGGAACAGGTTGGTCAGGATCTGGCCGTAGGAGCCGGGATAGCCGTCGAGCAGCAGTCCCTCGGGCATGTCGACATGGAGCGTGATCGGCGACCGCTTCAGCACCGGCCGCAGGCTCGCGATGATCTGCTCGGTGGCTTCGCTCAGGGAGAACTGCCGCCGCTCGGCATGGGAGCGGTCGACCGCAACCTGCTTGAACGACTGGATCAGCTCGCCGGCGCGCTGGAGATTGGCGACGAGCTGCTGCGAGGCGTCGCGCGAGGACTGCACGAATTCTTCCAGCTGCGAGCGGCGCAGGCCGCCGTCGCCCTTGAGCTGGGCCTCGAAGATTTCGGTGCGCCGGGCAAAGCTCGACGCAACGGTGAGGCTGATGCCGATCGGGTTGTTGACCTCGTGCGCGACGCCGGCGACGAGGCCGCCGAGGGCTGCGAGCCTCTCGGCATCGATCAGATTCTGCTGCGCGGCGTTGAGCTCGAGCAGCGCGCTTTCGGCCTTCTCCTTGGACGCGCGCAGCTCGTCCTCGGTCTGGCGCTTCGCGATGGCGTTCTCGCGGAACACTTCCACCGCGCGCGCCATGGCCCCGACCTCGTCGCGCGCGCGCGTGCCCTGCACCTCGCGGCCGAGGTCGCCGAGCGTGATCGCGCGCATCGCCGCCATGATCTGCTGCAGCGGCAGCCGGATCGACAGCGCGATCAGCACGCCGGCGGTGAGGATGATGCCGAGGAAGATCACGGCGATGGAAAGAACGCGACGGGAAATGTCCGCCAGCGTGCGGTCGAACGTCTCCTGCGCCTTTTGCTCGCGCTGGCGCATCTTGGTGGAGAGATCGTCGATGGCGCCGATCGCCTCGGCCTGGTTGGCGTCGATGGTGTTGCGCAGCAGCTCGGTACGGTTCGTGAGCTGCTCGGAGAGCTTTGCAAAACCCTCGCGCAGCGCGGCGGTCCGGGCGGCGAGTCGTCGCAGCGCCATGCGCTGGAGGTCGTTGTCGGCGAGATCGATCATCACGGGGATGGTCTTCTCGATGGTCTCGGTGTTGCGGCGGGCGTCGTCGGCCGCACCCGATGACAGCGACAGATAGTAGGAATTGGCCGCGACCAGCATCGCGGTGAAGGCCTCGCGCGACTTGCCCAGCGAAGGCCAGATCAGCGCGTCGCGATGGCCGGTGGCGCCTTCGATGATGGAGTAAAGGCCGGCCATGTCCCTGGCCGGTGCCTGCACCTGATCCTCGTAGGTCTTCGCGATGGTGGCCTGCACGCCGCGCAGCTCGCCGAAGCCGTTGAGGAAGCGGTCGGTGGTGCGCTCCAGCTCCTCGACCGAGCCCGACAGCATCGGGTCCTTGGCGGCGCGATTGGTCAGCGTCCCCAGCACCGCCTCGCGCAGCAGCAGGATCTCGGCGAACAGGTCGGGGCTCGGCTGGTTGATGTAGCGGTGGATCAGATTGTGCAGCCGCCCGGTCTCGCTTTCGAGCAGCGCCAGAATCCGGTCGGATTCGCGCACCTGGCGCACGTCGTCCCAGGCTGAGCCGAGCACCTGCGAGCCGTTCCAGATCAGCCCGACCAGCACGATGACCACGGCGGAGTTCAGCGCCGCGATCGACAGGATGCGCCAACGGATCGGCACCGCCCGGAGCACGCCGACCAGCCGCGCGCGCAGCCGCCCCATCGGGCCGGGCGACCTGTCTGCATGCTCGCTGTGTCCAAGCCCGGGCAAGAGGCCTCACTCCACCTTGCGAATGCGTTCGATCAGCGCGGCCGCGGCCGGATCCTGCCCGGCCTTGGCGTAGATCGCGACCATCGCGTCTTCGAACGGCTTGCGGTCGATATCCCTGACGATGGTGACGCCCGCTGCTTCCGCCTTGCGCTGTGACTGCTCCTCCAGGTCGCGCCATTTCTCGCGCATGAAGCGGCTGGAGCGCTGTGCGGCTTCCCTGAAGATGGTTTGCTCGTCGGCCGACAGGCTTTTCCAGGCCTTCAGCGAGATCACCAGCACTTCGGGGCTCATGGTGTGCTCGGTGAGGGCGAGATAGCCGGCATGTTTGTAATGGTCCGTCGTCACGTAGGATGGCCAGTTGTTCTCGGCGCCGTCGATCAGGTGGTTGGCAAGCCCGGCAAGCACCTGCCCATAGGGCATCTCGACCGGCTCCGCGCCGAGCGCGCGGATCATCTGGCTCATCAACTCCGACTGCTGCACCCGGATCCGCAATCCCTTGAGGTCCGCGACGTTTCTGACCGGGCGGGCGCCGTTGTAGATCGATCGCGCGCCGGAATCGTAGAAGGCGAGGCCAACGAAGCCGTAGGGCTCGAAGCTGCCGAGGATCTCGCTGCCGATCGGCCCGTCCAGCACCTTCTGCATGTGCTCGATGGACCGGAACAGGAACGGCATCGCCAGCACGTTCATCGCCGGAACGAAATTGCCGATCAGCGCCACATTGGTCCGGTTGAGATCGATCGCACCGACCCGGGTCTGCTCGATGGTCTCCTTCTCCTCGCCGAGTTGGCGGGAGTGGAAGACCTTGACCTCGTGCCGACCGCCGCTGCGCTCGGCGATCAGGGCGCCCATGTAGCGCAGCGCCTGCACGGTCGGATAATCCTCGGTCTGGGTGTCGGCGGCGCGGAACTCACGCGCAGCAGCTCCCGTCGCGCAGAGGGCGATCAAAAGCGCGACGAAAACCACCCCGGTCCGCGTGCGTTCGGCACGGTTCAACACTGGCACACTCAACCCCTCAGTGGTGGAGTCTATGGCGGGAGGAAAAGGTTCAATGCAATCTAGCAGATGGTCGTGGGAAGGCCATCCCGCCGGGCGCCTCGACGTGATTGTGCGGCGCGGCCGGGGCTCATTCCCGGTTGAAACCGCAAATGCCGCGCCTTAAGCAGGGGCAGCCGCTTTCGTCGGTGCGGCATGGAAAGAGCCATCGTGACTTCAGCATCGCGCCTTTCGCAGGTCGTCGCCGTTTTTGCGGCCCTCTCATTGGCCGCGCCGGTGCGGGCCGCGACCGACATCGCGTGGTGGCACGCCATGTCCGGCGAACTCGGCCGCCAACTGGAAAAGCTCGCCTCCGACTTCAACGCCTCGCAGCCGGATTATCGCGTGGTGCCAACTTACAAGGGCAGTTACACCGAGACGGTGACGGCCGCGATCTTCGCCTTCCGCTCGCGCAGCCAGCCCGCGATCGTCCAGGTCAACGAGGTCGCCACCGCCACCATGACCGCGGCCAAGGGCGCGATCTATCCCGTGTTCAGCCTGATGCGGGACATGAAGGAGCCGTTCTCGCTCAATGACTACCTTCCCGCGGTCTCCGGCTACTACACCGATGCGGCCGGCAATCTCTTGTCCTTCCCTTTCAATTCGTCGACGCCGATTCTTTATTACAACAAGACCATGTTCCGCGACGCAGGGCTCGATCCGGAGGCGCCGCCGAAGACCTGGCCGGAGCTTGGCGCTGCTGCAAAACGCCTGCGCGATCGCGGCGCGGTGTGCGGCTTCACCACCTCCTGGCCGTCCTGGATCCATGTCGAGAATTTTTCAGCCTTCCACAATCTGCCGCTGGCAACGCGGGCGAACGGCTTTGCCGCGTTGGATGCCGAGCTGACCATCAACAATCCGTCTCTCGTGCGTCACGTCTCCGAGCTCAGCGAGTGGCAGAAA
>NZ_JADPJF010000151.1:118609-119159 GCF_023073295.1 Bradyrhizobium sp. 23 | reverse complement strand
GAGCCGCGTTTCCAGAACGGCGAATGCGGCATCTTCATCGGCTCCTCGGCGACGCGCGCCGACATCAAGGCGAATTCGAAGTTCGAGATTGGCTACGGCATGATGCCGTATTGGCCCGACGTGAAGGGTGCGCCGCAGAATTCGATCATCGGTGGCGCCACGCTGTGGGTGCTGCGCGACCGTCCGCGCGAGGAATACAAAGGCGTGGCACGATTCTTCGCCTATCTGTCGCAGCCTGGCGTGCAGGCCGCCTGGCACCAGAACACCGGCTATCTGCCTGTCACCCGCGCCGCCTTCGAGCTGACGCGCGCGCAAGGTTTTTACGAGCGCAATCCGGGCTCGGCGATGTCGTTCGAAGAGATCACGCTGCATCCGCCGACGGAGAATTCAAAGGGCATCCGGCTCGGCTCCTTCGTGCTGATCCGCGGCGCGATCGAGGACGAGCTGGAGCAGGCCTTTGCCGGCCGCAAGAGCGCGCAAGCCGCGCTCGATGCTGCGGTCGAACGCGGCAACAAGATCCTGCGCCAGTTCGAGCGCGCCAGCCCGGATA
>NZ_JADPJF010000151.1:115523-118468 GCF_023073295.1 Bradyrhizobium sp. 23 | reverse complement strand
CCCATCCACGCCTTGGCCGCAGCACGAAGAACGTGGATGCCCGGGACAAGCCCGGATCATGACGAGCTCAACAGCCGTTAGGTTACGATGTCGATGAAACTCCCTCACTGCGCCGACGCGGCAAGCTTTCGCGCCTTTCGCGCCGACCCTCCGCGATGGCTGCCGATCGCGCTCGACATCGCCCGCAGCCACGATCTCGATGCCAGCGCGCCGCACGTCTTTGCGACCGGCACCAATCTCGTGGTCGGGCTCGGCGATCGCCTGATCCTGAAAATCTTCCCGCCGCTGCTCCGCGCGCAGTTCGTCTCCGAGCACGGCTCGCTGGCCCAACTTGCCGGTCGCATTGATTTGCCAATTCCCGAGATCGTCGCGGAAGGCGATCGCGACGGCTGGCCTTATCTGATCATCACACGCCTTGCCGGCACGCTCGGCTCGGAGGTCTGGCCGTCGTTGCCGGAAGCGCAGAAGGAGCGCGTGCTGCGACAGATCGGCGAGACCATCGCCGCCGTGCAGCGCGCGCCGCTCGGCTCACTCGCGCAGATCCAGCCGCGCTGGGACGACTTCATGCGGGCCCAGATGCAGGGCTGCAAGGCGCGGCACACGCGTCTCGGCCTGGCGCCGAAATTCCTCGCCGGCCTCGACGATCTCCTGCGTGATGCGGCCGCGCTCATTCCGATGGATGCGTCGCCGGTGATCCTGATCGGCGAATACATTCCGGAGAACTTCCTGCTCGCCCGCCACGACGATCAATGGTCGCTCGCCGGCCTGTTCGACTTCGGCGACGTGCTGGCGGGATGGCGGGACTACGATCTGCTCGGCCCTAGCGCCTTCATGGCAGCGGGCCGGCCGGGCAGGGTGCGCAACCTGCTCGAAGGCTTTGGCTATGCGAAGCTCGACTTCGCGCTCAAGCGACGGCTGATGGCCCAGTTGCTGCTGCATCGCGCCAGCGACCTCAACAGCCACATCTGCATCGAGGGCTGGCAGGAGCAGGCGGATGATCTGGTCGAACTTCAGGAGCTGATCTGGCCGGGGTGACGGGCCGCGATCGATAGCCGCGCCACCTAGGGGCGAGACGCGCTCACGCAATAGGCTGGTATTGTCGAAAGCCTATTTTTTAGGCAAATATACCTGTTTGTATGCAATGTCCGACGGCTTGGCTTCTGATCGACGGCCCGGATAGCAGCCTTTTCCTATAAACATTTCATAGGCTTATGCTGGTTTAATCCTTGCTTAAGCCTTGGCACGAACCTTGCGAATCCAGTTCCAACCAGAAAACTTTTGTGTTGGAGCCATTCCATGAAGCGCCGCGATTTCCTCAAGTCCGTTTCCGGATTGGCCGCAGGCGCGGCGCTTCCGGCCATGCCGTCCGTGATCTCGTCGGCCAAGGCCGATGCGCGCTCGGAGACGCTGCTGATCGTCTCGGAAGGCGGCCCCAACAATCTCGATATCCACGGCGTCGGCACCAACGTGCCCGGCTATGAGGTGTCCTGGAATTGCTACGACCGCCTGCTCAGCCACGAGATGAAGACCGGCCCCGGCGGCGTGCCCTATTACGACCGCGACAAGTTCAAGGGCGAACTCGCCGAGGACTTCAAGATCGACGACATGTCGGTCACCTTCAAGCTGAAGAAGAACGCCAAATTCCACGACGGCGCGCCTGTGACCGCCAAGGACGTGAAGTGGTCGCTCGACCGAGCCGTCAGCGTCGGCGGATTCCCCACCTTCCAGATGAGCGCGGGCTCGCTCACGAAACCCGAGCAGTTCGTCGTGATCGACGACTACACGGTACGTGTCGACTTCCTGAAGAAGGACAAGCTGACGATCCCCGATCTCGCGGTGATCGTGCCCTGCATCATCAATTCCGAGCTGGTGAAGAAGAACGCCAGCGAGAAGGATCCCTGGGGACTCGAATTCACCAAGCAGCAGACCGCGGGCTCCGGCGCCTACAAGGTGACGAAGTGGACCGCCGGCACCGAAGTGGTGATGGAGCGCAACGACGATTGGGTCGGCGGCCCGCTGCCGAAGATCAAGCGCGTGATCTGGCGCATGGTGCCGCAGGCCGGCAATCGCCGCGCGCTGCTGGAGCGCGGCGACGCCGACATCTCCTATGAGCTGCCGTTCAAGGATTTCCAGGAGATGAAGGCGAGCGGCAAGCTCAACGTGGTGTCGCTGCCGTTCTCCAACGGCATCCAGTATATCGGCATGAACGTGACCAAGCCGCCGTTCGACAATCCCAAGGTACGTCAGGCGGTCGCCTGCGCGATTCCCTATCAGAAGATCATGGACGCGGTGATGTTCGGGCTGGCTAACCCGATGTTCGGCGCGCCCAAGGACAAGCCAACCGAAGTCGCCTGGCCGCAGCCGCACAAATACAACACCGACATGGACAAGGCGAAGGCGCTGCTGGCCGAGGCCGGCTACCCGAACGGCTTCGAGACCACGATCTCGTTCGACCTCAACTTCGCCGGCGTCAACGAGCCGCTCTGCGTGCTGGTGCAGGAGAGCCTGGCCCAGATCGGCATCAAGACCACCATCAACAAGGTGCCCGGCGCCAACTGGCGCACCGAATTGAACAAGAAGGAAATGCCACTCTTCACCAACGTATTCTCGGGCTGGCTCGATTACCCCGAATACTTCTTCTACTGGTGCTATCACGGCAATAATTCCGTCTTCAACACCATGAGCTACAAGTCGGCGGAGATGGACAAGCTGATCGACGGCGCACGCGCGGCCGCCGCGACCGGCGACACCGCGACCTACGACACCGACGTGAAGGGCTTCGTCGACCTCGCCTACAGCGACATCCCGCGCATCCCGCTGTACCAGCCGTTCGTCAACGTCGCGATGCAGAAGAACATCAGCGGCTACCAATATTGGTTCCACCGGAGGCTGGATTATCGCGCGATGGCGAAGGGGTAAGGGGATGGCGGGCGAGATGGTCGCGT
>NZ_JADPJF010000151.1:107045-115393 GCF_023073295.1 Bradyrhizobium sp. 23 | reverse complement strand
GGGAGAGGGGCAGGGTGAGGGGTAGCCACGAACTCCGATCTCGCTTGGGGCTCCCCCTCACCCTGCCCCTCTCCCATCGCAAGTCGGGCCTGCCCGACTTGCGCCAATCACCAATGCGCAACCGGGGTAGACCCCGGTTGCGTGGGAGAGGGGGCGCAGCGGAGCAGGTGGCGCGAACCCGCCCACAAACGCAGAGCAGCGGGAGCGCAACCCCATGCTGACCATGATTGGCAAGCGCCTGATGTTCGCGATTCCTTCGCTGATCGGGGTCGTCATCGTCACCTTCCTGCTGACCCGCGCATTGCCCGGTGATCCCGCGGCGTATTTCGCCGGCCCCGCCGCAACGAAAGAAGCCGTCGAGCAGATCCGGAAAAAACTCGGCCTCGACAAGCCGCTGATCGAGCAGTTCTTTCGCTACACCAACGATCTCGCCCATGGCGATTTCGGCAACTCGCTCACGACCGGCCAGCCGGTCGCAGCCGAGATCCGCAACCGCCTGCCGGCCTCCGCCGAGCTGACGCTGCTCGGCCTCATCGTCTCGGTCGTGATCGCGATTCCGCTCGGCGTGCTGGCGGCGACGCGGCCGGGCTCATGGGTCGACCATCTCTGCCGTGTGACGACGACGGCCGGCGTCTCGCTGCCGGTGTTCTTCACAGGTCTGGTGCTGGTCTATGTGTTCTATTTCCGGCTCGGCTGGTCGCCCGCGCCGCTCGGCCGGCTCGATGTGTTCTACAGCGCGCCGCCGACAGTGACCGGCTTCTATCTGATCGACACCCTGATCGCGCGCGACTTCGAGGCGTTCCGTTCGGCATGCAGCCAGCTCATCCTGCCGGCGACGACGCTTGCGATCTTCTCGCTGGCGCCGATCGCGCGCATGACGCGCGCCTCGATGCTGGCGGTGCTGTCCTCCGAATTCGTGCGCACCGCGCGTGCCAGCGGCCTGTCGCCGGCGACCGTCATCGTCACCTACGCCTTCCGCAACGCGATGCTCCCCGTCATCACCACGCTGAGCATGGTGTTCTCGTTCCTGCTCGGCGCCAACGTGCTGGTGGAGAAAGTGTTCGCCTGGCCAGGCATCGGCTCTTACGCCGTCGAAGCGCTGATCTCGTCGGACTTCGCGCCGGTGCAGGGGTTCGTGCTGACCATGGCGGTGATGTACGTGCTGCTCAATCTCGTGATCGACATTCTCTATGGCGTGATCGACCCGCGCGTGCGGTTGGAGGGCTAATCATGAGCACCGTTGCGCCTGCTGTTGAACCCGTCGGCCCCGCGCGCACGTCGGGTCTCGTCGCGCTCCTCGACCAGACCCGCTACGTGCTCGGCGAGAACAAGGTCACCGGCTTTGCATTCGCGCTGCTGATCGTGATCCTCCTTGCCGCGATCTTCGGCCCCTATGTGGTGCCGTATGACCCGCTGGCGTCCGACACCGTGGCGTCGCTGAAGCCACCGTCGGCCGCGCACTGGTTCGGCACCGATCAATTGGGCCGTGACATCTTCAGCCGGGTCGTGGTGGCGACGCGGCTCGATACGTTCATCGCGGTCGCCTCCGTCGCCCTGGTGTTCCTGATGGGCGGGCTCGCCGGCATCGCGGCCGGCTATTTCGGCGGCTGGACCGATCGCATCGTCGGCCGCGTCGCCGACACCATCATGGCGTTCCCGCTGTTCGTGCTGGCCATGGGCATCGTCGCCGCGCTGGGGAACACCGTGCAGAACATCATCCTGGCCACCGCCATCGTGAACTTCCCGCTCTACGCCCGCGTTGCGCGCGCCGAAGCCAATGTCCGCCGTAACGCCGGCTTCGTGCAGGCCGCGCGTCTGTCCGGTAACGGCGAATTCCGCATTCTGCTCGTGCATATCCTGCCGAACATCATGCCGATCATGATCGTGCAGATGTCGCTGACCATGGGCTACGCCATCCTCAATGCCGCCGGTCTCTCCTTCATCGGCCTCGGCGTCCGTCCGCCGACGGCGGAATGGGGCATCATGGTCGCCGAAGGCGCCGGCTTCATGGTGTCAGGCGAATGGTGGATCGCGCTATTCCCGGGCCTCGCTTTGATGATCGCCGTGTTCTGCTTCAACCTCCTCGGCGACGGCCTGCGCGACATCGTCGACCCCCAGCGGAGGACGTGATGGCTGGGTTAGGCGTACTTTTTTGTTCGAAATTGCCCAATGAAATCAACCTCATTCTACTGTGCATGGGGTTGTTTTCGCCATTTTTAGTTGGGAGGTGCCCATGACCGCCCCGCCGCTGCTCGACGTCCAGGACCTTACCGTCGAATTCACCACCCGCCGCGGCATCGTCAAGGCGGTGCAGCACGTCAACATTTCCGTCGCCAAGGGCGAGACGCTCGCGATCGTCGGCGAGTCCGGCTCCGGCAAATCGGTGACTTCCTACGCGGTGATGCGCATTCTCGACCGCGCGGGGCGGATCGCCGAAGGCTCGGTGATGTTCTCGGGCATCGACGTCAAGGCTGCGACCGAAGACCAGATGCGCGATTTGCGCGGTCGCGAAGTCTCGATGATCTTCCAGAATCCGCGCGCCGCGCTCAACCCCATCCGGAAGGTCGGCGACCAGATCGAGGACGTGCTGCGCACCCATGTCCAGCAGGCCATGGTTTCGGACCGCGGCGAGAAGGCGATCGAGGCGCTGGAGCAGGTCAAGATCGCCCGCCCGCGCGAGCGCTATCACGCCTATCCGTTCGAATTGTCCGGCGGCATGTGCCAGCGTGTCGTCATCGCGCTCGCGCTCGCCTGCAATCCGCAGCTGCTGATCGCGGACGAGCCGACGACTGGCCTCGACGTCACCACGCAGAAGGCGGTGATGGACCTGATCGTCGAGCTGACCAAGCGCAAGGCGATGTCCACCATCCTGATCACGCATGACCTCGGCCTTGCCGCCGCCTATTGCGACCGGGTCGTGGT
The DNA here is from genome assembly GCF_023073295.1 of Bradyrhizobium sp. 23. Lineage (NCBI taxonomy): Bacteria > Pseudomonadati > Pseudomonadota > Alphaproteobacteria > Hyphomicrobiales > Nitrobacteraceae > Bradyrhizobium > Bradyrhizobium sp. 23. The sequence continues at coordinate 112,471 of NZ_JADPJF010000151.1, read as the reverse complement.
GATGGAGAAAGGGAGGGTGGTCGAGACTGCGAAAGCTGCCGACATCTTCGCCAACCCGCAGCACCCCTACACCAAGAAGCTGATGCGCGCGACGCCGCGGCTTGGCGTGAGCTTGCGGGATCTGTTGCCGGAGGAGGAGGGCGCAGCCGTCATCGCCGGGCCTGACCGGGCCATCCATCAGGCTTCGCAGGACGAGGCCAGGAAGAGCGGGCAGCCCCTTCTCCTCATTGACAAGCTGGTCAAGGAATATCCCCGCCAGGGCGCCACCGCCACGCTCGGCAAATTGTTTGGCCGCAAGCCGCCGATCGAACCGGATGTGTTCCGCGCGGTCGACGGCATCAGCTTCTCGATCGGTCACGGCGAGAGCGTCGGCCTGGTCGGCGAGTCCGGTTGCGGCAAATCGACCACGTCGATGATGGTGATGCGGCTGCTAGATCAGACCTCGGGGCTGATCCAGTTCGACGGCGAGGACATCGGCGGCATTGCGCCGGCCGGCTTTGCCCGGCTGCCGCAGCGCAGCCGCATCCAGATGGTGTTCCAGGATCCGACTGACAGCCTCAACCCGCGCTTCACCGCCGTGCGTGCCATCGCCGATCCCATCATGCAGCTCGGCGACGTCAGGGGGCGCGACGCGCTCCGCGCCCGCGGCGAGGAGCTCGCCACCATGGTTGGCCTGCCGCACAATCTGCTGGATCGCTTCCCGCACCAATTGTCGGGCGGCCAGAAAGCCCGCGTCGGCATCGCCCGCGCCATCGCCCTGCACCCGAAACTCGTCATCCTGGACGAGCCGACCGCCGCGCTCGACGTCTCGGTCCAGGCCGTGGTCCTCAATCTGCTCCAGGACCTGAAGGCGCGGTTAGGTATGAGTTATCTGTTCGTCTCGCATGATTTGAACGTAGTGCGCTTGTTGTGCGATCGTGTCATTGTCATGCGGTCGGGTCGAATCGTCGAGGAAGGATCTTCCGAGAGGGTCTTGAGCGATCCGCAGGACGACTACACCAAGGAGCTGCTGACGGCGATCCCGCATCCGCCGCTGCAGACGCAGGGCGCACACTGAGAGCTTGTTTGGGAACGTGATGGCCGAACCGCTGGACGATTATATCGACGCTGTTACCAAAGCGTTGGCGTTGCCCGTCGAGGAAGCATGGAGGGCGTCCATCCGCGCCAATCTCGAGGTCTCGCTGCGGCTCGGCCGCCTCGTCGACGAATTCGCGCTGCCGGACGAGACCGAGCCGGCGCCCGTGTTCACGGTCTGACGCCGCCATGACGACCAAGCCAGAGATGACGGCCTCCGAGATCGCGAGCGCGGTTGCGGGCCGCAAGATGTCCGCGCTCGATGCGACCGAAGCCGCGCTTGCGCGCATCAAGCAGCACGACACCATCCTCAATGCGTTTACCGACATCACCGCCGATCGCGCCCGCGCCAAAGCGCGCGCAATCGATGCCGATATCGCCGCCGGCAAGTCCGTCGGCCCATTGGCCGGCGTGCCGTTCGCGGTGAAGAACTTGTTCGACGTCGCAGGCCTCGCCACGCGCGCAGGCTCGAAGATCAACCGCGATCGCGCACCCGCCACGCGCGATGCCACGCTGATCGAGCGCATGGAAGCGGCCGGCGCCGTGCTGGTCGGTGCGCTCAACATGGGTGAATACGCCTATGACTTCACCGGCGAGAACGTCCATGACGGTCCCTCGCGCAATCCGCATGACACGACGCGGATGAGCGGCGGCTCCTCGGGCGGATCCGGCAGCGCCGTCGGTGGCGCGCTGGTGCCGATCGCGCTCGGCTCCGACACCAACGGTTCGATCCGCGTGCCGTCCTCGTTCTGCGGCATCTTCGGCCTGAAGCCGACCTATGGCCGGCTCTCGCGTGCGCGTTCGTTCCCGTTCGTCGCGAGCCTCGATCATCTCGGCCCGTTCGCGCGCTGCGTCACCGATCTCGCGCTGGCCTATGACACGATGCAGGGGCCGGATGCGGACGACGCCGCCTGCACCACCACACGTGGTCTGGAGCCGACGACACCGCTGCTTGCCAATCCGGTGTCCGACCTGCGCATCGCGATCGCCGGCGGGTACTTCCAGACCAATTTGTTTCCGGAAGCTGTCGAAGCCGTCAGCCGCGTCGCCAAGGCGCTGGGCGCAACGCGCGTGGTGGACGTGCCCGAAGCTGCGCGCGCCCGCGCGGCGGCCTATGTCATCACCACCACCGAGGGCGCCTCGCTGCATCTCGATCGGCTGCGCAAGCGGCCGAACGATTTCGATCCCGCCGTGCGCGACCGGCTGATTGCGGGCGCCATGGTGCCGGCGCCGCTGGTCGACCGCGCGCAAAAATTCCGCCGCTGGTATCGCGCGCAACTCGCCGAGATTTTCAAATCCGTCGACGTGCTGATCGCACCGGCGACGCCATGCACCGCGCCGAAGCTCGGCCAGGTCAATTTCAATCTTGGCGGCGTCGAGATGCCGGTGCGCGCCAATATCGGCATCCACACCCAGCCGATCTCGTTCATCGGCCTGCCTGTGGTCGCCGTGCCGGTGCCGCTCGATCCGCTGCCGATCGGCGTGCAGATCATCGCCGCGCCATGGCGCGAGGACATCGCGCTGCGCGTCGCGTTCGCGTTGGAGAAGATGGGTGTTGCCGCCGCGCCCAGCCCAAGAGGATTTTGAGATGGAGATCGATCTCCCCGAGGTGATCGCAGACGTCAAAGCTGCGTTCGAGCGCTATGAGCAGGCCCTGATCACCAACGACGTCGCCGTGCTCGGCGAGCTCTTCCGCAACGATCCCCGCACGCTGCGCTATGGCATCGGCGAGAACCTCTACGGCTATGAAGCAATCTCCGGCTTTCGCGCCGGCCGCTCGGCGGTCGGCCTCAATCGCCGCACCGCGAAAACCGTGATCACCAGCTATGGCCGCGACACCGCGGTTGCCTCCACCCTGTTCTATCGCGACACGATGCCGGGCAAGGTCGGCCGGCAGATGCAGACCTGGGTAAAATTCCCGGAGGGCTGGCGCGTCGTCGCCGCCCATGTCAGCATCATCGACGAGTCGAAAGAGACCTGACCGTATGACGCTTGACGATCTTCCGCCCGGAGCGCTGCCGGCCGAACCGGCGGTGCCGCGTGTCGATCGTGCGTCGCCATCCGCGCAGAAGGTCACGCGCGCCGAGGAGCTGCGCCTGCAGCTCGCCGACGAGATCGTGCGCGGAGCTCTGCCGCCCGGCGCGCCGCTTGACGAGACCGACATTGCGCGCCGCTTCAGCGTTTCGCGCACGCCGGTGCGGGAAGCACTGCGCCAGCTCGTGGCAAGCGGCCTCGTCGAAGCGCGCGCTCATCGCGGCGCGGTGGTGGCGCAGCCCTCGTTCGAACGGCTGACGGGCATGTTCGAGGCCATGGCGGAGCTTGAGGCGCTGTGTGCGGGTCTTGCCGCCGAGCGCATGTCCGCCACTGAGCGTCACGGCCTGGAAGCCATCCACGAAGAACTGCGGGTGTTGAGCTACGCCGGCAATCCCGAGCGCTTCCACGAGGTCAACGAGCGCTTCCACAACGCGATCTATGCGGGATCGCAGAACGGCTACATCGCCGAGATCACGCTGGCGACGCGCGTGCGCGTACAGCCGTTTCGCCGCGCCCAGTTCCGCAATCTCGGCCGTCTCGCCAAGTCGCAAGCCGAGCACGACCGCGTTGTCGTCGCCATCATGCGCGGCGACAAGCAGGGCGCCGCCGCCGCGATGCGCGCGCATATCGAGCTGGTGCGCGGGGAGTACGAGATCTACGCGGTGTCGGTTTAGGGGCGCGCGCACGGTTGCGTAGGGTGGGCAAAGGCGCAAAGCGCCGTGCCCACCATCTCCCCAAGCTGACGGTGATGGTGGGCACGTTTCGCTTTGCCCACCTACGAGACCTACGCTGTCGTAGCTTCCGCCATATACTTCCGCCAGCCGCCATACGCGGTGATGTCGCGAGCCTCGCCCAGCACCTCGGGCTCGACGAGAAATCCCTTGACGCTGCGGCCATCGGCCAGCCGCACCGTGCCGATCGCCATCGGCGCGGGAATCGCGTTGACGAACTTGCCGAAGGCGGACGACGACAGCGACCAGATTTCCAGCTCGATCGACGCGCCCTTGCCGGCCTCGACGCGCAGCATGCCCGGCTTTGGCGGCGTGGTCTTCAATGCGTAGAGCTTGTAGTCCGCCGCGGTCCTGGTTGCCTCGATCAGCTGGCCGTTCAGCGCTTTCAGTTCGCCGTTCAGCGCCATGCCGGACAGATGCGCGCCGACCACGGCGATGGGAATCTCGTCGACGCCGCTCGCGGCAAGCGGCGCCAGCGCGGCTTGCACGACGCCCTTTGCGCCAAGCGTCAGTTTGGTATCGGCATGGAACACGCGGCCGATGCTGGCGAGCAGCGCATCGTGCCCGGTGGGTGCAAGAATTGTGATGCCGAACGGGATGCCGTCGGCGCGCATCGCCGCCGGCAGCGCGAGACCACAGAGATCGAGCAGATTGACAAAATTGGTATAGGTGCCGAGCCGGCTGTTGAGCTCGACCGGATTGGCCCGCACCTGCGCGGTCGTATAGGCCGTCGGCGCCGTCGGCAGCACCAGAGCGTCGATATTGGTGAAGGTGCGTTCGGCGATCTTGCGCAGGCCCTGCAGACGATAGAGCGCGGAGAAGGTGTCCGTCGCCGTCAACCGCGCACCGGCCGCGGTGATCTCGCGCGTCACGGGATGGATCGCCTCCGGTGCCGAGGCGAGCAGGTCGCGGATCACGAGATAGCGCTCGGCCACCCACGGTCCCTCGTAGAGCAGTCGGGCCGTCTCATAGAACGGCTCGAGGTCGAATTCGACGAGCGTTGCCCCAAGCGCGGTCCAGCGCTTCAGCGCCTCGGCGTAAGCCGCTTCCGCCTTCTTGTCGCCGAAGAAGATCAGCTGTCCGCTGCGCGGCACGCCCAGGCGCAGGTTTGCCGGGAGCGGGGTGATCGCGCCAAGCGGCCGGTCGCGCGAGAACGGATCTGCCTGATCGGGACCTGCCATCACGGAGAGCGCCAGCGCGGCGTCGTCGACCGTCAAAGCGAATACCGAGATGCAGTCGAGCGTCCGGCAGGCCGGCACCAGGCCAGCGGTCGAAATCATGCCGAGGCTCGGCTTGAGACCGACGATGTTGTTGAGCATCGCCGGCACGCGGCCTGAGCCGGCGGTGTCGGTGCCGAGCGACAGTGGCACCAGCCCGGCGCCGACGGCGGTGGCCGATCCCGAGCTCGAGCCGCCGGGAATGAGGTCCTCGCGGATCGCGTTTCTGGGGATGCCGTGGGGCGAGCGCACGCCGACAAGGCCGGTCGCGAACTGGTCGAGATTGGTCTTGCCGATGATGATCGCGCCGGCGGCGCGCAGCCGCTGCACCGCGGTCGAATCATGTGTCGGGGTATACGAGAAGGCCGGG
>NZ_JADPJF010000151.1:85734-106970 GCF_023073295.1 Bradyrhizobium sp. 23 | reverse complement strand
ACGCCGCGGTGGTCGGAAATCCCAGCGCGTCGATATTGTCCTTCACCACGACCGGCACGCCATAGAGCGGCAGGCTGGCGGCGTCCTTGGTGGCGAGCTTCTCGGCCTCCGTGATCGCGTCCTTTTCGTCGCGCAGGCTGATGAAGACGGCGGGGTCGTTGTGGTCGCGGATGCGCTGATAGGTGCGCGCGACCGTCTGCGCCGGTGTGAGCGTGCCCGCGCGATGCGCGGCCACGATCGCGGCGACCGTTTCAGGCTGCTCAGCCCCCATTTCAGCCTTCATGGCGACAAATCTCCGGCTACGTCTCTTCACCCCGATCGAAGCAAGCGATGTGCCATTGTGTACAGAATCCGGGCAGGACAAGTGCTGCGGATATTACCGAGAGATCAGTGGCTTGTGGGATATTTCGAGCTCCGGCGGACCTTCGTGTCAGCGCCCTGTTACGAGCATTTGCGCAAATAATAGGCAGCTAGATCAGGTGCAGCCAGCAATCCATGCCGCGGATGCGCGGCGACCAGCCCTTTGAACGGCGGCGGGCCGTCCCACCTGGCCCCAGCTTGCGCCCCAACAATTGTCGTGGCCAACATGCTGGCCAACGCGGTCCGCGACGAGGCTGCGACCGGTCCCGGCTTCCGGGCGAGGAGGAAACCATGACAGCCGCCCCACGCGGTGATGCTTCGAGCCTGTTTGCGACACCCAGAACCGTTGCCGAGCATCGCGCCGACGGCAGCATCGTGCTGCGCTCGCCCGAGCCTCTGCGCGATGGCGCGCGCTGCGTCGGCGACTGGCTGGAGCAATGGGCGCGGCAGAGGCCCGACGCGATTTTCCTCGCCGAGCGCAGCAGTGCCGAAGCGCCATGGAGCACCGTTACCTATGCGCAGGCGCTGCGCCAGGTGCGCGCGGCGGCGTCCTGGATTCTGGCGCACGGTCTCGGCGCGGAGCGCCCGCTCGCGATCCTCTCCGACAACAGCATCGATCATGCGCTGCTGGCACTGGCGGCGCAGCATGTCGGCGTGCCCTCGGCGGCGATCTCGCCGGCCTATTCCCTGATGTCAAAGGACTTCGACAAGCTCAAGAGCATGATCGCGTTGCTTGAGCCCGCCGCGATCTATGTCTCCGCGACGAGGCCGTTTGCGGTGGCGCTGGCCGCGATCAAGCCGCTGCATAGCGCGCAGATTATCAGCGGCAATGCCGACGATGCCGATGCGCTGACCTTTCGCACTATCGCGGCAACGCCCGAGAGCCCCGACGTCGCAAAGGCCTTCGCCGCGGTGACGCCCGATACGATCGCAAAACTCCTGTTCACTTCGGGCTCGACCGGCACGCCGAAAGCCGTGATCAACACCCAGCGCATGCTGACGTCCAGCCAGCAGGCCAAGGCGCAGACCTGGACTTTTCTCGAACAGGCGCGCGACGATCTGGTCATTCTCGACTGGCTGCCCTGGAGCCACACGTTTGGCGCGAACCACAATTTCAATCTCGTGCTGCGCAATGGCGGCTCGCTCTATATCGACGGCGGCAAGCCGGCGCCCGGTCTGTTTGCGATGTCGCTCGCCAATCTCAGAAGCGTGATGCCGACCGTCTATTTCAACGTGCCGCGCGGCTTCGACATGTTGATCGCGGCGCTGCGCGGCGACGAGGAGCTGTGTCGCCGCTTCTTCAGCGAGGTGAAATTCGCGTTCTACGCCGGTGCGGCGCTGCCGCAGAATCTCTGGGATGCGCTGGAAGAACTCTCCGTCAAGACTGTTGGCCGCGCGATGCCGATGGTCTCGGCCTGGGGCTCGACCGAGACGTCGCCGCTGGCCACCGACTGCCATTTCCTCGCGGAGCGCTCGGGCAATATCGGCGTGCCCATTCCCGGCACCGAACTGAAGCTCGTTACCTCCGGCGACAAGCTGGAGGTGCGCGTGCGCGGCCCCAACGTCACGCCGGGCTATTGGAAGGCGCCGGAGCTGACCAGGCAGGCTTTTGACGACGAGGGCTTTTATCTCATCGGTGATGCCGTGAAGTTCGCCGACGCGAACCGGCCCGAACGCGGCCTATTCTTTGACGGCCGCGTCGCGGAGGATTTCAAGCTCAATTCCGGCACCTGGGTCAGTGTCGGCACACTGCGCCTCGCCGGCATCGCCGCGCTGGCGCCGCTCGCGCAGGACATCGTCGTCACCGGCCATGGCGGCGACGAGGTGCGCTTCCTGGTGTTTCCGAGCATCGCTGCGTGCCGCGCGCATGCCGGCCTGCCCGAGACCGCAGGCGTGAACGACGTGCTCGCGCATGAGAAGATCAGAGCCGCGATCGCGCGGGGGCTGGCGAAACTGAAGCAACACGGCGCCAACTCCTCCGGCCATGCCACGCGTGCCCTGCTGCTCGCCGAGCCGCCGTCGGTCGACGGCGGCGAGATCACCGACAAGGGCTACATCAACCAGCGCGCGGTGCTGACGCGCCGCGCCGATGCGGTGGCGCGGTTGGATGACGATGCGCCGGGCGAGTGGATCGGGGTGTAGCGCTTGGGCCTGTGCCCCGGACGCAGCGCAGCACGCAGTGATGCGCTGCAGAGCCGGGGCCATTCTTCGTGATTGGCATCTATGGATCCGGCTCTGCGCAGCAGCGTTTCACGCTGCAGCGCGTCCGGGACAAGAGAGCTCGGCAAACCCAACTACGCCAGCCGCCCTGCCGCATTATGCTGCACGATTCTTTTGTTGCCCAAGCAACTAATTTATGCGAACCGTTCCAGACACGGATGACGGCGGGAGGAACCGCCGCGTCGGATCGGAGGAAGCTATGCTCGGCAGAGAGGGTGCCGCCGGCGAATGTTGGCGCATGCCTGGAAATGACAGGGCTCAGCGCCCGCTGTGTGGCCCGTCAGGTCCCGGTGCTGCCGGTCACCGCGCCGAGATTTTCATGCAGGCGGCGCAACAGGTCGATCAGCACCTCGCGCTCGCCCTTGTCCAGGCAGGACAACAGGCGCCGTTCGCGCTCGAATGCAGCGACGATCACCTTGTCATGGATGGCGCGGCCCTTCGCCGTCAGCGAGATCGAATGGGTGCGCCCGTCATTGGGATCGGTACGGATCGAGATCAACCCCCGCTTTTCCAGGCCGGCCAGCGTCCGACTCACCGGGCCCTTGTCGAAACCGATGACGTGGCAGATGCGCGAGGCGGGAATGCCGGGCTCGATCGCGAGCAGCGACATGATCCGCCATTCCGTGACGTTGACGCCGAACTCTCGCTGATAGAACGCGGTGGCGCTGTTCGAGAGCTTGTTGGCGATGAAGGTGATGAACGCGGGGACGTAGCGGTCGAGATCGAGCGTCGGTCCCGTCTCGGCGGGCGCAGGTTTCTGGCGGGCTCTGGTCGAAGGCGGCGGCATGTCGGGATTCTGTCTCGCGGCGTGTCTGGAGACCTAAAGGTAAGCGCGGCCCTTTCACAAGTTCAAAATGAGGGAGGACTTCCATGAGCACTTCCATCTCCCAGGAAATTAACGGTTCGTCGGCCGTCCCGCATCTCGACGTCGATCCATTCGCGATGGATTTTTTCGCCGATCCCTATCCCACGCATGAGCTGCTGCGGGAGGCGGGACCTGTCGTCTATCTCGACAAGTGGAACGTCTATGGCGTGGCGCGCTATGCCGAAGTTCATGCCGTGCTGAACGATCCCGCAACGTTCTGCTCCAGCCGCGGCGTCGGCCTCGCCGATTTCGCGAAGGAGACGCCGTGGCGGCCGCCCAGCCTGATCCTTGAGGCCGATCCTCCCGAGCACACCCGCACCCGCGCCGTGCTCTCAAAGGTGCTGTCGCCGACGGTGATGAAGGGGCTGCGCGACCGTTTTGCCGCGGCAGCGGAAGAGCGTGTGGACGCGCTGCTGGAGAAGCGCAACTTCGATGCCATCACGGACCTTGCCGAGGCCTATCCGCTGTCGATCTTCCCAGATGCGCTCGGGCTGAAGCCTGATGGACGCGAGAATCTCATTCCCTATGCGAGCCTGGTGTTCAACGCCTTCGGCCCGCCGAACCAGTTGCGCAACGAGGCGCTCGCGCGCTCGGCGCCGCACCAGGCCTACGTCACCGAGCAGTGCCAGCGGGACAACCTCACGCCCGGCGGCATCGGCGCCTGCATCCACGCCCATGTCGACGAGGGTGCCATCACCGCCTCCGAAGCGCCGCTGCTGGTGCGTTCGCTCTTGTCGGCCGGCCTCGACACCACGGTCAACGGCATCGGTGCAGCGGTCTACTGTCTCGCGCGCTTCCCTGAGCAGTGGCAGCGGTTGCGCGGCGATTTCACGCTGGCGCGCAACGCTTTCGAGGAGGCCGTTCGTTTTGAAAGCCCGGTGCAGACCTTCTTCCGCACGACCACGCGCGAAGTCGAACTGTCAGGCGCGACCATCGGTGAGGGCGAGAAGGTGCTGATGTTTCTGGCGGCTGCCAATCGCGATCCGCGGCGCTGGGACAAGCCTGACAGCTACGACATCACCCGCCGCACGTCCGGCCATGTTGGCTATGGCTCAGGTATTCACATGTGCGTCGGCCAGCTGGTCGCGCGGCTCGAAGGCGAGACGATGCTCGCGGCGCTGGCCCGCCGGATCGCAAAGATCGAGATCATGGGCGAGCCGCAGCGCCGCTTCAACAACACGCTGCGCGGGCTCGACAGCCTGCCTGTGAGCATCACGCCAGCCTGACGCTGTCGTCATCGCAAACAACAAATACGACAGGGGAGGGAACAATGAAGAACTTGAAGTGGACGCTTGCGCTGGCCGCGAGCCTGATTGGCGGCGCGGCAAATGCCGAGATCTCGGACAATGTCGTGCGCGTCGGCGTGCTCAACGACATCTCCGGCATCTTCCAGGACACCAACGGCATGGGCTCGGTCGAGGCCGCGCGCATGGCGGCTGAGGATTTCAACGGCGGCGGCAAAGGCATCAAGGTCGAGATCGTCTATGCCGATCACCAGAACAAGGCCGACGTCGGCAATGCAATCGCGCGCAAATGGCTCGATGTCGAGGGCGTCGACGCCATCGTCGACGTGCCGAACTCGGCCGTTGGCCTCTCCATCAACACGCTGCTGCGCGACAGCCGCATGACGTTCCTGGCGTCGTCCACCGCGAGCTCCGATCTCACCGGCAAGGCCTGCTCCCCCAACACTATCCAGTGGGTCAACGACGCCTGGGCGACCGGCAACACCACGGCGGCCGCGATGATGTCGCGCGGCGGCAAGGACTGGTATTTCCTCACGGTCGATTACGCCCTCGGCAAGGGCATCGAAGCGGAAGCCCAGAAATACATCGAGGCGCACGGCGGCAAGGTGATCGGATCCAGCAAGCATCCGCTCGGCACCTCCGACTTCGCCTCCTTCCTGTTGCAGGCGCAGGGCTCGAAGGCGCAGGTGATCGGGCTCGCCAATGCTGGCGGCGACACCATCAACGCGGTGAAGCAGGCGGCCGAGTTCGGGATCCAGCAGGGCGGACAAAAGCTCGTCGCCTTCCTGCTCTTCATCAACGACGTCCACGGCATGGGCATCAAGGTCGCGCAAGGGCTCCAGCTCATGGAAGCCTTCTATTGGGACATGAACGACGACACCCGCGCCTTCGCCAAGCGCTTCGCGGTGCGGCCGGGTATGAACGGCAAGATGCCGAGCGGCAACCAGGCCGGTGTTTATGCTTCCACGCTGGCTTATCTGAACGCAGTCGCCGCCACCGGCAGCGACAATGCCAAGGACGCCGTGCCTGAGATGAAAAAGTTCAAGGGCAAGGACAAGCTGTTCGGCGACACCGCGATTCGCCAGGACGGCCGCGTCGTGCATCCGATGTATCTGTTCGAGGTGAAGAAGCCGGAGGAGTCGAAATATCCGTATGACTATTACAAGCTGGTTTCGACGATCTCAGCGGAGCAGGCGTTTCGGCCGCTGGCGGAAGGTGGATGTGAGTTGGTGAAGTAGGTCTCGTGCCCGAACGAACTGCGGCGCGTAGCGCTGCGCTGCAGAGGCAGGGCCCATGACTGCTGAGTCCCATGACTTCTGAGTCCCATGGCTGCTGGGTCCCGGCTCTGCGTCGCGTCATTTCATGCCGCGCCGCGTCCGGGACACGAGAGGAACGCCCCTACACCACCTTGCTCGATCCCTGCGTGATCAGCCGCGCGGCGCGCTGGTCGCGGGCGTAGATCCAGAGCCAGCTCAGGGCGACGCTGAGGCGGTGGCGCAAGCCGATCAGGAAGTAGATATGGGCGATGCCCCAGATCCACCACGCGATGGTGCCGCGCAGCTTGATGCGGCCGAAGTCGATCACCGCCAGCCGCTTGCCGATCTGCGCGAGGCTGCCGGAGTGCTTGTAGCGGAACGGGCCTGTCGGCTCCTGGCGCAGCCGGGCCTTGATGGTCTCGGCCACGTGACGGCCCTGCTGCTTGGCGGCCGGCGCGATGCCGGGCACAGGCTTGCCGTCCCAGGCGTTGATCAAAACGGTGTCGCCAATTGCAAAGATCTCGGGATGACCGGGGATCGTAAGATCGGCCTCCACTTGGACGCGCCCGGCGCGATCGGCCGGTGCGCCCAGCCATTCCGCCGCGGGCGAGGCGCGCACGCCGGCGGCCCAGATTCGTGTCTTGGCTTCGAGCAGCTTGCCGCCGAACACCACGCCCTCGCGGTTGATCTCAGTGACGGCTTGGCCGAGCACGACCTCGACGCCGATCTTCTCCAGCGAGGCCTGGGCATAGGCCGAGAGATCATCTGGAAAGCCTGCCAGCACCCGCGGACCCGCCTCGATCAGCACCACGCGCGCCTTGTTGGTGTCGATGTTGCGGAAGTCGGCTGGCAAGGTGTGGTGCGCCATCTCGGCGATGGTGCCGGCGAGTTCGACGCCGGTGGGGCCGGCGCCGACGATGACGAAAGTCAATCGTGCCGCGCGTTTGGCCGGATCGGTCTCACGCTCGGCGCGCTCGAACGCCACCAGGATATGACGGCGCAGCGTGGTCGCGTCCTCCAGTGTTTTAAGACCCGGGGCCCATTGCTCCCATTCGTCGTGGCCGAAATAGGCGTGACGCGCGCCGGTGGCGAGCACCAGCGTGTCGTAAGGCACCTCGCTGCCGTCGTCGATCAGCACGCAGCGCCTGTCGGCATCGACGCCGCTGACCGTCGCAAACAGCGTCGTCACATCGCGCCGGTCGCGCATCAGGTGCCGGACCGGCCAGGCGATCTCGCTGGTGGCGAGCGAGGCGGTGGCGACCTGATAGAGCAGCGGCTGGAACAAATGATGGTTGCGGCGGTCGATCAGCGTGATCTCGACCGGGCTGCCGGCGAGCCGGTGGGTCGCCTCCAGCCCGCCGAAACCGGCTCCGACGATGACGACGCGGTGCGGTGTCGTGGTCATGATGCGCCCCTCCGAATCTCGCGGCTCTATCCTCATCTAAACGCTGATCAGGCGCCGCGGTCCAATAGCCGTCGTCAATCGAGGCATAGGCCGGGTGTATCGCGCCCGCGAGAAAGCGCCGCAGCCTTAGCCGAAGTAAGTAGAATTATATTTCTTGCTATCGCCGTTCGGGGCGAAATATGATGCAGGGCGGGCGCTGAACCATTGGCGGCGCGACAGATTTTGCGTTCAATAGAGATGACCCCGGGGCGGCAATCACCCTGCTTCCGGGCATAATAATATGGAGGGGAGTGTTATGAGGACGGCATTCTGGCTGGCGGGCGCAGCGGCGCTGGTGCTGGCAGGCCCGGCATCCGCCGGCGACACCATCAAGATCGGCTTCGTTTCGACCTTCAGCGGCCCGACCGCCGTGATCGGCAACGACATGCGCAATTCGTTCGAGCTCGCGCTGGATCACATCGGCCGCAAGATGGACGGCAAGCCGGTCGAGGTGATTTACGAGGACGACGGGCAGAAGCCCGACGTCGGCAAGCAGAAGACCGAGAAGCTGGTGCAGTCCGACAAGGTCGACTTCATCGTTGGCTACATCTGGTCGAACGTGCTGCTGGCCTCGCTCAAGACCGCGGTGGACTCGCAGACCTTCCTGATCTCGGCCAATGCCGGTCCGTCGCAGCTCGCGGGCGAGCTCTGCTCGCCTTACGTGTTCTCGACCTCGTGGCAGAACGACCAGACGCCGGCCGCCATGGGTCTCTACATGAACCAGAAGGGAGTCAAGAGCGTGTTCCTGATCGGCCCGAACTACGCCGCCGGCAAGGACATGCTCGCGGGCGTGAAGAGCACGTTCAAGGGTGAGGTCAAGGGCGAGGAATACACGGTCTGGCCGAGCCAGCTCGACTTCTCCGCCGAGCTCTCCAAGGCGCGCGCCTCGGGCGCCGAGTCGATCTTCGTGTTCTATCCCGGTGCAGCCGGCGTGCAGTTCCTCAACCAATATGCACAGGCCGGGCTGAAGAGCACGATGCCGCTCTACACGGCTTTCACCGTCGACGAGCTGTCGCTGCCGCTGCAAAAGGAGAACGCGCTCGGGGTGCCCGGTGCGCAGGAATGGGTGAATGATCTGCCCAACGAGCAGAACAAGCGCTTCGTCGCCGACTATCGCAAGAAGTACCCCGGGCTGCGTCCGACCTATTACGGCGCGCAAGCCTACGACGCGGCCCAGCTCATCAACAGCGCCGTGGTCGCGGTGAAGGGCGACACCAGCAAGAAGGACGCGATGAAGGCCGAGATGGAGAAGGCCAACTTCAAGTCGCTGCGCGGCCCGTTCAAGTACGGCAAGAACCACATCCCGGTGCAGAACTTCTACCTCCAGGACGTGGTCAAGGACGGCGAAGGCCAGCTCTCGCTGAAGACGGTCGCGACCATCGTCGAGAACGACCAGGATCGCTTCCACGACAAATGCGCGATGAAGTAGCCACAAGCACGATGCCCCTTCTCCCCTTGTGGCGCGAAGCGCCGGATGAGGGGTTTGTTTCCGCGTATTCAAAAGTAAGGTCTCGCGGAGAGAACCCCTCACCCGTCTCGCCGCTTTGCGGCAAGCCACCCTCTCCCACAAGGAGAGAGGGAAAGTAAGCTACACGCGCGGCATGCTCGCGGGCCGCACCTCGCGCGCTTGCGCGGCAAGCCTGATCCCGGCATTGGCCGCGCCGAAGCCCTGATAATCCCGCCGCTCCACGATCTCGAAGAAAAACCGCTCGTCGAAGATGTGGGTGTAGACCTGGAAAAACTCTCCGTCGCCCTCGCGGTCGTAGAGAATGTGGTTGGCGCGCAGCTGCCTCATCAGCTCGGGTGCGAGGTCGTATCTGGCTTCGACGTCGTCGTAGTAATTATCCGGGATATCCAGGAAATCCGCGCCGCGCTTGCGCATCTCCGCGACTGCCGCAAAGATATCCCGGCACGTAAATGCGACGTGCTGCACGCCCGAGCCGAAAAACTCCGAGATGAAGCGGGCCGGCAGCGTGCGGTTGGCGGATGAGCCGTTGAGCACGAAGCGCAGGCTCTGGTCGCCGTTGATGACGGCCTGGCTTTGCACGAGGCCCCTGGGATCGGCGATCTCCATCTGCGGCAGCCGCTTGAGGTCGAGGATGCCGGTGTAGAACAGCAGCCACGACAGCATCTCGTCATAGGGCATCGACTGCGCGATGTGATCGACGGCCAGCAGGGCGTCCGCGCGAGCGTCGCTCGGTACCTGTTCGAAATCCGTGTCCCAGTTCTTGCCGGCCTGGTCCAGGAAGTAAAGCAGGCTGCCGCCGACGCCGTGGATCGCGGGAATCTCGAGCTCGCCCGGCCCGACCGGCTGATAGAAGGTGCGCGCTTTCAGTGTTTCGGCGCGCTGCATAACGAGGCCGGCATTGTCGACATCGAGCGCGATGGCGCAGACGCCGGGGCCATGCGTCACGTAGTGCGAATGCGCAAAGCCGTCGGTCTCGGAGTTGACGACGAGCTCGACCTTGCCTTGCGACCAGCGCTCCACCGCCTTGCTGCGATGCTTGCCGGTCTTGCGGAAACCGAGCTGCGCGAGCAGGCGGGCGAGTTCGCCGGCCTTGGTCTCGTTGACGGCAAACTCGATGAATCCCGTGCCGCGACTTTTGGGCTTGGGCGCCAAGGGTTCGCCGATGAGCTTTGGCCAATCCGGTGCAAGCTGGTCCTCCAGCAGGATCAGCGAACGCAGGCCGTCGACCGCGGTCTGCACGGCCGAGCCGGCACGGAATTGGTCGTTGAAGATCTCCAGCGACAGCGGCCCGGCATAGCCGGTCGCCGCGATCGCCGCCATGAACTCGCCGACCGGCAGGTCGCCCTGGCCGGGGAAGGAGCGGAAGTGCCGGCTCCACGACAAGATGTCGAGCTCGAGCTTCGGCGCATCTGCAAGCTGGACCAGGAAGATCTTGTCGCCGGGGATCGAGGCCATCGCGCGGACCGGAAAGCCAGGGGCCAGTGCGTGAAAGCTGTCGAGGATGACACCGATCGCGGGGTGATCGGCGCGCCGCACGATCTCCCAGGCATCGCGGTAATCGTTGACGTGGCGTCCCCAGGCCAATGCCTCGTAGCCGACGCGCAAAGACCGTTTGGCCGCGCGCTCGCCAAGCTCGCGAAAATCATCCGCGGCGCGGTCGATGCCGCCGAGCGCGGCCGGCGACACGTTGGAGCAGATCAGCAGCAGATCGGTGCCGAGCTCCTGCATCAGGTCGAACTTGCGTTCGGCGCGGGCAAAGTTTCGCGAACGCTGCGGCTCCGGCATGCCCTCGAAATCGCGGAACGGCTGAAACGCACAGATCTCGAGATTGAGGTCCCCGCAGAGCTTTGCGATGTCGCGCGGACCTGCGCCGAACGACAGCAGATCGTTCTCGAAAATCTCGACCGCGTCGAATCCGGCGGATGCGATGGCGCGGAGCTTTTCGTCGAGAGCGCCGGAGAGTGAGACCGTTGCGATCGAGCGTTTGGTCATGCTGCATTGTCCTCCATCGCGCCGCCGAGGAACAATTGTCCGATGCGGGAATCATTCAAAATGCGCTCCGCCTTGTCGACCATGCGGGTCTGGCCGAGCTCGAGCACGATCCCGATGTCGGAAATCTCCAGCGCCGAGCGGGCGTTCTGCTCGATCATCAGAATGGTGACACCGCGGTCGCGCAAGCTCTTCAGGATGTCGAAAGTCTGCTGCACCATCAGTGGCGACAGGCCGATCGAGGGCTCGTCGATCAGCACGAGCTTTGGCTCGAGCAGCAGCGAGCGAGCGATTTCGAGCTGCTTCTGCTCGCCGCCGGACAGCGTGGAGGCCTGCTGGGTTGATTTTCGCCGCAGCGCCGGGAACAGATCGAGCGCGGCCTCGATCCGGCTCTGCAGGTCAATGCCCTTGCCGGCGGAAACGCCGCCGAGCTCGATATTGTGGCGCACCGACAGCTCGGGAAAGATGTTGCGGCCCTGCGGCACGTAGCAGATGCCGGCATTGAGCAGCGCGCGCTGGCTCAAATTGGTGACGTCGCGGCCGGCGAAGTTGATCTTGCCCTCGCGCAGCTTGAGCAGGCCGAAGATCGCCTTGAACACGGTGGACTTCCCGGCGCCGTTCGGGCCGATGATGGTGGTGATGGTGGCCTGCGGCACGGCGAAAGTGGTGCCGTTCAGGATCGTCATCTTGCCGTAGCCGCCGACGAGATTGTGAACCGAGAGGATCGGATCGCTCATGGCTGGTTCCTCAATGTCCGAGATAGGCTTCGATCACGGCGGGGTTCTTTCGCACCTCGTCCGGTCGTCCCATCGCCAGCACCTTGCCCTCCGCCATCACCATCACGCGGGAACACAGCGACATCACGAATTCCATGTTGTGCTCGATCACGACGAAGGTGGCGTTCTTCTCGCGGTTGATCGCCACCAGCCGCTCCTTCAGATCCGTCAACATCGACGGGTTGACGCCGCCGGCTGGCTCGTCGAGCAGCACCAGGCGCGGTCCGCCCATGAAGGCCATGGCGGCGTCGAGCAGTTTTTGCTGGCCGTAGGAGAGCCCGCCGGCCGGCTCGTCGGCGAGATGATCGAGCTTGAAAAAGCCGATCATCTGGTCGGCGGCCTCCGTCAGTCCGGCATCGGAGCGGCCGACCAGGCGCGAGGCCATGCTGCCCTGGTGCTCCTGGCCTGCGAGGATCAGGTTCTCGCGCACCGAGAGTTTGGGGAACACCTGCAGGAGCTGGAAGGTGCGGCTGACCCCGAGCTTGTTGAGCTCGGCGGGTCGCAAGCCCGTGACGACCTTGCCGTCGAGCTTGACCTCGCCGCCGCTCGGCGTGAGCTGGCCGAGAATGCAGTTGAACAGGGTCGACTTGCCGCAGCCGTTCGGGCCGATCAGGCCGAGGATCTCGCCCTCGCGGACGTCGAAAGAGACGCCGCCGACGGCGCTGATGCCGCCAAAATTCTTCTTGATGTCGGTGACTTCGAGGACCGCGCTCATTGCACTGTCTCCAGCCGGGACTTTGCGACGGCGCGCTGGGCGGAGGCCGCCTTGGTGCGGCGTTCGGCGAGATAGCGGTCGAGGATTCCCAAAATGCCGGTCGGCGACCAGATCAGCAGCCCCATCACCGCGATCGCGTAGAGCATCAGATAATAGCCCTCGGTGAAGCGCAGCCACTCCGGCAACAGCACCGCGATCATCGCGCCGAGGAACGGACCCAGGAAGAATCCGGCGCCGCCGACGATCACCATCATCAGGAGGTCGAGCGAGAGCGACAGGTTGAACGGCACGGGATCGATATATTGCGTCAGCGGGGCATAGAGCGCGCCCGCGACGCCGCCGAGCGCCGAGCCGATCGCGAACGCCATCAGCGTATAGCGCCGCGTGTCGACGCCCAGCGACTGCGCCCGCAGCGGGTTTTCGCGCAGCGCCATGAAGGCGCGGCCCCAGGGCGAGCGGATCAGCCACCACACCGCGAGCGACACGATCGCGAGCGAGCCGAGACAGACATAGTAGAACGGCAGCGGCTTGTTGGTCGCGATGCCGAAAATGTGCGGACGCGGAATATTGGAGATGCCGTAGATGCCGCCGGTGAGCCAGCTCTCGTTGCGAAATACCAGGAAGGCCAGCGTGGAGAAGGCGAGCGTGACGAAGGCGAGGTAGTGATGCTGCACCCGCAGCGCGGGATAGCCGAGCACCCAGCCGACCGCGAAGCTCAAGCCGATCGCGACGACGATCGCCGCCGGCAGCGGCCAGCCATGCGTGGTCATGATCGCCGCGGCGTAAGCGCCGATGCCGACGAAGGCGCCCTGCGCCAGCGAGACCTGGCCGGCATAACCGAGTGTGAGGTTGAGGCCCATTGCGGCGATGGCCATCACCGCCCACTGGCTCAGGATGAACAGGCCATAGCGGTTGAAGTTCATGGGGACAACGATCAGCGCAGCGACCACGATGAGGCCGAACGCGATCTTGAGAGGTTTGGCGAAGCCGCTCATACGGTGCGCTCCTCGGCACGGCCGAGCAAGCCCTGCGGTCGGAACAGGATGACGGCGATCAGGAAGATCATAGGCACGGCGGCGCGGTACTGCGTTGAAACATAGGCGGCCGCGAGATTGTCGAGCACGCCGATCAGGAGGCCGCCTGCGATCGCGCCGCGCACCTGGTTGAACCCGCCGACGATCGCGGCGATGAAGGCGGCCTGGCCCAGTACCTCGCCCGACGTGAATTTCGCGAGGTAGATCGGCGTGATCAACAGCGAGGCGAGAGCGACCAGGAACGCGTTGATCAGGAAAGTCAGGAGAATCATGCGCTCGACCGGGACGCCGATGATGCGCGCCACCGTCGGGTTCTGCGCCGCCGCCTGCATCTGGTGGCCGAGCGAGGTCCGGTTGAGAAGCGCGGTCAAGCCGAAGACGGCAAGGATGGCGAGGCCGAGGACGCCGATGCTTTGCAGCGAGACGGCATGGCCGAGGATGGAGACGTCCCCGGTCGGCACGATCGAGGGGAAGGGTGAGGCTTCGGCGCTGAAGAACTGTTTTACGGCCTCCTTAAGGCCGATCGCGAGCGCCATGGTCGCGATCGCGAGCGGCAGCACGCCGTGGCGCATCATCGGATCCACCAGCAGCATCTTGAAGGCGAGGCCGAGCAGGAGCATCGAGAGCAGGATGCCAAGGATGATCGCGAGCCAGAACGGCGCGCCGGCATGCATCGCCGCCAGCATCAGGAACGCCGGCAGCATCACGAACTCGCCCTGCGCGAAATTGATGGTCTGCGAAGTCTGCCACAGCAGCGTGAAGCCGACCGCGACTAGCGCATAGATCGCGCCGGTGGCAAGTCCAGCGACCAGAAGATCGAACAGATTGGACATTTTCCCCTCCCTCCACCCCCTCTCCCTGCTTGAGGGGAGAGGGTTCGGGTGAGGGGGAGTCTCCGCGAGGACGGGGGCAGTTGGACTCGCGGAAGCTCCCCCTCACCCGGAATTTGCTGCGCAAATTCCGGCCTCTCCCCGCACGCGGGGAGAGGCGAACCGCCTCACTTCACCTTCGGCAGCACCTGTTTCACGACCTGCTTGCCTTCGACCACCTCGACCAGAAAGCTCTGGCGGTCGATGTCGCCGGTCTCGCTGAAGGTGACGTCCATCAGGATGCCCGGCTCGTCGGCGGCCTTGATGGTCAGGCCATGCAGGGTGTCGGCGAACGCCTTGGAATCGACCTTGCCCATCTTGTCGGTGGTGGCCTTCACCATGTAGACCGCGAGATAGCCTTTCAGCCCGTTATGGTCGGGCACGTAATTGTACTTCTTCGCGAACTTGTCGCGAAACGCCTTGATCAGGTCGACCGGCGCGTCGGTGGTGAGACCGACATGGCCGCGCGCGCTGTTGGCGGCATCGCCCGCAAGCTCGATCACCTTCTGGCCGATCAGCGTGGTCTCGCCCATCAGCGGTGCGGTGACGCCCTGGCGCTTCAGCTCCTTGAGGATGCGTGCGCTCTCTTCCTCGTTCAAATAGACGAATACGGCGTCGGGATTGGCGGCCTTGATCTTGCCGACGTCGGCGGCGAAATCGGCCTGGCCCGCCTCGGTGGAGAGATCGGCGACGACCTTGGAGCCGAGACGGTCGAGCTCCTTGACGACGACATCGCGGCCGCCGCGGCCAAAGTCATTGTTGACCCAGACCACGGCGACCGACTTCGCCTTCATGTCGTCGTGAATGTATTTGGCGACCTTCGGCATCGAGGATTGCTGGCCGAACGAGGTGCGGAACAGGAATTTGTTTCCGCCTTGCGTCAGCTCGGCGGCTTCGCCACCCATGATCTGCGCGATGCCGGCTTCGGCCGCCAGCGGCGCGGTCACCTTCACCGAGCCGGAATAGCCGGGTCCGAGCAGCACATAGGGCTCGGCGTCGAGCGCCTTCTGCACCTGCGCGCGCGCGACGCCCGGGTTGGATTGCGAATCCGCATGAGTGACTTCGAGCTTGCGGCCGAGCACGCCGCCCTTGGCGTTGATCTCCTCGATCGCGAGGTCGATGCCGTTCTTCCAGTTGGTGCCGACGGTGGCGCCGCCCCCGGAAAGCTCGGCGACGTCGGCGAGCTTGATCGCCTGGGCGTGCACGCTGGTTGCAGTCGCGAAGGCAAGCAGGGCGCCCGCCAGCAAAGTCGATTTCATGGTTTCTCCTCCTGTTTCGTGATGTGTCCGCGGCCTTGTGTCCGGCCGTTTCGGTTACGCTGCGTGATAGGCCGAGCTTCGTGCCGCCATCACCTCGTCGAATGCCTCTCCCATGATCTCGGTGGATGGGGCAAGGCCAGTGAACAGTTCGAAAGCGTCGGCGGCCTGGTAGATCGCAAGCTCCCGTCCGGTCATGATCCGCGCGCCCTTGGCTTGGGCAGCCGCCAGCAGCGGCGTGATCAGCGGCGAATAGACGGCGTCGGCGACCCACAGGTTTTGACGTAGCAGCGTCGGCGCGACCGGCGTTTCCCGGTTCGGCAGCATGCCGACCGGCGTGCCGTTGACGAGGCCCGTTGCGCCGTCGAGCGCGGCCTCGACGCTTGCGGCGACCCTGGCGCCACCCTGTTTGTCGAGCAGCGCGGCGAGTTTTTCGGCGCGTGCCGGCTCGCTGTCGAAGATACGGATGTCGGTCACGTCAAGGCTCGCCAAGGCAAACGCGATCGCCTTGCCGACGCCGCCGGTGCCGATCACGGCGACTGCGTTTCCAGAGGCCGCCAGCAGCGGCGCGACGGCGCGCGCAAAGCCCGTCGTGTCGGTGTTGTGGCCGATCAGCCGGCCGTTCCTGACGACGACGGTGTTGACCGCCCCCATGGCGGCGGCACCCGGTGCCAGTTCATCGAGCAGCGGGACCACCGCCTCCTTGTAGGGAAAAGTGACGTTGACGCCGGCAAAGCCGAGCCGCCGCACGCCCTCGAGCATCATGCGGAGCCCGCCCGCGTCGGCGCCGGCGACCTCGATGAGCTGGTAATGGCCGCGCAGCCCAAGCCCCTCCGCGGCGCGCTCATGCATGGCAGGGGAGGCAGAATGCGCGATGGGTGCGCCGATCAGGCCGGTCAGGAGCTTTTTGGGTGCGGCGGGTCCGCGCTTTGACATGGTTCGCTATCGTCTCGTTGGGAGCGTTTGATCCCGGCCTTTAGCGGGGAGATCCGCCCAATTCCAAGGGGCTTCCCCCAGGAACGATAGCCTTTCCTCGGCCTAACACAATTACCCTTTTGTGCTGCAAACCTAACATAATGTTATCTCTTCCGGGCCCGTGGCGGCGCGGCCCTGCCTTTGCCCCGCGACGGCTCGACCGCGCGCATCTCCGCGCGCAGGGACTCGATGAAATACTCGACATGAAGCGACAGCGGCGCGCCGCGCTTCACCGCGATGTAGGTGTCGAATCGCGTCGGCTCGGTGATCTTGATCAGCTCGATGCCCGGATAGCCCCCATGGGCCACCGTGAACTGGTCGATGATGGCGATGCCGAGCCCCGCCTTCACCAGCGCGCAGACCGTGGTGCCGAAGCGGGCGCGGATGGTGATGTTGTACTCGAGGCGGTGGCGCGCGAAGATCTCGGCCATGATCCGCCCGTAGGGATCATTGGGATCGATGCCGATCAGCGGATAGCGCGTGATCTCGGCGGCGGAGACCTGCTTGCGGCCGGCGAGCTCGTGGCCCGGCGGCACGATGCAATAGAGCTCGCCCGAGGCGAGCGGCATGAAGTCGAGCCCGGAATGCTCCAGGCGATAGCTCATCGCCACGCACTCGCCGCGGCCGAGCATGAGATAGTCGATGGCTTCCTCGAGCTTGAGGATGTTGATGTCGATGCCCAAATCCGGATAGCGCCGCCGGACCCGCTCGATCGCGCGCGGCACCATGACTTGCGAAATGCTCGGCACCGAGCCGATGCGCAATTCCGACAATCCGCCGCGCCCGATCTTGGAGATGATCTCGGAGAGGTCGTCGACCTTCTTGTAGACGCCGTTGATCTGCTCGAAGATGTTCTCGGCTTCCGGCGTCGGGAAATAGCGGCCGTTCTGGCGCTGGAAGAAGCGGATGCCGAGCGAGCGCTCGGTATATTTCACCAGGCGACTGATGCCCGGCGCCGAAACGTTCAGCAGCTTCGCCGCGCCGCCGATCGTGCCCGTCACCATCACGGCACGGATCACTTCAACCTGGCGCAGCGTCATCATGTCCTGGGCATCCGAAGGTAATCGTGGTCGGCGCTGCCTTTCCCTCTTCCCTTGTGGGAGAGGGCGGATCGCCGCGATAGCGCGAGACGGGTGAGGGGTTCTCTCCCCGCACGAGCCTCGCGCATTTGAACGCGTGGAAACAACCCCTCATCCGGCGCCATAGCCGATGCGCAGCGTCGGCGTTTTGTTTTAAGAACGGCGGCCGAAGGCCGCCTATGCCACTTCTCCCACAAGGGGAGAAGGAAGGAAACATTCGCGTTCGGTTGTTCGGTTCACATCAGAGGAAGGCATGGCGCCGAACGGACCGTTCGTGCGCTCACAGCAATTGCGTGCTAGCTCGCCGGTCCGTCCGGCGTGGCGCTCTCTGCCGGCTTGCTGCGCTCGCTTTGCAGCACCCCGCGTGCGAACTCGATGATCTTCTGCTTGTTTGCCGTTTCGCGGACGGCGAAAAATACGCGGTTGAGTTCCAGGCCGAGCACGCTGTTGAGGGCGATGTCCTCGTCTTCCATCGTGGTTTCCCCGCTTCAGACATTGTAGGTGTATCTTGACGTCCCTTCTTCCACAAGTAGATTAAGCCTTCGGGGTCAATGGGATACCGGGAAACTACGGAATGCGTGAATTGAGGCAGTGCCCAAAGACGTGCTATATCGCACAGCGAGGGTCAGGAAACGCACCGATGTCCGCCGTGGATTATGGCCGGGAAGCGCTCGACTTCATCGAGGGGCTTGGGGCCTATCGCAAGGTGCCCGACGCCATGAATGCGCTCGAATCGGCCTTTGGTCGCTTCGGTTTTGAAACCATCATCGTGACGGGGTTGCCCAATCCCGACCAACAGTTTGCACAGATGGTGCTCGCCAAGCGCTGGCCGGCGGGCTGGTTTGGTCTCTACACCGAAAATAACTACGACCGTTTCGACCCGGTGGTGCGGTTGTGCCGCCAGTCAGTCAACCCGTTCGAATGGTCGGAAGCACCCTATGATGCGGAGCTCGAGCCGAACGCGGCCGAGGTGATGAACCGCGCCACCGATTTTCGCATGACGCGCGGCTTCATTGTGCCGATCCACGGACTCACCGGCTACGAGGCCGCGGTGTCGCTCGGGGGCGTCCATCTCGACCTCAATCCCCGCAGCAAGCCGGCACTGCACCTGATGGCGATGTATGGCTTCGACCACATTCGCCGTCTGCTCGATCCAGCGCCGTATCCCTCGGCACGCCTCACCCCGCGCGAGCGCGAGGTGATCGCCTGGGCCTCGCAGGGCAAATCGGCCTGGGAAATCGGCGAGATCCTGCACATCACGCAGCGCACCGCCGAAGAGCATCTTGCAACCGCCGGGCGCAAGCTCGGAGCCGTCAACCGTACGCATGCGGTAGCACTGGCGATTCGCAACAAGATCATCAATCCCTAAGCGACGTACTGGGAAATTTCCCAATACCGAACCATCCTCTTTTCGCAGAGGGTGCCCTCCATTGAGGATGAATGGGGGTTTTCATGATTCACGCCATTTCTGCAGTAAATCGCCACCTTTACGAAGATGTGCTCGATCAGCATTTCCGGCTGCGGCACGACATCTTCGTCGAAGAGCGGCGCTGGGAGACGCTGCGCAGGCCGGATTGCCGCGAAATCGATTCCTATGACGACGAGGACACCGTTTATCTGCTTGCGCTGGAGGGACGCCGCGTCATCGGCGGTCACCGGCTCTACCCGACCACCAAGCCTTCGATGATGAGCGAGGTCTTTCCCCATCTGGCAGCGGTGCGCGGCTACCCGGTGGATCCTCTGGTCTGGGAATGGTCGCGCTACTTCGTCGTGCGCGATCGCCGCGACGGCGCGCTCAACCTGCAACTGATGGCGGCCGTGCAGGAGTTCTGCCTCGGTCAGGGGATCGCGCAGGTCAGCGCGATCATGGAAACCTGGTGGTTGCCGCGCTTTCATGAGGCCGGCTTCGTCGTGACCCCGCTCGGTCTGCCGGCACTGGTGGAGAACGCATGGACCATGGCGGCGACCATCGACATTCTCCGCGAGACGCTCGATGCCCTGCATGACCGCATCGGCGTGCCTTCCATCGTCCAACAGGACGGTCCGCGTATCAATTGCATCGCCCTTGCCAACCTCTGCGGCCTCGCTGCCGCGCAACGAAAGAGCGCCTGAGATGTCGAACATGATGCGGGACAGCCAGATCATGGCGCAGATCAAGGACGAAAATCTGGGCTACATGTCCGACATGGCGCTCGAACTCGCGCAGATGGCGGAAGACACCGGATTGGCGACGCTCGCCTATCTGTTCCGGATGGCGGCGCTGGAGGCCTCGACGGCCAACAGCGTGCTTGCCGAGCCGGATGACCTTCGCCGGCAGATGACGTCGCACTAGGCGTCTCCATCCACACGTTGCGACGAATTCACACCCTCTCTCCCGCAACGGAGGGAGGGTGATCCGTTTGGGTGCGGCAGGTTGACCCATCCTGCGCGGCAGTCTTCTTGCAAGACCGATTGCAGGGCCAGGACCGATCGGATGCATCGGCATGCAACAAAGTGCATGTTGGGTGTCGAATCGCTCTTGCCTCGGAACGATACTGCCATTACCCATTTTTCCGCCTTGTCCAGGCAGGGGGAGCTCTTTCACTGATGGCGACCGTGTTCGAACATCGGCGCGAACCTGCGTGCGCCTGAAAGAGTTTTGATGCTGCTCGTCGTCGAACAGTTCTTGAACGGATTGCAGTTTGGCCTGCTGCTGTTCCTGCTCGCCGCCGGCCTGACGCTGGTGTTCGGGATCATGGATCTCGTCAACCTCGCGCACGGCTCGCTGTACATGATGGGCGCCTATTTCGCCGCGACCTTCGCAGCCTGGACCGGCAGCTTCCTGCTCGGTGCGCTATTGGCGCTCGGCGCGACGCTCGTGCTCGGCATCGTGCTCGAGATGACCGCGCTGCGGCATCTCTACGGACGAGACCATCTTGACCACGTGCTCGCGACCTTCGGCCTGATCCTGTTCTTCAACGAGGCCGTGCGGCTGATCTGGGGGCCGGCCGGCCTTGCGCTGCCGCTGCCGGCCTGGCTCACCGTGCCGGTGCCGATCCTGCCGGGCATTCACTATCCCGCTTATCGCCTCGCCATCATCGTCGTGGCGCTGCTGGTTGCGCTGCTGCTCTATCTCGGCGTGATGCGCACCCGCATCGGCATGCTGATCCGGGCCGGCGCCTCCAATCGCGAGATGATCGGTGCGCTCGGCATCAACATCAAGCTGCTCTACACCCTGGTGTTCGGCCTCGGTGCCGCGCTCGCCGGTCTTGCCGGGTTGATGCAGGCGCCGATCCTCACCGTGCAGATCGGCATGGGCGAGAACATCCTGATCCTCGCCTTCGTCATCATCGTGATCGGCGGCATCGGCTCGATCCGGGGCGCGTTCCTGGCCGCGATCTTCGTCGGCATGATCGACACCCTCGGCCGCGCCTTCCTGCCCAATTTGTTGAGGCAGGTGCTGAGCGGCGCCGCGGCCTCCACCGCCGCGCCCGCGTTGTCGTCCATGCTGATCTACCTGCTGATGGCGATCGTGCTGGTGGTGCGTCCGGAGGGGCTGTTTCCGGCCAACCGCCGATGAAGGCTTTCACTGTGAGCAAGGTCGTCACGGTCCTGCTGCTGGCGGGCCTCGTGCTGCTGCCGCTCTATTCGCAAGCATCCGGCAACATCTTCATCCTGACGCTGCTCACCCGCATCGTCATCCTGGC
>NZ_JADPJF010000151.1:78086-85647 GCF_023073295.1 Bradyrhizobium sp. 23 | reverse complement strand
CGCGAGCCTCAACCTCATCATGGGTTTTGGCGGCATGATGAGTTTTGGCCACGCCGCCTATCTCGGTATTGGCGGCTATGCGGTCGGCATGCTGGCGCAGGAAGGCGTGGGCTCGGGCTTCATCCAGTTTCCGGTCGCGCTTGCGGCCTCCGCGCTTTATGCGTTGGTGATCGGCGCGCTGTCTTTGCGCACCCGCGGCGTCTATTTCATCATGATCACGCTGGCGTTCGCGCAGATGGCCTATTACGTCGCCTCGGGGCTGGCGCGTTATGGCGGCGATGACGGCCTCACCGTCTACAAGCGCAGCGACTTCT
This sequence comes from Bradyrhizobium sp. 23, assembly GCF_023073295.1. Classification (NCBI taxonomy): domain Bacteria; kingdom Pseudomonadati; phylum Pseudomonadota; class Alphaproteobacteria; order Hyphomicrobiales; family Nitrobacteraceae; genus Bradyrhizobium; species Bradyrhizobium sp. 23. The sequence goes on along the minus strand of NZ_JADPJF010000151.1, from coordinate 85,333 downwards.
CCGGGCTGATTAATCTGTCGAACCGCACGCAATTCTATTATCTCTGCCTCGCCTGCCTGTTCGGCGTGGTCTTCCTGATCTGGCGCATCGTCAATTCGCGCTTTGGCCTCGTCCTGCAGGGCCTGCGCTCCAACGAGCAGCGCATGCAGGCGATCGGCTTTCCCTCGAAACGCTACCAGCTGGTCTGCTTCGTCATCTCGGGCATGATGTGCGGCCTCGCCGGCGCGCTGCTCGCCAACAACACCGATTTCGTCAGCCCGGCCGCGATGTACTGGACCCGTTCCGGCGACCTCATGGTGATGGTGATCCTCGGGGGCATGGGCACGCTGTTCGGTCCGGTCATCGGCGCGGTGGTGTATTTGTTGCTGGAAGAGTTCTTGTCGCAGCTCACCGAATACTGGGCGCTGATCATGGGTCCGCTGCTGCTGCTGATCGTGCTGTTCGGCCGCGGCGGCATCATGGGCCTGCTCGGGAGGCTCAATCGTGGCTGAGCCGCTGCTCCGCGTCGACAGGCTGGTGCGCCGCTTCGGCGGCATCATTGCGACGGACAACGTCTCGCTCGACGTTGCGGCAGGCGAGCTGCACGCCATCATCGGCCCGAACGGCGCCGGCAAGACCACGCTGATCAGCCAGCTCACAGGGCATCTGGAGCCGCATTCCGGCAGCGTCTCGCTGGCGGGGCGCGACATCACCTATCTGCCGGCCTATCGCCGCTGCGCGCTGGGCCTGGCACGTTCTTTCCAGATCACCTCGCTGCTGCTCGATTTCACCGCCGCCGACAATGTCGCGCTCGCGGCGCAAGCGCATGCCGGCACCTCGTTCCGCTTCTTCGCCGATGCACGCAACGAGAAGGGCCTGCGCGATGCCGCGCATGCCGCGCTCGATCGCGTCGGTCTCGTCCATCGTGCCGATGTCCTGGTGTCCAGGCTCAGCCATGGCGAGCGTCGCCAGATCGAGCTGGCGGTTGCGCTGGCAAGCAAGCCGAAACTTTTGCTGCTCGACGAGCCGATGGCGGGACTCGGCGTCACCGAATCCCAGCGCATGGTGCAGCTGCTCCAGGAGCTGCGCAAGGAGGTCTCGATCGTCCTGGTCGAACACGACATGCCGGCGGTGTTTGCGCTCGCCGACCGCATCTCCGTGCTGGTCTATGGCCGCGTCATCGCCTCCGGCGATCCGGCCGCGATTCGGGCGAACGAGGACGTCAAGCGCGCCTATCTCGGCGAGGCCCATGTGGTGACGCACCATGGATGACACGCTGCTCGAGGTCGACGGCATCGAGACCTGCTACGGCCTGTCCCAGGTGCTGTTCGGCTTGTCCCTGTCGGTCAAATCAGGCGAGATGGTCTCGCTGATGGGTCGCAACGGCATGGGCAAAACCACGACCATCCGATCCATCATGGGCCTGACGCCGGCGCGCGCCGGCAGCATCCGCTTTGCGGGCTCGGAAGTGCGGACGCAGCCGTCCTACAGGATCGCGCAACTCGGTGTCGGCCTCGTCCCCGAGGGGCGGCAGATCTTCCCGAACCTCACCGTGCGCGAAAACCTTGTCGCGGCAGCGGCCGATCGTTTCGGCAGCAGCAATCCCTGGACGCTGGCGGCGATCTACGTGATGTTTCCTCGCCTGGCCGAGCGCGCTTCCAATATGGGCAACCAGCTCTCCGGCGGCGAGCAGCAGATGCTCGCCATCGGCCGCGCGCTGATGACCAACCCGAAGCTGCTCATCCTGGATGAAGCGACCGAAGGCCTGGCGCCTCTGATCCGCGAAGAGATCTGGAGCTGCCTGTCGCTGCTCAAGAGCCGGGGACAGTCGATCCTGGTCGTCGACAAGAACGTCGACCACCTCGCCCGCATCTGCGACCGCCACACCATCATCGAGCGCGGCAAGACGGTATGGAGCGGCACCTCGGACGAGCTGTTGGCTGAGCCGGATCTGCAGCACAAATATCTAGGGATTTGAGGGTGAGGGCGCGATGCTGGGCGCCGCTCATACGTTATCGTCCTGGCGAAAGCCAGGACCCATAGCCACCGAATTCAGTTTGGCGAAGATTGGCGGTTAGCAGCCGCGTGCGACAACTTTTCCCTGGGGTAATGGGTCCTGGCTTTCGCCAGGACGACATTGGCAATCACCAGTAAATCCCGTGCCGATGCAGTTCGCGAATCACGCGGGCCTCGGTGGATGGCTGGCGACGTTTCGGCTTGGTCGTTTCTCTTGTGCTGGCAATCGGCGCGGCACTGGACTGAGTTGCGGCCGGAGCGATCGCGGTTGTCGTCGCAGTCGCTGCCGGAGACGTTGAAGCTGCGGCCGTGGTCGCCGTCTGGACATTCGTGGGTGCTGCCGCCGGAGCTTGTGGCGGCGTGGCTGCTGTCGTTCCCGGCTCGGCGGTCTGCTGGCTCGCATTTGTCGCCGCAAGGCTAAGGCTCCGTGGTCCGCCGGCATAGGCCTGGCTTGCCAGCAGCGACATTGCCGCGATCAGGATCAGCTTTCGCATGACACCCTCCGTTCGCTAGTCAATCGCTCTTACCTAAATCCGCTGGGCCTCTATCGCGACGAGCGACCCGCCCCGATCTCAATCAGAGTGGCGCGGCAGGACAGGCGATAGATCAAACTGAACAGATGACCCCACATGACCGAACTCCTTTGTTGATCACGGAGCAAATCTACATCGCCCGTCTTTCCGGCGGTTTTCGTGGGCCTTGGAAAATGGCTTCGTCGGGAGCGGTGAAATGTCGTCGGAACTGAGCGGACGAAGTCGCCTCACGGGGAGGTGAGGGCGTGTCTGGCTCAAAACACCTCGAAATATTCGCGGTGCTCCCAGTCGGTCACCTCGGACAGGAAGCGGTCGATCTCGGCATTCTTGATGTGGGTGTAATAATCGACGAACTCAGGCCCGAGCTTTTCGCGGAAGAACGGATCGTCCTTCAGCGCGCTGACCGCGTCGCGCAGCGATTTCGGCAACAGCGGCGCCTTGGTTTCGTAAGGCGTGTCGGCAGACGGGCCGGGATCGAGCTTGCGGTCGACCCCGTCGAGGCCGGAGAGGATCTGCGAGGCCATGTAGAGATAGGGATTGGCGGCGGGCTCGCCGATGCGGTTTTCCAGGCGCGTGGCGGCGTCGCCGGCGTCGCCGAGCACGCGGATCATCACGCCGCGATTGTCGCGGCCCCAGATCGCGCGGTCCGGCGCCAGCGAATAGGAGCGGTAGCGCTTGTAGCCATTGATGGTCGGGGTGGTGAACACGGTCGACGCGCGGGCGTGGTCGAGCAGGCCCGCAAGCCAGGCGCGGGCGAACGCGCTGAGCGGCTCGCCGCCGTCTTTGGCCATGAACTGGTTCTCGCCGCTCGCGCGCGAGACCACCGATTGGTGCAGATGCCAGCCGCTCGCGAACAGGTTCGGCAGCTTCGGCCGGCACATGAACGTGGCGTGATAGCCGTGGCGGTGCGCGATCTGCTTCACGGCAGAGCGAAACAGCACCATGTTGTCCGCGGGCTCAATGCCCTTCTTCGGGGCGAAGGTGAATTCGCACTGGCTCGGCCCGAACTCCACCTCGACCGAGCGCAAGGGCAGACCGAGCGCGACGATGTCACGCCGCAAGATCTCCAGCACCGGCTCCATCTGGTCGAAGCGCTGCTCGGTGAGGTATTGATAGCCGTGGCTGAGCAGGCTCACCGAAGGCGGTGTGCCGGGCTGGCCGGCATCCTCCGGGCGCATATGCGGATTGTCGAGCTTGAAGATGTGGAATTCGACCTCGAGGCCCGCCACGAAATCATGGCCGCGACTTGCGAGCTCGTCGAGCACCTTGCGATAGAGCCCGCGCGTCGCGAACGGCACGGGACGGCCGTCGTTGAAATAGAGGTCGCAGAGAACCCAGCCCGTGGTTGGCGCCCATGGCAAAACGCGAAACGTCGTGGGATCGGCGACCATCAGCACGTCGGCCGCGCCCTCCATCTCCTTCATGCCGAAGCCGCCGCCTGACGTGAACACCGGAAACACCGTGCGGTGCGAGGTGTCCTTGGCGAGCATGGTGGTGGTGATGGAGCAGCCGCTCTCCAGCGAGGCGATCGCCTCGGAGGCGACGATGGTCTTGCCGCGCAAAATGCCGTGCTGGTCCGGGAAGGCGAGGCGGATGACCTCGAGATTCTTCTCGTCGACGATGCGCCGCACGCGCAATGCGGCGTCCTTCTGCTCATCCGACCACAGCGCATGACGCGCGACGAAAGTCACTTTGGCAGTTCCTTCTTGCTCGGCGAGAGTATAGCGGACACTGTCATCGTCCGCGAAGGCGGACGATCCAGTATTCCAGAGACGTCCGTGTGTTCACGAGAGGCCGCGACGTACTGGATGCCCCGCTTTCGCGGAGCATGACAGCGGAGAATGTGGAGCCGCCGTCTCGCCTCGCTAGCGGCGAACTGCATTATCACTCCGCCGCCGTCAGGCGATGCACGTTGTCCGCAATCTCCTTCGGCACCGGCGCCGTCCACGGCGCGCTGCGGCGGCGCTTGACGTCGACTTCCATCCAGTAGATCTCCCAGCCTCGGGTCGGCCCGATGCCGTCCATGGTCGCCGGGCCCTGGATCGATCGTGCGGTGGCCTCGTCGAGATGCAGCATCGGCTTCTCGCCGCCTGCGACCTTCTCGATCTCCTGCCGCAGCAGCCGACGGTATTGCACGATCGCCTTGTCGCTCGTGCCGAGGTGCTCCCGGGTGCGGTCCTGGATTGCGCCCATAGACTCCACCGCCCACTGGTCGTGGACGTTGATGTCGGTGCCCATGCCGGTATAGGTCGCCGTCTGCTGCTCGTGCGGGTCGAAGCCGTAATCGTTGGTCCTGTTCTTGCGAGATTTGTAGTCCGGCAGCTCATAGAGCTCGAGCCGCTGGTCGCGCATCTTCTGCTTGTCCACGGGGTTCGAATAACTGGTGAAGATCGCGTACCAGTAGCAGTTCTCGTCGTCGACCGGCACGTGCCACTGTGTGATCGTCATCTCCGTGCTCATGGGGATGACGAAGCCGTGCGGAAAGAGCTGGTTGGTGACGCGCACATGGGTGCGCTCCTCGTCGATCTCGCGCAGTGCGATCAGCCGCAGGCCGTATTCGGTGTGCTCGACATTGATGATCGGGCGATCGTATTCGCGCAAAATCTTCGTCATCGGCAGATCGCTGCCTGCCGATGCGCCCCGGAACTGCTTGCCGTAGGCCGTCGAGGTGTCCTCGTCCTCGAAGAAGCGATGCAGATAGGAGGCGTGCGCGGGGTCGATGCCGACTTCGAGCGCCTGGAGCCAGTTGCAGGCCATATGGCCTTTGAACGCGAAGGTGTGCGTGCCGGGCGCGACGAAGCAGTCGAGCTCGGGAAATGCCGGCGGCTCGCCCTCGCCGAGATAAGCCCAGAGGATGCCGCTCTTCTCCACCACAGGGTAAGAGCGCTGACGGATGTTCTGGCAGAGCTTCGAGTCCTTCGGCTCCGCCGGCGTCTCGATGCACTGCCCGGTGGCGTCGAACAGCCAGCCATGAAAGGCGCAGCGCAGGCCGCCATGCTCGAGCCGTCCGAAGGCGAGATCGGCGCCGCGATGTGCGCAGTGGCGATCGATCAGACCGTAGCGCCCGGTCTCGTCGCGGAACAACACCAGGTTTTCACCGAGCAATCTGACGGGACGGATCGGTCGATCGCCGTCGAGCTCGTCCACCAGCACCGCCGGCTGCCAGTAGCATCGCATCAGCTTCCCGCAGGGGTCCTTCGCACCGGTGCGGGTGATCAGGTCGTTCTGCTCCTGGCTCATCATGGCGAGTGCATCCTTTATGGAGTGGCGTTTGTTCGCCTATTGAACGAATGGGCGAATTATGGCATGCCTTGACGCGGCAGCAAGCACTATTTTGCACGAATGACCCGACACCATGCCCAAGCTGAAGCGACGCGAGAGCGACGAACGTGCGACGGATTTCGTCGAGAGCCTCGATCGCGGGCTGCGCCTGCTGCAATGCTTCGGCATCACGGCCGGCCCGATGACGCTGAGCGATCTCGCCCGTGCCGCTGAGCTTCCCCGCGCCACCGCGCGGCGCATGCTGTTCACGCTCCAGCGCGGCGGCTTCGTCAGTGGCGACGGGAAGCTGTTCTCGCTGACGCCACATGTGCTGACACTCGCCGCGTCGTATCTGCGGTCGAGCCAACTCGTCACGGTCCTGCAACCGGTGCTCGACCGCGTCGCGACAGCGGCCAACGAAATCTCCTCGCTCGCGGTGCTCGACGGCGATGAGGTCGTGTTCATCGCGCGCAGCAGTCCGGCGCGGATGTTCTCGGGCGGATTGGAAATCGGCTACCGGCTTCCGGCCTTCTGCACTTCGGTCGGCCGCGCCATGCTCGGTCAACTCGACGATGCCGAGCTTGCTGCGCGCCTGACGGCGACGAAGCGCGAAGCGCTGACGCCGCAGACGGTAACCGATCCCAAGGTGCTGCTCGCGCGCACCGTCGCCGATCGCGCGCAGGGCTATTCGCTGGTGGACCGCGAGGCCGAGCCGCATTTCCGCTCGATCTCGGTCCCCGTCCGCCGCTACGACGGCGTGATCGTCGCCGCCATTAACATGGGCGCGCACGTCGATCGCGTGCCGGCGCAGGAATTGATCGAGCGATTTTTGCCGCTGTTGCGTGAGGGCGCGGAGGCGGTGCGGTCGCAACTCTTGTAGCCCGGGTGAGCGAAGCGATACCCGGGAAAGTCATCGTGAAGACCCGGATGTCGCTTCGCTCATCCGGGCTACGCGCCCGTGCAAAAATCACTAGCGGTTGCGCATCCCGTCGGCGAGGCCGGACAACGCCTTGTCGAGGTCCTGCCGCGCTGCGGCGTCCACAACCGTCTCCTCCAGCGCACCGCGCATGCAGAGCATCCACGCGTCGCGCTCGGCATCGCCGATGGCAAAGCCGATGTGGCGCTGGCGCAGCCGCGGGTGGCCCTTCTCGACCGAATAGAGTTTCGGGCCGCCGGTCCATTTGGTGAGATAGCGCTTCAGCACATCCCTGATCAGGCCGAGGTCGTCCGCATGCATCGCGCGGATGATCTTCGCCTCCGGCAGCGTATCCATCCGCTCGTAGAAGCGATCGACCAGTCGATCGATCGTGGCGCTGCCGCCGATCCGCTCGAACATGGCGATTGCGACGTCGCTCTCGGTCATGGGAGTTCGGACCTACAGCGCGACGCTGCGCAGCCCGAAGCTGCGCGCTTCGTTCTGCAGCACCGGCCGGACCGCATCAACCAGGCGCGCCGCGG
>NZ_JADPJF010000151.1:47308-77987 GCF_023073295.1 Bradyrhizobium sp. 23 | reverse complement strand
GACAGCCCCGCCGTGTCGACCACCGCCGTCGCGCGCGCATATAGCGGCTCGCGGCTCAAGAGGATGTTGCGCAGCTCCGCCATCGCGGAGCGGTCGTCGGCCATCGGGCGCAAATCGCCCTGGCGGCGGACGCGGGCCATGTGCTCCTCGGGCTCGGCCTTCAGCCAGATCGTGTAGAACGACGACAGGATCTGGTCGAAGGTCAGAGGTTCGGAGACGATGCCGCCGCCGGTCGCCAGCACCATCAGCTCGTTGCGCGCGAGCAGCTGCTGCAGCGCCGCCTGCTCCATGCGGCGAAAGCCTTCCTGGCCGTAGAGCGCGATGATCTCGGCGACCGACAGCCCGTTCTGCTGCTCGATCTCCTTGTTGAGCTCGACAAAGCTCCAGCCGACCTTCTTCGCCAGCATCCGCCCAAGCGTCGATTTGCCGGCGCCGCGCAGGCCGATTAGCGCGATGCCGCAGAACGGCGCGCGCCGCGGCGCGGAGGCGCTGCCGCCTGCGAGCAGATCTTTTGCTTGTGCGACCTGCGCCGGCGTCGCCTTGCGCAGGAGATCGCGAAACATCTGCCAGTCCGGGGTCGGATCGGCCGAGGGAAGCAGGTCTTCGAGATGCGCGCCCATCGCGTCGGAGACGCGGCGCAGCAGCACGATGGAGACGTTGCCCTTGCCGCTTTCGAGCTGCGCGATGTAGCGCTCCGATATTCCTGATACCTTAGCGAGCACCTTGCGCGACATGCCGCGCAGCGCGCGCATGGTGCGCACGCGCTGGCCGAGCTGTTCGAGAAATCGGGATTCGGCGTCGGGACTGTCGGTCATGGACTGCGGATCATGGGCCTGCTTGAGCGGATGTCTTCTTTTAAAGAGGTCCTGCGGCGCGTATTAATGAAACATAGTGCCTGCTGGCATTGACAGCAAGCCGAGGCGGTGTCTTTCTATGAATTATAATTCTAAATTCAGGGGAGAAGTCCGTGAGCGAGGGATCCTATAACGCGGTGACCTGGCTGCTCGACCGGAACGTCGAGGAGGGACGCGGCAACAAGCTCGCCTTCGACGACACCGTCTCACGCCTCACCTATGGCGAGCTCCAGCGCGAAACGCGGCGCGCCGCCAACATGCTGCGCCGGCTCGGGGTCCGCCGCGAAGAGCGCGTGGCCATGATCATGCTGGATACGGTCGACTTCCCGATCGTGTTTCTGGGCGCGATCCGCGCCGGCATCGTGCCGGTGCCGCTCAACACGCTGCTGACATCAGATCAATACGCCTACATCCTCGCCGATTGCCGCGCGCGCGTGCTGTTCGTCTCGGAAGCGCTCTATCCCGTCATCAAGGACGTCGTCGGCCGCATGCCGGATCTGGAGCATGTCGTGGTCTCCGGCGCCAAACAGAACGGCCACAAGCAGCTCGCCGAGGAGATTGCGGACGAGAGCGATCAGTTCACCACCGCCGCCACCCATTCCGACGAGCCGGCATTCTGGCTGTATTCCTCAGGTTCGACCGGCATGCCCAAGGGCGTGCGGCACATCCATTCGAACATGCAGGCGACCGCGGACACTTATGCGAAGCAGGTGCTCGGCATTCGCGAGAACGACGTTTGTCTTTCCGCGGCAAAGCTGTTCTTCGCATATGGCCTCGGCAATGCGTTGACCTTTCCGATGTCGGTCGGCGCCAGCGTGGTGCTCAACAGCGAACGGCCGACGCCCGCACGCATGTTCGACCTGATGAACCGCTACAATCCCTCGATCTTCTACGGCGTGCCGACCCTGTTCGCGGCGATGCTCAACGACGAAGCGATGAAGAGCGAGCGCGGCGGCAAGTCGCTCCGCATCTGCACCTCGGCCGGCGAGGCGCTCCCGGAGTCCGTCGGCAACAGCTGGAGGGCGCGCTTCGGCGTCGATATTCTCGACGGCGTCGGCTCGACCGAGCTGTTGCACATCTTCCTGTCGAACGCGCCCGGCGACATCAAATACGGCTCCTCCGGCAAACCGGTGCCCGGCTATGCGGTGCGGCTTGTCAACGAGGCCGGACAGGATGTCGCCGACGGCGAGGTCGGCGAGCTCCTGGTTGATGCGCCCTCCGCCGGCGAGGGGTACTGGAACCAGCGCCACAAGAGCCGCCGCACGTTCGAGGGGCCGTGGACCCGCACCGGCGACAAATATGTCAGGGATTCCGAGGGCCGCTATACCTTCTGCGGCCGCGCCGACGACATGTTCAAGGTCTCTGGCATCTGGGTCTCGCCCTTCGAGGTCGAGAGCGCGCTGATCACGCATCCCGCCGTGCTGGAAGCTGCCGTCGTGCCCGAAGCCGATCCGGAAGGTCTGCTGAAGCCCAAGGCCTTCGTCGTGCTGCGCCCCGGCGCGACGACGGCGGGCCTGCAGGAGATGCTCAAGGATCACGTCAAGCAGAAGATCGGCCCGTGGAAATATCCGCGCTGGATCGACGTGGTGGATTCCTTGCCCAAGACGGCGACGGGGAAGATCCAGCGGTTCAAGCTGCGGGACGGGGCGAATTGACAACAGGTCGTCATGGCCGGGCTTGACGACGGAGAGAGAAGAGCGACAGAGCATGACCAACCTCGCCCCCACCGGCTTCCTCAGCATCGGCGACGCCAGCCTCGAATACAAATGGCTGGCGCCGCAATCCGCCGATGCACCGACCATCGTCATGCTGCATGAAGGCCTCGGCTCGGTCGGGCTCTGGGGTGACTTCCCCGAGAAGCTGCGAGAGGCGACCTCCGCCGGCATCTTCGTCTATTCGCGCGCGGGCTACGGCCAGTCGAGCAAGGTCGCGCTGCCGCGGCCGCTCGACTACATGCAGCGCGAGGCACTCGACGTGCTGCCGAAGATCCTCGACGCGATCGGCTTCAGGCGTGGCCTGCTGCTCGGCCATTCCGACGGCGCGTCGATCGCGACGATCTATGCCGGCGCGCGTCAGGATCATCGCCTGAACGGCCTCGTACTGATCGCGCCGCATTTCATCGTCGAGGACATCTCGGTGAAGTCGATTGCGGACATCAAGACGGCATTTGAGACCACCGACCTGAAGGCAAAGCTCGCGCGCTGGCACACGGACGTCGACAACGCCTTCTACGGCTGGAACGCCGCCTGGCTCGATCCGAAATTCCGCGACTGGGATATCTCGGAATATCTCGCTTATATCCGCGTTCCCGTCCTGATCCTTCAAGGCGTGGACGACCAATACGGGACGCTGCGTCAGGCCGAGATCGCGCAGCAAGAATGCTATTGCCCGGTCGATTTGAAAGTCATGTCAGGCGCGGCGCATTCTCCGCATCGCGAAGCTCCGGGAGCGACGCTTCACGCGATTGAGCAATTTGCAGCAGCGGCCCTAGGAGAGGACATGCAACAAAATGCATGGATGGGCCGTTAAAGTCTAGACGCGCGCAACAATATGCATTATTGTGCATCTAACGGTAAACCAAGACGAACTCAAGGGTGGCCCATGGCCGAGGAAGATCGGCGCCTCGCAGGCGGCGCGACATTCATCGATTTCCAGACCGAGCCGTCCCGCTACCGGCACTGGAAGCTCGCGGTTGACGGTGACGTCGCCACCCTGACCATGGACGTCGACGAGAATGGCGGCCTGTTCGAGGGCTATCTGCTCAAGCTCAATTCCTACGATCTCGGCGTCGACATCGAGCTTGCCGACGCGGTCCAGCGCCTGCGCTTCGAGCACCCCGAGGTGAAGGTCGTGGTGATGCGCTCGGCCAAGAACCGCGTGTTCTGCGCCGGCGCCAACATCCGCATGCTCGCCGGCTCGACGCATGCCCACAAGGTCAATTTCTGCAAGTTCACCAACGAGACCCGCAACGGCATGGAAGACTCGTCGGAGAATTCCGGCCAGCGCTTTATCACCGTCGTGAACGGCTCGGCCGCCGGCGGCGGCTATGAGCTCGCGCTCGCCACCGACTACATCATGCTTGCCGATGACGGCGCGTCCGCCGTCGCCTTGCCCGAAGTGCCGCTGCTCGCGGTGCTGCCGGGCACCGGCGGCCTCACGCGTGTGGTCGACAAGCGCAAGGTGCGCCGCGATCACGCCGATTTCTTCTGCACCATCGAAGAAGGCGTGAAGGGCAAGCGCGCCGTGCAATGGCGCCTGGTCGACGAGATCGCGCCGAACAGCAAGCTCGAAGGCAAGGTTGCCGAGCGCGCCAGGGAATTCGCCCAGGCCTCGAAGCGCAAGGGCAGCGGCAAGGGCATCGCGCTGACGCCGCTCAAGCGCATCATCGATGAGACGAGCATCCGCTACGGCTTTGTCACCGTCGACATCGACCGCGCCGCCCGCATCGCCACGATCTCGATCAAGGCGCCTGAAGCCGCGCCGCCCGCCGATATCGACGGGATGATGGCGCAGGGTGTCGCGTTCTGGCCGCTCCAGGTCGCGCGCGAACTCGACGACGCCATCCTGCATCTGCGTATCAACGAGCTCGAGATCGCGATGCTGGTGTTCAAGAGTCACGGCGACCGCGCCCATGTGCTCGCCTGCGACGCCTTCCTCGAAGCCAACAAGGCGCACTGGCTGGTCAACGAAATCAGGCACTACTGGAAGCGTGTCTTGAAGCGCATCGACGTCACCTCGCGCACGCTGGTGACGCTGGTCGAGCCCGGCTCCTGCTTCGCCGGCACGCTCGCCGAGCTCGTCTTCGCCGCCGACCGTTCCTACATGCTGATCGGCACGCGCCAGGGCGACAACCGCCCGCCGCCGTCGATCGAACTGTCAGCGATGAATTTTGGCCCGTATCCGATGAGCCATGGCCTGACGCGGCTTCAGTCGCGCTTCCAGGCCGATCCGTCCGATGTGGAACGCGCGGAAGCCACGACGGGCACCACGCTGGACGCCGAGCAGGCCGAAGAGCTCGGTCTCGTCACATTCGCACTCGACGACATCGACTGGGACGACGAGGTCCGCGTGTTCCTGGAGGAGCGCGCTAGCTTCTCGCCCGACAGCCTCACCGGCATGGAAGCCAACCTGCGCTTCGTCGGCCCCGAGACGATGGAATCGAAGATCTTCTCGCGCCTCACCGCGTGGCAGAACTGGATCTTCCAGCGCCCCAACGCGGTCGGCGAGGAAGGCGCGCTGCGCCGCTACGGCAGCGGCCAGAAGCCGAAATTCGATATGACGCGAGTGTAGAGCGCGAATGGAGAGTGGCGAATAGCGAATAGAGACGCCATTCGCCTCGCTATTCGCGATCCCACAATTTGATGCCCGCGATTTAATGAACTAGTCCCACACGGGAGGTCTTCCATGAACATCATGAACGTCGACTACTCGACCAAGATTCCGAACAACGTCAATTTGGCCGAAGACCGCCAGGTGCTCAAGGCGCTGGAAGGCTGGCATCCCGGCTACATGGACTGGTGGAAAGACATGGGGCCGGAAGGCTTCCAGGAATCGCTGGTGTACTTGCGCACCGCCTATTCGGTCGATCCGCGCGGCTGGGCCAAGTTCGACTATGTGCGGATGCCCGAGTATCGCTGGGGCATTCTCCTTGCTCCCCAGGAAGAGAACCGCGTCGTGCCGTTCGGCGAGCATTTTGGCGAGCCGGCCTGGCAGGAAGTCCCGGGCGAGTATCGCGCCATGCTGCGCCGTCTGATCGTGATCCAGGGCGACACCGAGCCCGCCTCCGTCGAGCAGCAGCGCCATCTCGGCAAGACCGCGCCCTCGCTGTACGACATGCGCAATCTGTTCCAGGTCAATGTCGAGGAAGGCCGTCACCTCTGGGCGATGGTGTACCTGCTGCAAAAGTACTTTGGTCGCGACGGACGTGAAGAGGCCGACGATTTGTTGCGCCGCCGCTCGGGCGACGCCGACTCGCCGCGCATGCTGGGCGCCTTCAACGAAGCGACGCCGGACTGGCTGTCCTTCTTCATGTTCACCTATTTCACCGACCGCGACGGCAAGATGCAGCTGCACTCGCTGGCGCAATCAGGCTTCGATCCCCTGTCGCGCACCTGCCGCTTCATGCTGACGGAAGAAGCGCACCATATGTTCGTCGGCGAGACCGGCATCACCCGCGTCGTGCAGCGCACCTGCGATGCGATGCGCGAAGCCGGCATCATCGATCCCACCGACATCGCGAAGGTCCGCGCGCTCGGCGTGATCGACCTGCCGACCATTCAGAAGAAGCTGAACCTGCACTATACGCTGTCGCTCGATCTGTTTGGCTCGGAAGTCTCGACCAACGCGGCGAACGCCTTCAACACCGGCATCAAGGGTCGCTATCACGAGACCCAGATCGACGACGATCATCAGCTCAAGAACGCCACCTATCCGGTGCTGAAGTTCATCGACGGTGAGATCAAGCTCGTCGACGAGCCGGCGCTGACCGCGCTCAACATGCGCCTGCGCGACGATTACAGCCAGGATTGCGTCAAGGGCATGCTGCGCTGGAACAAGGTGATCTCGACCGCGGGCTACCAGTTTCAGCTCAAGCTGCCCAACGTCGCCTTCCACCGCCATATCGGCGAGTTCAAGGGCATCCACGCGACGCCCGACGGCATTTTGATCGACGATGCCACCTGGGCGAAGCGCAAGGACGAATGGCTGCCCTCGACCGCGGACGGCGACTTCATCACCTCGCTGATGCAGCCCGTCACCGAGACCGGCCAGTTCGCCTCCTGGATCTCACCGCCGAAAGTCGGCATCGACAACAAGCCCGGCGATTTCGAATATGTGAGGATCGAGTCGTAAGGGCCGCCAGCGAGCGCGCGACGGCCGCGCTACATACTCACCTGTCGTCCCGGCGAAGGCCGGGACTACACCGGAGTGTGAGGTGAGGGCGTCGTGCTGACGCGCCCCCGCCTACCCCGCGATCTCTAGCCCCGCGTTCGCGTACACCACGCCGCCATCCACCGCGATGGTGTTGCCGACCACGTAGTCACCCGCGCGCGAGGCGAGATAGATCGCCACGCCGGCCATGTCCTCGTCGGTTCCGATCCGCCGCGCCGGAATGCGCTTGGCGACCTCGTCCGAATGGTCGCGCGCAGCCCGGTTCATGTCGGACTTGAACGCGCCGGGCGCGATCGCGGTGACGTTGACGTTGTCCTTGATCAGTTTCGTCGCCATGCGCCGCGTCAAATGGATCACCGCGGCCTTGCTCGCGGCATAGGAGTAGGTCTCGCCGGGATTGATGAAAATGCCGTCAACCGAGGCGATGTTGATGACCTTGGCGGGCCGCTCATGCGAAGCCGCCGCGCGCAGCGGCTTGGCCAGCGCCTTGGTCAGGAAGAACAGCGACTTGACGTTGAGGTCCATCACCTTGTCCCAGCCGCTTTCGGGGAATTCGTCGAACTCCGCGCCCCAGGCAGCCCCTGCATTGTTGACGAGGATGTTGAGCTTCGGCTCCAGCTTGATGATTTCGCCAGCGAGCCTGTCGCAGCCGTCGACGGTCGAGATGTCGATCGGCAGCGCGATGCACTCACCGTCATATCGGCCTGACAGCTCTCTCGCGGTGGCCTCGCAAGGTCCTGCCTTGCGCGCGGTGATGTAGACCTTCGCGGCTCCCGCGCTGAGAAATCCCGCCGCGATCATCTTGCCGATGCCGCGCGAACCACCGGTCACCAGCGCGACGCGGCCTTTGAGCGAGAACAGATCGTTGAACATGGTGCCTCCCTTGGTGTTTGGCGACGTTTTGAGCGGGGTAGGGAGGGGAGTCAAGGAAAGCGCCGCATCGTCGTCCTGGCTTTCGCCATGACGACGTCCGAGTTCGGGCAGCCAAGACGGAGAGATTTAAGCCGCCGCGATCCTGCGGAAGCCGTTCCACATCGCGGTCGCGGCGCCCGAGGTCAGCACCGGCAGAATCCGCGTGTCCTGGTAATTGCCGTTGAGCGAGACCCGTGGCAGCGCCGTCATGCGGCCGGCGTTTTCGGCGAACAGCATGCCGGGCCGCGTCGTCACCGCGGTCTTGAAGCCGGCGGATGCAGCGAGCACGAATTCACGCTCGCCCGCCGCCTCGCGATCGCCATAGGGATAGGCCAGATGTTGAACGTTGCGGCCGAGCGCCTGCTCGATCCGCGCGCGGCTCACGGCCATCTCCTGCGTGGCGATCGCTTCGCTTTGCTTGGCGAGATTGCAATGGCTGACGGAATGCGCGCCGATCGTGACCAGGGGATCGGCGGCAAATGTCTTCACCTCGTCCCAGGACAGGCAGAGGCTGCGGCACAGCGCGGCCATGTCGACGCCGTACTTCGTGCAGAGCGCCTCGATCTCGCGCTTGAGATCGTGCTCGCCGGGCAGTGCGCGCAACCAGTCGTGCAGGCGATCGAACGCCACCTGCTTGGCGGCTGGCGTCGTCGCATCGAGCCGCAGCGCGGCATTGCCGATCGTCACCTCGATCTGCTCGGTCTTGGCGATTACGGCCTCCAGCGCCTCCCACCACAGCCGGCCCGTCCCCTCCGCGAAATCGCTGGCGACATAGACCGCCAAGGGCGCGTCAAATTCGCGCAGAACTGGCAGCGCAAAATCGAGATTGTCGCGATAGCCATCGTCGAGCGTGAAGGCGGCGAAGCGGCGGTCGAACCGGCGCCGCACCAGTCGCTCATGCAGCTCGTCCATGCTGACGATGTCGATCTCGCGCGCGCGCAGGTGGCGCAGTGTGGCACGCAGGAATTCGGGGGTGACTTCGAGATGCCGGTTCGGCTGGAACGCCGCGCCGCGGGCCGGCCGCACGTGATGCAGCATGAATATGGCGCCGACGCCCGACAAAAGCGGGCGCAACAGGTGGTGGGCGCCGCTGAAATAGAGTGCTTCCAGCCCGGCGCGGATGACGTTGTTACGGAGTTGTTTCATGACCCGCTGGCGGACTTTGGCATTCCGCTTTCAACTTACGGAAGAACCCTTGAAGAAAAAGTTATTCCAATTGTCCAGGCCCGGCCTTCGGAAGGGCGTCATTTCCGGTTTGACAGCCTGCCAAGGGTTTGTTTTGTCTCCGGTTCCAGAGTTCGGGTCGTCGAATGCACAAGCTTTTCAGGTGGGCCAGCAAATGGTGGCCGGGGCTGATCCCCCTGGCCGTCATGTGGGGATTTGCGGCCTGGAATAACACTTTGCCGGTCGAGGCGGACCTTTCCGCCCGCAGCTCGGCGGCGCTA
Organism: Bradyrhizobium sp. 23; assembly: GCF_023073295.1. Lineage (NCBI taxonomy): Bacteria > Pseudomonadati > Pseudomonadota > Alphaproteobacteria > Hyphomicrobiales > Nitrobacteraceae > Bradyrhizobium > Bradyrhizobium sp. 23. The sequence goes on along the minus strand of NZ_JADPJF010000151.1, from coordinate 68,887 downwards.
AAGGATACCGTTCTGGACAAGACCCGGATCGCGGTGGATGGCCGCGACGTCAGCCTGGCTGCGGACGCGTTTTCTGAGGAGGGGCGCCGCGACGCCGTTGTGGCGGTCGAGACCGTCCCCGGCGTGCGCCTGGTCGACGACCGGACCCGCCTCGTGCCCGAGGCAAAGCCCTTCGTCTGGAACGCCGAGCGCGACGTGGTGCGGGTGACGCTGTCAGGCTCTGCGCCCCTGCCGTCGATGAAGGGCCGCCTGACCGAGGCGGCCCGCAAGGAGGTCGGCGGCACCGAGGTGGCCGATCAGATGGGTTTGGCCCGCGGCGCACCGCCGCGGTTCGAGGCGGCTGCGATGCTGCTGCTCGACCAGATCGGCAAGCTCAAGGACGGCAAGATCACGATCACAGACACCAAAGTCACTCTGTCGGGGATGGCGCGCGATCTCGGCGGCCGCGAAGCGGTCGCAGCGGCACTTAAAAACCTGCCCGAGGGCTTTTCGATCGCCGGCAACGACGTCAAGGCGCCGCCTTACGTGTTCCAGGCTTACAAGGATCCGGTGGCTGCGACGGTGACGCTGACCGGCTATGTTCCCGACAACAATGTCCACGCGGCCATCGCCACCAGTGCGTCGCGGAAATTCTTCAACGAAAAGGTCGTCGACAATCTCAAGGCCAGCGTCGGCGCGCCCGGCTCGTTCAGCCCCGCCGTGGTCGCAGCGCTCGGCGCGCTGTCGCGACTGTCGACCGGCACGCTCGTCGTGTCCGACCGCGAGGTGAAGCTGTCGGGCGATGCGCTCTATGAAGGTGCCGCCAACGACATCCGCGCAGGCCTCGGCAAGGATTTTCCGAAAAACTGGCAGTACAAGCCGGAGATCACGGTGAAGCCCGCGGCCGGGCCGGTCGACGGCACCGTGTGCCAGCAATTGTTCTCCGAGCTCTTGGCCAAGGCCAAGATTCGCTTCGGGGCGAAGCGCGCCGAGATCGATCCGGATTCCGCCGGCATTCTCGATCATCTGATCGAGACGGCATTGCGATGCCCCACCACCAATATCGAGGTCGCCGGGCATACCGATGCCGACGGCGAGGATTCCTTCAACCAGGCACTCTCGGAGAAGCGCGCGCAGGCGGTGATCGACTATCTGGTCAAGGCCGGCCTGCCTGCCAACCGGTTCACCGCGGTCGGCTACGGCAGCACGCAGCCAGTCGCCGGCAATGACAGCGAAGACGCCAAGGCGCAGAACCGCCGCATCGAATTTCTGGTGAGGTGACGATGCCCTATCTCGTCTCGTTCCATCTGGGCTGGCTGATCGGCTCGCTGCTGCTCGGCTTCTGCATGGGCTGGATCTCGGTGGTCCAGCGCGGCAACGGCACCTCGAAGGTGACCGCGCGCTGGCTCGCCGTGCTTGTTGCCGGCCTGGTCGCGGCCTCGTTCGCGCATGTGGTCCCCGGTCGCTTCGGCTACTGGCTCGACCTCGGCCTGACCATGTTCGGCTGCTACCTCGTCGGCGCCGCCATCGGCGCCTGGCTGCGCGATCGGGTGGTCGCACGCAGCATGCCGCCGGCCTGAGCGGCTGAGCTGTGAGGCAAACGCGCGCCCGCTATCGCGCTCATCACTTGCTCCGCCATCAGGTTTCAAGGGCAAGGGCGGGGCGCTTGACATTAATACGTACGTGCGTATTATTTCGCCATGCCAAAGCCCTCGCTCAAAGACGCCATTCTCGACGCCGGCCTGAAGGTCATGTTTCGGACCGGCTATCACGGCACCAGCGTGCGCGACGTCACCACTGCTGCGGGCGCGCCGCAGGGGTCCTTCACCAATCATTTCCGCTCCAAGGAAGCGTTCGCCTCCGAGGTGCTCGACCGCTATTTCGATCTCACCAGGAGCTTGGTCGCGGAGGCATTGCAGGATGTCTCGCTGAGCCCCCGCGCACGGCTCAAGCGCTACCTCGACATCATCACGGGCAGGCTGGAAGCCGACGGCTTTGGTCGCGGCTGCCTGATCGGCGATCTCAGTCTGGAAGCGACCGGCAGCAGCGAGATGCTGCGCGTGCGCCTCGCCGACATCTTTGCCGAATGGCGCGTGCCGTTCGCCGCCTGCATCGCCGAGGCGCAGACCCGCGGCGAGATCGCATCCGATTTCGAGCCCGAGGAGCTCGCAGACTTCCTGCTCGCGTCCTGGCAGGGCGCGATCCTGCGCATGAAGGTCGACCGCAATCCCAAAGCGCTCGAACGTTTCAAGAGCATCGCATTCCAAACCGTGTTCAAGGAGCCGACATGACCAAGCAGATCGACATCAAGATTCGCAAAGCGTCCGTCCTCGGAAGCAGCATGGCCTATCGTGATGCAGGCGCGCAGAACGCGCCGGTCGCGCTCTTCCTGCACGGCAATCCGACGTCCTCGCACATCTGGCGCAACATCATGCCGTTGGTGTCACCGGTCGCGCATTGTCTCGCGCCCGACAACATCGGCTTCGGTCAGTCCGACAAGCCCGACATCGCGTACCGCTTCTTCGATCACGTCCGCTATCTCGATGCCTTCATCGAACAGCGCGGCATTACGTCGGCCTATCTCATTGCGCAGGATTGGGGCACAGCGCTCGCATTTCATCTTGCGGCGCGCCGGCCGGATTTCGTGCGCGGGCTCGCCTTCATGGAGTTCATCCGTCCGATGCCGACCTGGCAGGACTTCCACGACACCGAGGTTGCCGCGGAGCAGGAGCATGCCGAGGCGGCGCGGGCGGCCTTCCGCAAATTCAGGACGCCGGGCGAGGGCGAGGCGATGATCCTCGAGGCGAATGCCTTCGTCGAGCGTGTGCTGCCGGGCGGCATCGCCCGCAAGCTCAGCGATGACGAGATGGCGCCCTATCGCGCGCCGTTTCCAACACCAGAGAGCCGCCGGCCCGTTCTTGCACTTCCGCGCGAACTGCCGATCGCAGGCGAGCCCGCTGACGTTTATCAGGCTCTGCAGTCCGCGCATGCAGCGCTGGCCGCGTCGTCCTATCCAAAGCTCCTGTTCACCGGCGAGCCCGGAGCTCTGGTCTCACCGGAATTTGCCGAACGGTTTGCAGCCTCCCTGAAGCACTGCGCGCTGGTTCGTCTCGGCGCCGGCCTGCATTTCCTCCAGGAGGATCACCCCGAGGCGATCGGGCGCTCCGTCGCCGGCTGGATCGCGGGCATCGAGGCAGTGCGCCCGCAGCTTGCGGCCTGAGCAGAACGCTACCTCCGAACGACTTGCTCATCGCGGCCGCTGGCGGGCGGCCGCAATGACGTCTGTGATGTCGCAGTGCAACCGGATGATCGAGCGCGAGCCGTCGGCCACGCAATCGTGCGCGCCGCAGCGGCCGCGCGCGGCGCGACCCTCTTTCAACAGCGAAATCCCGCCCATAGATTGATTTCGACTTAAGCCGTGACGGAACATTGTACGGCCGAAATCATCAAAACTTCATGGCGTCTGCGCCAGGATGGCCATGGAGATTCGCGTCAGGCTTGCCGCCGAAAGCGCCAAACCGTGCATCAGGAGCCCGCAACCTGCCTAAAACCTTGAAGCCACGACTTTTTGTTCGAATTGTCGAATTCCACTCCGCCCCAAAACGCGCTAGTGGAGGGGCAGGGGGCATGCGCGATGCCGGAGCCGCCGGCGAGGATTCGTCGGGTGCCTGCGTGTCGTCCGCCTGTTCGCCGGCCACCCTGGCCGCTGAAGCGTTGTTCGAGGTTTAGATGCTGGAAGCCATACGCAGGGCGATGTCGTTTCTGCGCCAGAAGCAAATCCTGCATAAGCTTGGAGTTGTGATCAGCGTCGCGGTCATCGGCATCGCTTGCTATGTGCTCTACCACATGCTGCGCGGCATCGATGTCAACGAAGTCCTCGAAGCGATCAAGAGCACCGAGCCGAGCCAGATCGCGATGGCGGCGCTGTTCGTCGCTGCGGGCTATTTCACGCTGACCTTCTACGACCTGTTCGCCGTGCGCGCGATCGGCCATCCCCACGTGCCCTATCGGATTAACGCGCTCGCTGCCTTCACCAGCTATTCGATCGGCCACAATGTCGGCGCCAGCGTCTTCACCGGCGGCGCGGTGCGCTACCGCATCTATTCCGCCTACGGCCTGAACGCGATCGACGTCGCAAAGATCTGCTTCCTCGCCGGCCTGACCTTCTGGCTCGGCAATGCCGCGGTGCTGGGCCTCGGCATCTCCTATCATCCGGAAGCCGCGGCCTCGATCGACATGCTTCCGCCCTGGCTGAACCGGATGCTGGCGATGATGATCATCGTCGGACTGGTCGCTTACGTGGTCTGGGTCTGGACCCAGCCGCGCATGGTCGGCCGCGGGCCCTGGACCGTGATGCTGCCGGGCGGCCCGCTGACGCTGCTCCAGATCGCGATCGGCATCATCGATCTCGGCTTCTGCGCGCTCGCGATGTACGTGCTGGTCCCTGACGAGCCCAATCTCGGTTTCGTGGTGGTCGCGGTGATCTTCGTCTCGGCCACGCTGCTCGGCTTTGCCAGCCATTCGCCCGGAGGCCTTGGCGTGTTCGACGCGGCGATGCTGGTCGGGCTCTGGCAGATGGACCGCGAGGAGCTGCTGGGCGGGATGCTGCTGTTCCGCGTCCTCTATTATCTGTCCCCTTTCGTCATTTCTGTAATCTTGCTGACGTTTCGCGAAGTTATCATCGGCGCGCGATCGAAGCGCCTGCAGCAGGCGGCGCTCAAGCTCGACCCCGGCCCCGCGCCTGAAGCCGCTTACGTGAGAAAGCGCAGCGACAGCGGCGCCTGACCGGCGCAAGGCCTTTTGGAGAAGCCCGCCCCGATGGCGATCGACGCCCCAACTTCTCCCTCCTCCCCGCCCTGGTCCGACCGGCTGCGGCACTCGACCGTCATCCTGATCGCCGCGGCGCTCGCGCTATCCGTGGTGGTCTCGCTGGGGGAATTATCGGCGCTGCATGCGATTGCGGTGTTCCTCTGCATCGCGGCCGCAGCGCTGATCCCGTGGCGCCTGCACGATACCGCCGCCTCGCGCGAAGAGACCCGCCGCGTCAACCCGGTCGAGAGCGCGGCGGTCGCCGCAGTGGTCGCCGGCATGCCCGATCCCGCGGTCCTGCTCGACCGCGCCGGCCGCGTCATCCATCTCAACGCCGCAGCCGCCCAGCTCGCGCCGGCACTGCGCCGGAATGAGCTCGCCCAGTTCGCGCTGCGCTCGCCCGAGATCATCACGGCGCTGCGCGAGTCGATCGCGACCACCGAGCCGCGGCGCGCGACCTATCTCGACCATGTCCCGGTCGACCGCTGGATGGAGCTGACCATCACGCCGGTGCCGGTGCCGACCACCTTTGGCGGCGCCGACAAATGCATGCTGATGACCTTTCACGACCAGACGCCGCTGCGCCGGGTCGAGGAAATGCGGGCCGATTTCGTCGCCAATGCCAGCCACGAGCTGCGCACGCCGCTGGCCGCGCTGTCCGGCTTCATCGACACGCTCCAGGGCCAGGCCAAGGACGATCCCAAGGCGCGCGAGCGCTTCCTCGGCATCATGCACAACCAAGCCACCCGGATGGCGCGCCTGATCGACGATCTCTTGTCGCTGTCGCGGGTGGAGCTGTCGGCCCATGTGCGGCCCGACACCCTGGTCGACCTGCTGCCGATCATCTTGCAGGTCGCCGATGGGCTCGAACCGCTGGCGCGGGAACGCCAGGTCCAGGTCGAGACCCAGCTGCCCGAGACCCCGGTGCTGATCGCGGGGGACCGCGAGGAGTTGCTCCGCCTGTTCGAGAATTTGATCGAGAACGCGCTCAAATACGGCGCCTCCGGTGGACGCATTATCGTGTCGCTGATATCAGGCGCGGCCCCTGATGGAACTCAGGAAATCCGGGTGCTGGTCCGGGATTTCGGCCCCGGCATCGCGCCGGAGCACCTGCCGCGGCTGACCGAGCGCTTCTACCGGGTCGATGTCGGCGACAGCCGCTCGCAGGGCGGCACCGGCCTGGGATTGTCGCTGGTGAAACATATTCTTAACCGTCATCGCGGCCGGCTTTTGATCGAAAGCGTGCCCAAACAGGGCGCCACTTTCACCGCCTGTTTTCCCCAGGGCAAGCCTGCGGCTCTGAGCTAAATTCCAGCGATTTCAGCTGCTTAACACTGTCATCCGACTGTCACCAAACCTTCGTAAAAGCTCAGCTGTCCGCTCCTAAAGGGGCGGCACGGGGAGCGCGATCGGGCGCGGATGGCGCTTCGCTCCCCTGTATGGAGACCAGCATGAATTTCCTCAAAACACTCGTCGCTGCTGGCATGGTCGCCGCATCGACGACGGCGGCCTTTGCTGCCGACATCACCGGAGCCGGCGCGACGTTCCCGTTCCCGATCTATTCCAAATGGGCCGACGCCTACAAGAAGGAGACCGGCAACGGTCTGAACTACCAGTCGATCGGCTCCGGCGGCGGCATTAAGCAGATCCAGGCCAAGACCGTGACCTTCGGCGCCAGCGATGCGCCGCTCAAGGCCGAGCAGCTCGAGAAGGACGGCCTCGTCCAGTGGCCGATGGTGATGGGTGCCATCGTGCCCGTCGTCAACATCGAGGGCGTGAAGCCCGGTGAACTGGTGTTCGACGGCGAGACGCTGGCCAGCATCTATCTCGGCAAGATCACCAAATGGGACGACGCCGCGATCAAGAAGCTCAACCCGAACGTGAAGCTGCCCTCGGAGGCCATCACCGTGGTCCGCCGTTCGGACGGTTCGGGCACCACCTTCAACTTCACCAACTACCTCGCCAAGGCCAGCGCGGATTGGAAGAGCAAGGTCGGTGAGGGTACCGCGGTCGAGTGGCCGGTCGGCGTCGGCGCCAAGGGCAATGAAGGCGTGTCCGGCAACATCAGCCAGACCAAGAACTCGATTGGCTATGTCGAGTACGCCTATGCCAAGCAGAACAAGCTGACCTACACCGGTCTCATCAACAAGGCCGGCAAGCCTGTGCAGCCCACCGTCGAAGCCTTCCAGGCGGCCGCCTCCAACGCCGACTGGGCCAAGGCTCCCGGCTACTACGTCATCCTGACCGACCAGCCCGGCGAGAAATCCTGGCCGATCACGGCGGCGACCTTCATCCTCATGCACAAGGACGCCACCGACAAGGCGGCCTCGCAGGAAGCCATCAAGTTCTTCCGCTGGGCCTTCAAGAGCGGCGGCAAGGCGGCTGAAGAGCTCGACTACATCCCGATGCCGGATCCGGTCGTTCAGCTGATCGAGAAGACCTGGGCTGCCGACATCAAGAGCTAGGTTCGCGACGCTCGTGCTCCGGATGCGCTGCGCTGCATCCGGGGCACGGACCAACAAAAAACGTATACTATTTGGTACAGGGGATCGGCGTGGCAGAGATGGCCGTTCAGAGCGATGTAATCGACGACGCCGGACCGTATGACCGCGCCAAGGCCTTGAGCGCGTTCAAGGTCGGCGACGTTACCTTCTACTGGATTACGCGGCTCTCCGCGATCTCGGTGCTTCTGATCCTCGGCGGCATCATCATTTCGCTGATCGTCGGCGCTTTCCCGGCGATGAAAGAATACGGCGTCTCCTTCCTGTGGACGCAGCGCTGGGCGCCCTCCGCAGATCCGCCGGTGCTCGGCGCGCTCGGGCCGATGTACGGCACGCTCGTCACCTCCTTCATCGCGATGCTGATCGCCATTCCCGTGGGTCTCGGCATTGCGATCTTCCTCACCGAGCTCTGCCCGCAATGGCTGCGCCGCCCGATCGGCATGGCAATCGAGCTGCTCGCCGGTATTCCCTCGATCATCTACGGCATGTGGGGCTTCTTCGTGTTGGGTCCGTTCCTGGCCAACACGTTCCAGCCCTTCATGATCAAGATCTTCGACGGCGTTCCCGTGCTGGGCGCGATCTTCGCAGGTCCCCCGTCCTATCTCAGCCTGTTCAATGCCGCGCTGATCCTTGCCATCATGGTGCTGCCCTTCATCACCTCGATCTCGGTCGACGTGTTCAAGACGGTGCCTCCGGTCCTGAAGGAAGCCGCCTACGGCGTCGGCTGCACCACATGGGAAGTCGTCCGCAGCGTGGTGATCCCCTACACCCGGGTCGGCGTCATCGGCGGCATCATGCTGGCGCTGGGCCGCGCGCTCGGCGAGACCATGGCGGTGACCTTCATCATCGGCAACTCGTTCCGGATCTCGTCATCGATCTTTGCGCCGGGCACCACGATCTCGGCGGCGATCGCATCCGAGTTCGCCGAGAGCGACGGCCTGCACCAATCCGGCCTGATCCTGCTCGGCCTCCTGCTGTTCGTTCTGACCTTCTTCGTGCTCGCAGCGGCGCGGCTGATGCTGATGCGGCTGGAAAAGAAGGCGGGGAATTAGCGCCATGAATCCGATCTATTCACGCCGACGCCGCAAGGACATCGTCGTCCGCGGGCTCTGCATCGCCGCAACCGCCTTCGGCGTCACCTGGCTCGCGCTGATCCTGATCACGCTGCTCTACAACGGGCTGGCGGGACTCAATGTCCAGCTGTTCACCGAGAACACGCCGCCACCGGGATCGAACGAGGGCGGTCTGCTCAACGCCATCGTCGGCTCGCTGATCATGACCGTGATCGGCGTCGGCATCGGCGCGCCGCTCGGTATGTTCGCCGGCACCTATCTCGCCGAATACGGCCGCAATGACCGGCTGACCTCGGTGATCCGCTTCATCAACGACATCCTGCTCTCGGCGCCCTCGATCATCATCGGCCTGTTCATCTACGGCGCCGTGGTGGTGCCGATGCGCGGCTTCTCGGCGGTCGCAGGCTCGCTCGCCCTCGCGGTCATCGTGATCCCGGTGGTGCTGCGCACGACCGAGGACATGCTGCTGCTGGTGCCGAACGCGTTGCGCGAGGCGGCCTCGGCGCTCGGCCTGCCGCGTTCGCTGGTGATCAAGCGGATCGCTTATCGGGCTGCCCGATCGGGTCTCATCACCGGCGTGCTGCTCGCGACCGCTCGCGTCGCCGGTGAAACCGCGCCGCTGCTGTTCACCGCGCTATCGAACCAGTTCTTCAGCCTCGGCCTGAACAAGACGATGGCGAACCTGCCTGTGACCATCAACAACTTCGTGCAGAGCCCCTATGCCTATTGGAAGCAGTTGGCCTGGAGCGGGGCGCTGCTCATCACCCTGACCGTTCTTGCCCTTAATATTTTCGCGCGCATCCTTGGCGCCGAGAGGACCGCAAAATGAGTGATCTTTCCGTGTCGATGAGCGCGTCCGGTGGACTGCCGCATGCGGCGGTGCTGCCCGAGGCGCCCCCCAAGGTGACCGTGCGTAACCTGAACTTCTATTACGGCGAGCACCATGCGCTGAAGAACATCAACCTGACGCTCGGCGCCAACCGCGTTACGGCGTTCATCGGTCCGTCGGGCTGCGGCAAGTCGACCCTGCTGCGCATCTTCAACCGGATGTACGACCTCTATCCCGGCCAGCGCGCCACCGGTCAGCTCATGCTCGATCAGACCAACATTCTCGACCCCAGGCTGGACCTCAATTTGCTGCGCGCCCGCGTCGGCATGGTGTTCCAGAAGCCGACGCCGTTCCCGATGACGATCTACGAGAACATCGCGTTCGGCATCCGTCTTTATGAGAAGATCTCGAAGTCCGAGATGGACGGCCGCGTCGAGAAGGCGCTGCGCGGCGGCGCGCTGTGGAACGAGGTCAAGGACAAGCTCAACGCCTCCGGCCTGTCGCTCTCCGGCGGCCAGCAGCAGCGCCTCTGCATCGCTCGCACCGTCGCGGTGCGGCCCGAGGTGATCCTGTTCGACGAACCCTGTTCGGCGCTCGACCCGATCTCGACCGCCAAGGTCGAGGAGCTGATCCAGGAGCTGTCCGAGGATTACACGATCGCGATCGTCACCCACAACATGCAGCAGGCGGCGCGCGTCTCCGACAAGACCGCCTTCATGTATCTCGGCGAGCTGATAGAGTTCGACGACACCAGCAAGATCTTCACGTCGCCGTCCGATCGGCGCACGCAGGATTACATCACCGGCCGGTTCGGCTAGGAGACGCGACATGGGTTCTGAACATACCGCAAAGGCTTTCGACACCGACCTCCAGGAACTCACTCGCCTGGTCGCCGAGATGGGCGGCATCGCCGAGCGCATGATCGTCGAGTCCGTCGACGCGCTGATCCGCCGCGACGTCCCGCTCGGCCAGCGCGTCGTCGCCATCGACACCGAGCTCGACGCGCTGCAGAAGCGCATCGAGGAGCGTGCGGTGCTCACCATCGCCCGCCGCCAGCCGATGGCGGTCGATCTGCGCGAGATCGTCGGCGCCATGCGCGTCGCGACCGATCTCGAGCGCATCGGCGACCTCGCCAAGAACATGGGCAAGCGCGTCGCGGCGCTGGAGACGGACTTCCATCCGCTCAAGCTGTTCCGCGGCCTCGAGCACATGACCGACCTCGTGCAGCAGCAGGTCAAGTCGGTGCTGGACGCCTATGCCGCGCATGATCTGCCGGCGGCGATGGCGGTCTGGAAGGGCGACGAGGAGGTCGACGCCATCTGCACCTCGCTGTTCCGCGAGCTCCTCACCTACATGATGGAGGATCCGCGCAACATCTCGTTCTGCATCCATCTGATGTTCTGCGCCAAGAACATCGAGCGGATCGGCGACCACGCCACCAACATCGCCGAGACCGTGTTCTACATGATCGAGGGCCAGGCCATCACCGACAAGCGGCCGAAGGGCGACATGACGACCTTCGCCAACACGGTACCGAACACCTGAAGACTTAGGGAGCGACGACCCGATGGGCGCACGCATTATGGTGGTTGAGGACGAGGAAGCCCTGACCGAGCTTCTCCGCTACAACCTCGAAGGCGACGGCTATGACGTCGAGACGGTGATGCGCGGCGACGACGCCGACACCCGCCTCAAGGAGCACATCCCCGATCTGATCGTGCTCGACTGGATGCTGCCGGGCCTGTCAGGCATCGAATTGTGCCGGCGGCTTCGCACCCGTCCCGAGACCAAGCAGCTTCCGATCATCATGCTCACCGCGCGCGGCGAGGAGAGCGAGCGGGTGCGGGGTCTTGCGACCGGCGCCGACGATTACATCGTCAAGCCGTTCTCGGTGCCGGAGCTGCTGGCGCGCGTGAAAGGCCTGCTGCGGCGCGCGAGCCCGGAGCGCCTCGCCACCGTCCTTGCTTTTGGCGACATCGAGCTCGACCGTGACAAGCGCCGCGTGGCGCGCTCGGGCCGGCCGATCGATCTCGGTCCGACCGAATATCGCCTGCTGGAGTTCTTCCTGGAGCACCCGGGACGGGTGTTCTCGCGCGAGCAGCTGCTCGACAGCGTCTGGGGTCGCGACATCTATATCGACGAGCGCACCGTCGACGTGCATATCGGTCGCCTGCGCAAGCTGCTCAATCTCGGCCGCGAGCAGGACCCGATCCGCACCGTCCGCGGCGCCGGCTACGCGCTGGATGATCGCTTCGCGAAGGCGGAGCAGGTGTAGGGTTGCAGGCTTGTTTGTTGGCGAGCTGTCCCTGCATTCTCAGCCGTCGTCCCGGACAAGCGAGCGAAGCGAGCGCTGATCCGGGACCCATAACCACCGAACGTGGTTTGGCGAAGACTCGGAGTGACCCCTTCCGCACGATTATTGCGTGCTCGGAGTATGGGTCCCGGCCCCCCGTGCGCAATTGCGCACTAGGCCGGGACGACACTGAAATTGTTGAACTGTCTTCGCGTGACGACTAACGGGGACCCGGCTTTACCGGTGCGCGGCGCCGATCCGACGCGGGCTGGTACGCAACGCGCGAGTGCTGGGCGCAATAGGGCAGTCCGGACAGCGCCCTTCCACCGCAGAAGAAGAAGTCCGGGCTCGAGGGATCGCCGACCGGCCAGTGGCAGGTCGCCTCGTTCAATTCCAGCAGCGACAGCCGCTGGCTCATCGGCACCACGTTGTCGTAGGTGACCGGATCCGGCTCAGCCTCGACCTCGAAGGCCTGCGCCAGCGCGGTGTTGCCGCGCGAGATCGGGCGGCTCACCCGCATCATGTGCTGCGCGGGGCGCGCCTTGCGCGGCCGCGGCGCTGCCGATGATGGGCTCTTGGCGCGGCCCGAAAGGCCGAGCCTGTGCACTTTGCCGATCACGGCATTGCGGGTCACATTGCCGAGCTCCGCCGCGATCTGGCTGGCCGAAAGTCCGGCCTCCCAGAGCTTTTTCAGCTGCTCGACGCGATCATCGGACCAGGTCAAAACCGTCATTGCACCCTTTCCCTCGCTGCGCGCCAGCCATCCTGGGGCCTCGCAGCGAATGCCTAAGCCTTCAAAAACCCGTGCCGCCAGAATCCCTTAAGGCTCGCCGGGCGCGTCTTGAACGCCCGAACGTTTACGCCGGTACATAAGGACTTAAAGATCAGAACCACTGCACGAGATGTCGTATCTGACAATCCAAACGCTACAATATGGCGTGACTCCCGCGCAAGAGTCCGCCGACTCGCTTCCACATGTTCCGTGGCCAAATCCCGCAAAATCGGCACCGCAAGACTACGGATTCAGCGTTTCGCGAGGCTTTCCGGGCGGCATTGACACCCGTTTCACCAGGCCTAAGATAGTCGCACGTGCCGCCCTCAAGAGGCGGCACGTTTCGTTTTCCGGGCCGGTCGATGGTGCGTTGCGCAATGCACGCTCACTCCGTCCGCAACATTCAAGTGACCATCATGACTAACAGCGCAGCGCCGCATTTGCTCCCCGTTTTCGCCAGGTCCGACCTTGGTTTCGAGCGTGGCGAAGGCTGCTGGCTGATCGCGACCAATGGCGAGCGCTATCTCGATTTCACCTCCGGGGTGGCGGTGAATGCGCTCGGCCATGCCCATCCGGCGCTGGTCGCGGCGTTGCAGGAGCAGGCCACCAAGCTCTGGCACATGTCGAACCTGTTCCAGAGCCCGGACGGCGAAAAGCTCGCCGCGCGCCTGTGCAATGAAAGCTTCGCGGACTTCGTGTTCTTCTGCAATTCCGGCGCCGAAGCGCTGGAATGCGTGATCAAGGTCGTGCGCCGTTATCACGCCGCAAAGGGTCATCCCGACCGCTATCGCATGATCACCTTCGAAGGCGCCTTCCATGGCCGCACGCTGGCGACGCTGGCCGCAACGGGATCGGCAAAATATCTCGAAGGTTTCGGCCCTCCGATGGAGGGCTTCGACCAGGTTGCGCATGGCGATCTCGATGCCGTGAAAAAGGCAATCGGTCCGCAGACCGCCGGCATCCTGATCGAGCCGATCCAGGGCGAGGGCGGTGTGCGTTCGGCAACGCCCGCCTTCCTGAGGGCGTTGCGCCAGCTCTGCGACGAGAAGGGTCTGTTGCTCGCCTTCGACGAGGTGCAGACCGGCATGGGCCGCACCGGCGATCTGTTCGCGTACCGCCGCCTTGGCGTCGAACCCGACGTGATGTCGCTGGCCAAGGCGCTCGGCGGCGGCTTCCCGATCGGCGCCTGCCTTGCGACCGCGGAAGCGGCGTCCGGCATGACGCCGGGCTCGCACGGCTCGACCTTCGGGGGCAATCCGCTCGCGATCGCGGCTGCGAACGCCGTGCTCGACGTCATGCTCAAGCCCGGCTTCTTCGACCACGTGCAGAGGATGTCGCTGCTGCTCAAGCAGAAGCTCGCCTCCGTGATCGACCGTCACGGCGATGTCGTCAGCGAAGTGCGCGGCGAGGGCCTCCTGATCGGCATCAAGGCCGTGGTGCCCTCCGGCGATCTCGTTGCAGCCTTGCGCGACCAAAAGCTGCTCACCGTCGGTGCCGGCGACAATGTCGTGCGTTTCCTGCCGCCTTTGATCGTCACCGAAGCCGAGATCGAGGACAGCGTCGGGCGGCTCGAGCGCGCCTGCACCGCGTTGTCCGGCAACAAGCGGGCGGCAAGCTGATGAGCAAGTCGCCCGATAAAACACCGAAGCACTTCCTCGATATCAACGAGCTGCCGCTGTCGGAGCTCAAGCGCATGCTCGCTGCGTCCTCCGCGATGAAGGCGAAGCAGAAGGCGCATCAGCCGGTCAGGCCGCTCGAAGGCAAGACCCTGGCGATGATCTTCGAGCGCCCCTCGACGCGGACGCGGGTGTCTTTCGACGTCGCCATGCGCCAGCTCGGCGGCGAGCCCATCATGCTCACCGGCGCCGAAATGCAGCTCGGCCGCGGCGAGACCATCGCCGACACCGCGCGCGTGCTGTCGCGCTATGTCGACGCCATCATGATCCGCATTCTCAATCACGATGCGCTGCTGGAGCTTGCGGCAAACGCCACCGTGCCCGTCATCAACGGCCTGACGCGCCGCTCGCATCCCTGCCAGGTGATGGCGGACCTCATGACCTACGAGGAACATCGCGGCCCGATCGAGGGCAAGACCGTGGCCTGGACCGGCGACGACAACAACGTGCTCGCCTCCTGGGCGCACGCCGCCGAGCGCTTCAAGTTCCAGCTCAATGTCGCGACGCCTCCGGAGCTCGCGCCGAAAAAGGCGATGCGCGACTTCATCAAGGCGACCGGCGCGCCGATCATGCTCGGCACGGATGCCGAAGCCGCCGTGCGCGGCGCCGATTGTGTCGTGACCGACACCTGGGTGTCGATGGGCGACAAGGAAGGCGAGCACCGCCACAACGTGCTCAAGCCCTATCAGGTCAATGCGCAGCTGATGTCGCTTGCCAAGCCGGATGCGCTATTCATGCACTGCCTGCCCGCCCATCGCGGCGAGGAGGTCACCGACGAGGTGATCGACGGTCCACAATCCGTCGTGTTCGACGAGGCCGAAAACCGCCTGCACGCGCAAAAGGGCATTCTGGCCTGGTGCTTCGACGCAGTGAAGTAATCCGGGCCGGTATCCGCCGTGCCGGCGAAGTAGGTCTTCATCGTCGTCCTGGCCTTCGCCAGGACGACACCGAATTTGCCGTGCTTGCGTACGATCCGTGCTGCATTCTGGATGCAGCCCTCCCCCCTTCCAATTCCGCCTTCCGACCCCAGATAAAGCGCCATGGTTTCCCAATCCCCTGATATGAAAACCGGGCCTGAAGGCCCGGTTCGCGCGCCATCCGCGGTTCCGATCGATGACGCCGTGCTGCCTTACGAGGTCGACGCGCTCGATGTGCGCGGTCGGCTGGTGCGGCTTGGTCCGGCGCTCGACGAAATCCTGACCAAGCACGATTATCCCGCGCCGGTCGGCAAGCTGCTCGGCGAGGCCATCGTGCTGACCACGCTGCTTGGCTCCTCGCTGAAGTTCGAGGGCCGCTTCATTCTCCAGGCCCAGACCGACGGTCCGGTGTCGTTCCTGGTCGTGGACTATCAGGCGCCGGATCGCCTGCGCGCCTATGCGCGCTACGACGCCGCGCGCCTCGGCGAGGCCAAAGATACTGGCACGCATTCCGGCGCGCTGCTGGGCCACGGTCATCTCGCCATGACCATCGACCAAGGCCCCGACATGAGCCGCTACCAGGGCCTGGTTGCGCTCGACGGCGGCAGCCTCGAAGACGCCGCTCACGAATATTTCCTGCGCTCCGAGCAGATCCCGACACGCGTGCGTCTCGCTGTCGGCGAGGAATGGCGTTCGAACGACGGCGGCAAGCATCGCTGGCGTGCTGGCGGCATGCTGATGCAGTTCCTGCCGAAGGCGCCCGAGCGTGCGCGGCAGGCCGATCTGCATCCCGGCGATGCGCCCGAAGGCGTCGAAGTGCACGCCGTCGCTGAAGACGATGCCTGGGTCGAGGCACGCTCGCTGATCGAGACCGTCGAAGACGTTGAGCTGATCGATCCGGAGCTGTCCGGGGAGCGGCTGCTCTACCGCCTGTTCCACGAGCGCGGCGTGCGCGTGTTCAATCCGCTGCCCTTGAAGGCGCAATGCTCCTGCTCGCGCGATGCGGTGGCATCGATGCTAAAGAGCTTTTCGTCTGACGACCGTGCCGCGATGGTCAAGGACGACAAGGTCGTCGTGACCTGCGAGTTCTGCAGCTCGGTGTACGAGTTCACGCCGGATGAAGCAGGCGTGGAAGACGCGTAAGGCGTTAGCCTGCAGGTGCGATAGGGTCGGCCAAAGCGGAGCGCGCCCACCATCTCCTGCCCTAGTTCAACACCCGCTTGTTGTCCGGGCTGTCCAGCGAGAACGTCGGCACGTCAATTTCGAAGCGCTCGCCGGTCGCGCTGACCATCTGGTAGCGGCCGGTCATGAAGCCCGAGGCGGTCGTGAGCGGGACGCCGGAGGTGTATTCGAAGCGTTCGCCGGGCGCGAGCGTCGGCTGCTCGCCGACGACGCCCTCGCCCTTCACCTCCTGCTGCCGGCCGGTGGCGTCGGTGATGATCCAGTGCCGCGTCTTGAGCTGCACGGTCTCGTCGCCGGAATTGGTGATGACGACGGTGTAGGCCCAGAAATAACGGGAGCGGTCAGCCGACGACTGCTCCGGAACAAAGTTCGGCTCGACGGTCACTTCGATCTGGCGGGTCACGGCGCGGTACATGATTGCCATCATACCGAAAACCGCCCGGGAACCAAACGCCGGAGACGCCTTGGCGACATCGTCCCGCCAGAATTCGCAGGGAAGTACACGTCCAAATGGGCTTGCAAATGTACTTGCTTGTGATCCGGTCGCTTTGCGAGATGACGGCCGGACCGGTACACTCCTTGCCACGTCGCGATTTGCGGAAGGGTTTTTAGGCCCCCGATGACCATTGCCGACCAAGTGACGGGATCGACGATCGCGGGAACCGCTAAACCTGTGGAGGTCAAGTCCGCGGGAGCGAAGCGGCGCGCGGCCGCGCCGGCCATTTCGCTGCCCGCCATCGGCGAGCGCGAGCTCCGGCTGGACCTATTCCGCGGCCTTGCGCTGTGGCTGATCTTCATCGACCATTTGCCGCCGAGCCTTCTGACCTGGTTCACGATCCGCAATTACGGCTTCAGCGACGCCACCGAGATCTTCATCTTCATCTCCGGCTATACCGCCGCCTTCGTCTACGGTCGGGCGATGCTGGAGTCCGGCATCGTCGTCGCCACCGCGCGCATCCTGCGGCGCGTCTGGCAGATCTATGTCGCCCACGTCTTCCTGTTCACGATCTTCCTTGCCGAAATCTCCTACGTCGCGACCAGGTTCGAGAACCCGCTCTACACCGAAGAGATGGGCATCATGGATTTCCTCAAGCAGCCCGACGTCACGATCGTGCAGGCGCTGCTGCTGCGCTTCCGTCCGGTCAACATGGACGTGCTGCCGCTCTACATCGTGCTGATGCTGGCGCTGCCCTTGATCCTGTGGCTGATGAAGTGGCGCCCCGACGTGACGCTCGGCCTCTCGGTCGCGCTCTACGCGGTGACCTGGGAATACGACCTCTATCTGTCGGCCTATCCGAACGGCTTCTGGGCCTTCAATCCCTTCGCCTGGCAATTGCTGTTCGTGTTCGGGGCATGGTGCGCGCTCGGGGGTGCGCGACGCATGTCGCACATTCTGGCTTCGCGGGTGACGATGTGGATCGCGATCGCCTATCTGGTTGCGGCATTCTACGTGACGCTGACCTGGTATGTGCCGCAGCTCTCCCACTTCATGCCGAAGCGGCTCGAGCAGTGGATGTATCCGATCGACAAGGCCGACCTTGACGTGCTGCGCTTCACGCATTTCCTGGCGCTGGCCGCGCTCACCGTGCGCGTCCTGCCCCGGGACTGGCCGGGCCTGAAATCGCCCTGGCTGCGGCCGCTGATCCTGTGCGGCTCGCATTCCCTGGAGATATTCTGTCTCGGCGTCTTCCTCGCCTTTGCCGGCCATTTCATCCTGGCCGAAGTCTCGGGCGGCCCGGTCATGCATGCGCTAATAAGTCTCTCCGGAATCCTGATCATGTGGGCCATGGCCTGGCTGATTTCGTGGTACAAGCGGGTGGCTGACAAGAGCGGTTCGAAAACCAAAAGCGCCGTCGGCAGCGCCGATATGGCGGGAGGGGGCTGATGAAGGCGAAGGTTTTCCTGAGCCTGATCCTGCTGTGCGGTGGTCTCGCCGCGCCTCCGGCGCGCGCGGACGATGCTGCGCCGGCTGCTTCAGCCGCGCCCGCAGCCTGTGAAGTGCCGTCCTATCTGCTCACCAGCGAAAGCCAGCTTCCCAAGGTCGCCGATGCCGTGAAGGCCGGCAAGCCGCTCGAAATCCTGGTCATCGGCAGTCGCTCGACCACGATTCCGGCTTCCGAGGACGCCTCTTATCCGGCGCGGATGCAGGCCATCCTGAAGGACAAGCTGCCGCCGTCCGAGATTGTGCACGTCTCCGTAGAAATACAGAGCAAGAAAACGGCCGAGGAGGCGGCTGCCAGCTTCGTTAAGCTGATGGAAGCAAAAACGCCTACTTTGGTCATCTGGCAGACCGGGACTGTCGATGCTATCCGAGCCATCGATCCCGATGATTTTCGTGGCGCGGTGACCGAAGGGGTTGTTGCGTTGCAAAAGGCAGGGGCTGACGTCGTCTTGATGAATTTGCAGTACAGTCCGCGTACCGAAACCATGATCTCGGTGCCGCCATACCTCGACAATATGCGGGTGGTGGCGCAGGAGCACGATATTCCGCTGTTCGATCGGTTCGCGATCATGCGGCAGTGGAATGATCAGGGCCAGTTCGACCTATTCAGCCCGTCGCGCGGCCCCGAGTTGGCGAAGCAGGTCCATGATTGCCTTGGCCGGGCGTTGGCACAGTTCCTGATCGACGCTGCCCATCTGGAGCCGGCCCAGCAGCAAAATTGAGGTCTAGCGTTAATGAGTTCTCTCCGCCCTTTTTGCCTGACGGCATGGCTGGCTGTGCCCGCAGCAGCGGTGCTGCTGTTGCTGAGTCCGGCCTCGCAGTCCCACGCGCAGACGCAGGCCGCGCAGGCAACACCGGCCCCGCAGCAGTCGGCTGATCCGGCTCCCGCTTCACCGTCCCAGACCACCGTCGCAGCGACGTCCCCCGACCAGCGCGGCATCACGGCGCGCGCCATCGACAAGGTGAAGCAGGTCGCGAAATCCGCCGGCGACATCTTTAGCCGCGTGCCCTGCCTGTCGCCGAAGGGCGGCTCGAAGGCGATGGGCTCGCTGCCGCATGTCGCGGGCAAGCTCGTCGCCGGCCAGCCCGTCGTCATCGTCGCGTTCGGCTCGTCGTCGACCGCGGGATTCGGCGCGAGCTCGCCGGAGTTCAACTATCCCAATCGCCTTGCCGCGCAGCTGCACCGGCACTATCCGACCGCCGACATCACCGTCGTCAATGCCGGCGTCGGCGGCGAGGATGCGCCCGAGATGATGAAGCGTCTCCAGAAAGAGGTGATCGACGTGCATCCGGATCTGGTGATCTGGCAGGTCGGCACCAATGCCGTGCTGCGCAATCTCGATCCTGGCGAGACCGCCAAACTGGTCGAGGACGGCATCGCTCGCATCCAGGCCACCGGCGGCACCGACATCGTGCTGGTCGATCCGCAATATTCGCCCGCGGTCAACCAGCGCGCCGAGAGCGCCGGCAAGATGGTGAAGCTGCTCGGCAAGGTCGCCGAGCTCCGTCACGTCGGTATCTTCCCGCGCTTCGAGGTGATGCGCGACTGGCACGAGAAGCAATCCCTTCCGGTCGAGAGTTTCGTGATCGCGGACGGACTGCACATGAACGATTGGGGCTATGCCTGCTTCGCCCAGCTCCTCGGCGACGACATCATCCGCTCCGTCGGCCAAATCAAGCTCGGCGTGAACGTGCCCGCGGACGTGCGGACCTATCGGCCGATGTAGCTGCTGCAGGGTGGGCAAAGGCGCGCTCTTCGCGCCGTGCCCACCATCCAGCGGCACTGTGATCGTGAATGGTGGCACGCTTGCTTTGCCCACCCTACGATGTCGAATGCGTGGCTACGCCTTCTCCAGCGCCGCGGTCAGATCCTCGATCAGATCGTCCGCGTGCTCGAGGCCTGCCGAGAAGCGGATGAATCCTTCGCTGATGCCGAGCGCGGCGCGGTCCTCCGGCTTCAAACGCTGATGCGTCGTGGTCGCGGGATGGGTGACGAGGCTCTTGGCGTCGCCGAGATTGTTCGAGATCTTGGCGAGCTTGAGCTCGTTGAGCACGCGGAACGCCGCCTGCTTGCCGCCCTTGACCTCGAGGCCGACCAGCGTCGAGCCGCCGCGCATCTGCTTCTTCACCAATGCAGCCTGCGGATGATCGGCGCGGCCGGGAAACACCAGCCGCGAAATCTTCGGATGGCTCGCCAGCACGTCCGCGATGCGCGCCGCCGTCTCGGTCTGCGCGCGCACGCGCACGGCGAGCGTCTCCAGCCCCTTGAGCAGGACCCAGGCGTTGAACGGCGAGATCGACGGGCCGGTCTGGCGCATGAAATTGTGGATGTGCTCGGCGATGAACGCTTCCGAGGACAGGATGATGCCGCCGAGACAGCGGCCCTGGCCGTCGATGTGCTTGGTCGCGGAATAGACCACGACGTCGGCGCCGAGCGCGAGCGGGCTCTGCCAGATCGGGGTGGCGAACACGTTGTCGACGACGAGCCGCGCGCCGCCACTATGCGCGATCTCGGCAATGCCGGGAATGTCGAGCACGTCGAGCGTCGGATTGGTCGGGCTCTCCAGGAAGAACGTCTTGGTGTTCGGCTTCATGGCGCGCTGCCACTGGTCGAGATCGAGGCCGTCGACCAGCGTGGTCTCGATGCCGTAGCGCGGCAGTAAATCCTGCACGACGTAGAGACACGAGCCGAACAGCGCGCGCGAGGCCACGACGTGATCGCCGGCCTTGAGCGGCGCCAGGATCGCGGTCGTCACCGCGGCCATGCCGGTCGCGGCCGAACGTGCCGCTTCGGCGCCTTCGAGCTCGATCATGCGGCGCTCGAACATCGAGATGGTCGGATTGGAGTAGCGTGAATAGATGAAGCCGGGGTCCTCGCCCTTGAACCGCGCCTCGCACTCCTCAGCGCTGTTGTAGACGTAGCCCTGGGTCAGGAACAGCGACTCCGACGTCTCGCCATATTGCGAGCGTAAGGTGCCGGAATGAACCAGGCGAGTTTCGGGACGGTAGTGGGCGGTTGGCGCCGGGGACTTCGACATAGGACCTCCTGAAGTGACCATCGAGAATGGTCACAAAAAAACCGGCCTGGAATATCTCCACGGGCCGGGATCACAGAGGTCCCCGGCCTGTTTAGCGACTTATTTAACGTGGCTGCAAGCCGGCCGGCTCAAATCACCACGGGATAAGTCATGCTCATATTCCGCAATGCCCTTTCCGTCAAGACGTCCATCGGATAGCCGTAAAACGCTCATATTTCCCGCATGTCGGGATGTGTTTGATCCCTGATGAGGACCCCGGGTTGACGTTCACGGTCGCCGCCGACGCCAACGGTATCCTGCCCGACCGCATGATCGCGGCGATGGCGGAGGGCGGTCTCATCCTGCCCGCTTACGACTTCGTCGAAAGCCAGATCCAGCCGGCGAGCCTCGATTTGCGTCTTGGCGATATCGCCTATCGCGTTCGCGCCAGCTTCCTGCCCGGTCCCGGCGCCACGGTCGCCGAGCGCATCGACGAGTTGAAGCTGCACGAGTTCAGCCTCGCCGACGGCGCGGTGCTGGAGACCAACTGCGTCTACATCGTGCCGCTGCTTGAAAGCCTCGCGCTGCC